>JAICRP010000115.1 GCA_025966445.1 Nocardioides sp.
ACTGGGGCATCCCGGTGCCGATCGAGGGCTGGCGCGAGCAGCCGTCCAAGCGGCTGTACGTCTGGTTCGACGCGGTGATCGGCTACCTGTCGGCGTCGGTCGAGTGGGCCCGGCGAACCGGCGACCCGGAGCGTTGGCGCGAGTGGTGGAACGACCCCGAGGCGCTGTCGTACTACTTCATGGGCAAGGACAACATCGTCTTCCACGCCCAGATCTGGCCGGCAGAGCTGCTGGCCTACAACGGCGAGGGGTCACGCGGGGGCGAGCCGGGGGAGTACGGGCGGCTGAACCTGCCCACCGAGGTCGTCTCCAGCGAGTTCATGACGATGGAGAGCAAGCAGTTCTCCACCAGCCGCGGTCACGTGATCCTGGTCGGCGACATGCTGGCGAGGTACCAGCCGGACGCGCTGCGCTACTTCATCTGCGCGGCCGGGCCGGAGACCTCCGACGCCGACTTCACCTGGGCCGAGTTCGTGCAGCGCACCAACTCCGAGCTGGTCGCCGGTTGGGGCAACCTCGTGAACCGGACCGCCACCATGATCGCCAAGAGCTTCGGCGAGGTCCCGCCCCGCGGTGAGCTCGAGCAGGTGGACGAGGCCGTGCTCGCCGCCGTCCGCGCCGGGTTCGATGCCGTGGGCGACCTGGTCGGCCGGCACCGTCAGCGCGCCGCCATCGCCGAGGCGATGCGAGTGGTGGGCGAGGTGAACAAGTACGTGACCGCCACCGAGCCCTACAAGATGAAGGGCGACGGCGAGCGCGCGCGGCTCGGCACCGTGCTGCACGTCGCGGCCCAGTGCGTGCTCGACTGCAACACGATGCTCTCGCCGTTCCTGCCGCACTCGTCCACCAAGGTGTGGCAGGCGCTCGGCGGCAAGGGCGAGTTCCAGCCGATGCCGCGGATCGAGTACGTCGAGGAGCTCGACCCCGACCAGGGGGCCGGGCTGCTGACCTACCCGGTGATCACCGGCGAGTACTCGCGGACGCCGCGCTGGGAGTCCCGGCCGGTGACCGTCGGTGCCACGGTCGAGAAGCCGACGCCGATCTTCACCAAGCTCGACCCCTCCGTGGTCGAGGAGGAGCGCTCCCGGTTGGCCGCGTCGTGAGGGTGCTGGTGGTCGGTGCCTCGGGCCGCCTCGGCTCGGCCGTCGTCGCCGCGCTGGGCGACCGCCACGAGGTGGTGGCGGCCTCGCGGTCGGGGGAGCGCTTCGTCGACCTCACCAACTCCGCCTCCATCGCCGGCCTCTACGCCTCGGTCGGCCAGGTCGACGCCGTCGTGTGCACGGCGGGCAAGACGCCGTACGGCCCGCTGGCCGAGCTGTCCTCGGACCAGTGGCTCGCCGGGGTGCGGGACAAGCTGCTGGGGCAGGTCGAGCTGGTGCGGCTGGGCCTGCCGCACGTCGCGGACGGCGGTTCGTTCACGCTGGTGTCGGGGATCCTCTCGGTCGAGCCGGTCCTCACCGGCGCCGTCGCGTCGACCGTCGACGGCGGCATCGACGCCTTCGTCCGGTCGGCCGCCATCGAGCTCCCCCGCGGCATTCGCGTCAACGCGGTCAGCGCGACGGTCTTCGAGGAGGCGTGGGACGCCTACGGCTCGATGTTCGCCGGCGCCACGCCGATCCCCGTCGCCGAGGCCGCCCAGGCGTACGTCGAGGCCATCGAGGGCGACGCCACCGGCCAGGTGTTGCGGGTGGGGTACTGACCTCTACGCCTGGCCTACCCCTGGCCTACCCCCGGTGCAGCGTCCCCAGCTCGGCCCAGGTGGCGGCGACGAGGGCAGCCTCGCTGATGCCCAGCTCCCGACGGAGCACGCGGTCGGTCTTCTCGTCCGGGTCGTCGCCGGCGATCCGGCGGTAGGCCGCACCGAGCGCGAGCACCTCCTCGGGGCCGTACTCCTCCACGAGGTGGGTGACGGCCGCGCGGCCGATCAGGTAGTCAGCCTTCGGGTCGAGGCCCCAGCGTCCCCCGGTGGGCAGCCGCCGCTGGACGTCCATGACGTGCTCGTAGGCGTCGCCTTCCACGACCAGGTCGCCGAGGGTGGCCGGGGCCGTCGAGGTCCACTCGGCCAAGCCCTCCTTCACCCACGTCGGCGCGCCGGCCAGCCGCTCGAGCGTCAGGAAGTGCGCCAGCTCGTGGCGCATCACCTGGTCGTCAGCGGCGACCCGGGCCGCCTCGTCCGGGTTGACCTTGATCCGCATCCCGGCCTGCCGGCCACCCCTGTCCGTGCTGAACGAGACGACCGGGAACGTCACCGCGGCGGCCTCCGCGTCGTCGACACTGTTCATCTGGTGCGCGTCGCCGACGGTGGTGGCGTCGACCAGGACGTCGTACGACGGCGCGATCCCCAGCGCCTCGGCGTCGAACCGGATGTCGTCGGCGATGTCGTCGGCGAGCGGCTGGGGTGCCACGTCGCCGTCACGGTCGGTGACCACCAGCAGGCGGCCCGATCGGGCGACCGCGATCGGCACCGACCCCGCCCACGGCCTCGACTGCGGCTCGTCGTCGTCGCGGTACCTCCCCGGGACGCTCTCCGCGCCGAGCAGCCAGCCCTCGTCGCGCCGCACGAACGTGTCCTCCAGGGTGTTGCTCACCGGCCGGGTGTCGACGTCGAGCTCGACCAGCTCGATCACCTCGGGGCGGAAGACGGGGTCGCCCCCCTCGACCCTCGCGGTGGGGTACCCCGCGCCGTCGTCGACGCTGTAGGAGACCGACTCGACCGGCAGCAGCTGGAGGTTGTCGAAGAGCGTGGTCTGCTGCTTCACGAGCTCGTCGTCGGCCGGGTCGACGGTCGCCAGGAACGCCTGGCGGTCGCCTCGCTCGAGCGCGTTCGCCCGCGTCTTCAGGAGCGTCCGGATCTCCTCGCGGTCCTCGTCGGTGGGCTGGTAGCGCTCGTCGTCACCGCCCGCTGTGCCCGGTGAGCTCGCCGCAACGGGGTCGCCAGGCGGCTCGCTCCCCTCGTCGCTGCTGCAACCGACGAGCAGGCCCAGGATCGCGAGGACGACAGCGGCGAGGCGCCTGACCCGGACCACGCCGTGAGCCTACGGCCCGGCCGGATGGCCGGCTGCCCGACAATCGGGGCCATGGCACTGCATCCACGGGCCCGCCGGGCGGCGGAGGAGTCGGCGGCCGCGACGCCGTACTCCACGCCGGGCTACGACATCGCCGCCGCCCGCGCGGCGAACCGGGCCGAGGCCCTCGTCTCCGAGCGGGAGGAGGTCGCGACGGTCGAGGACGTCGACGCGGACGGCGTGCCGGCCCGGCTCTACACGCCCGCCGGGGCTCTCCGTGGTCTCGTCGTGCACCTGCACGGCGGCGGGTTCGTGTTCCACGACGTCGAGGTGCACGACCCGCTCTGCCGGCGCCTGGCCAACCGCTCCGGGCTGCGGGTGCTCAGCGTGGACTACCGCTGCGCGCCCGAGCACCGGTTCCCGGCGGCGCCCGACGACGTGGACACCGCCCTCGAGTGGGTGGCGACCCGACCGGAGCTGGCCGGCCCCTTGCTCTTGCACGGCGACTCGGCAGGCGGCAACCTGGCCCTGGTGGCGGCTCTGCGGCGGCCCGAGCGCGTCGCCGCGCTCGCCCTCGTCTACCCCTTCCTCGACCCGACCGCAGGCTTCGGGTCGTACCTCACCCACGCCGACGGGTTCTCCCCCGACGAGGCGGCCTGGTACTGGGACCAGTACGCCGCCACGTCCGCCGACCGCGACGACCCGGACCTCGCCCCGTTGCTGTCCGGCCGCCTCGGCGACCTCCCGCCGACGCTGGTGGTCACGGCCGAGCACGACCCGCTGCGCGACGAGGGGGAGGAGCTCGTGCTGCGCCTGGCCGAGGCGGGGGTCCGGGTCGCCGGGTTCCGGTGCCTGGGGCAGATCCACGGCTACTACCGCCACCTGGAGTTCGACGCCGCGGAGCCCACGATGCTGGCCGTGGCGGCCTACCTCGCGGAGGCGGCTCGCAGCTGGCGAGCCACGCGTCGGTAGGAGACACGGGGCGGCTCCCCGTTGGGTGTCCGCTCGGCCGGCACCAGCGCGCCAGGGCGCACGACGTGCCACCAGGCGGCGCCCTCGAGCTGCGCGTGCACCAGCAGGCGTCGCCGGGCCCCCGTCCGTCGTCGCAGCTCGCGGCGCACCACGTCGTCGTAGGCACCGGCGTCCAGGCGCTCCAGGAACTCCTTCTCCTGGTCGACCGGGAGCACCGCGTGCAGCTCGCGGCTGCCTTCGCGGAACACCCAGACCACGTGCTGCCAGGTCAACCAGAGGGTCTCCGCCTCGACGCCGCCGGCGAGTCGACGTGGGCCGGTGAGCCGGTCCGCCGACGCCCCTTCGTGGCCGACGCCGACCGTGCAGACATCGGCCGGGGCGTCCCGGTCCTCCAGGCGCAGCGGGGCGCCCGCGACGAGCCGGTCGACCGGCGCCGGGTCGACCCCGGCGCCGAGGCACGCGGGACGCGCCCAGGCCCACACCTCCTCGAGCAGATCACCACCCGCTGCGCGGCCTCCGGCCAACAGCTCGGCGTACGGGCCCTCCGGTGGGAGGAACCAGCCGAACTTCTCCCGCGCCGGCACCTCGGCGGGCACCGGCGTGGGTGGCGCGGGAGCCTGTGCCAGCAGGGCCCCGACCGCGGAACCGGCGAAGGTCACCAACGCCAGCAGGTGCTCACCCTCGGTGTACTCTCCGCCGACCTCCAGCCGCCCCCGGCGCGGCCGGACCAGCACCCCGGCGCTCGACGAGGGCTCGGCGACCAGCACGGTCGCCAGCCCGCAGTGCCGGACGAACTGCCGGCCGACATCGACCGCCAGGGCGTCCGGGACGGTGACGTTGACGTGGGTGGAGAAGCCCGTCAACCGGTCGGCGGCGCCGGCCTCGGCCGCTCGCGCCGCGAGGACACTGCGCTCGGTGGCCAGCAACGCGTCGAGCGCCTCGGGTGCGCCCTCGCCCCAGGGCAACGGCGGGGTGGCCAGCTCGGCCTCGCGGCCGTCGGCCGTCAGCATCACGCCCGACGGGAGTCGGCGCGCACGGGGGTCGCCAGGGTCGAGGGCGCGCAGACCGCCGGCGACGACCGGCAGCAGCGGCCGGAAGTCGACCTGTGAGGACCCCGACCACACGCCGTACTCAT
This sequence comes from Nocardioides sp., assembly GCA_025966445.1. Classification (GTDB taxonomy): domain Bacteria; phylum Actinomycetota; class Actinomycetes; order Propionibacteriales; family Nocardioidaceae; genus Nocardioides. The sequence goes on from JAICRP010000115.1 coordinate 5,113, forward strand.
GCTCCACGCCGACCCGAGGCGGAGCGGGCATGGACCCCAGGTCGATCCTCCACCGCATGGGTCACTCCCTCCCTAGGGGTGTTCTGGACCACCCTTCGGTGGGCGTTGACACACCTTGACGTCCCAGGCGACATTGTGCGCCACATCACACTCTTCGGGGGGAGAGTCACATGGGGGAAAAGGGCAACGTGTCGTCCGACGAGCTGCTGGCCGCGGGCACGGGTGCGGTCGTCGCCGGAACCGGGACGCAGGTCACGGCGGTCTTCGAGGAGGCCGCCGACACCGTGAAGGACAAGGTGATCGACAAGGGCGCCGACGCCGGGATCGTCAGCGCCACCGAGAAGTGGAAGCAGCGCAACGGCGAGCCGGACGACTCCGCCGGTCCGTCCACCTCGGGCTGAACCGCCATGTCCTGGGAGGAGACGCGCGGGTCTGCCGGCGTGTCGGTCGGGGCTGCCCGTCAGGTGGCGCACGCAGACGATGCGAAGTCACGCGTGGACGAAGCCACGAGGCTGCCGACCACGTCGCTACGGCCACGACTGCTGGCTGCCGTCGCCGGCGCGGCCCTGCTGGGCCTGATCGCCTTCCTCGTGTTCCGCGGCGGAGACGCTGCCGAGGCCGACCGTGCAGCCTCCGTCGACGACAACCCGTCCCCGACGGCCTCGCCTCGTGAGCCGACGCCGGCCGAGGTGCTCGCCGAGTCGCAGCCCAGTGGGGAGTGGCAGCTGGTGATCTTCAACCGCACCCTCACCCAACGCGACGGCACGTCCCGACCGAACAAGGGCAAGAGCGACCCGGCGACATGGACCTTCCCCGCGGCGACCTGCTCCGACGCCCAGTGCAGCGGCAGCATCCTGAGCTCGAGCGGCCGCGAGTTCCCGTTCACCTGGGACGGCGAGAAGCTTCGCGTGACTCGACCCGAGAGCACAGAACGGGACAAGAAGCGTGCGTGCGTGGACCGGGACACCGGGCAGGTGATGCCGATCCAGGAGTCCGCGGCACGAGCGACGTGGCACTACTCGCTCGGTCCCTTCGTCGGCTCGGCCCGGCGGATGACGAGCAACGCCGTCACGCGTGTGACCTACGAGTTCTTCGGCAGCTGCACGCCGTCGCCGACCGACGAGGTGCGAGGCAACTTCGAGTGGGTGATGACCTCGATCGACTGACCCCGATCGACTGACCCCGATCGACTGAAGGAGCAAGGCAAGTACGGCGGGGGACTGCCGCCCACGGTGACGTCCAAGGCGCTCGAGCTGTGCCAGGGTGGCTCCAGCTGAGTCCGCGGCCGGGGGTCTCTCTAGACTCCCTGGCCATGCGCGTGCACCTGGGCTGCGACCACGCCGGTCTCGACCTCAAGGCCCATCTGACGGCCTGGCTGACCGAGCACGGCTACGAGCCCGTCGACCACGGTCCCTTCGTCTACGACGCGCTCGACGACTATCCCGTCTACTGCCTCCGGGCAGCCGAGGCCGTGGCCGCCGAGCCGGGCAGCCTGGGTGTGGTCATCGGCGGCTCCGGCAACGGCGAGCAGATGGCCGCCAACAAGGTGGCCGGCATCCGCTGCGCGCTCGTCTGGTCGGAGGAGACGGCCGCCCTCGCGCGCCAGCACAACGACGCGCAGGTGGTCGCGGTCGGCGGGCGGATGCACACGGTCGAGGAGCTGACGCGCTTCGTGGAGGTGTTCCTGGCCACGCCCTTCAGCGAGGAGGAGCGGCACGCCCGCCGGATCGGCATGCTGGTCGACTACGAGCGCACCGGTGAGCTGCCGCCGCTGCCGCCGACACCGTCGGCTCATGCCTGAGGGGCACACCCTCCACCGGCTGGCGCACGAGGTCGGGTCCGCGTTCGGCGGGCGGCGCGTCCGCGTGTCGAGCCCGCAGGGGCGGTTCGCGGAGTCGGCGGCGCTCGTGGACGGATCGGTGCTGCTCGATGCGGAGGCCGCCGGCAAGCACCTGTTCTGCGAGCTCGCCGGGGAGCGGGTGGTCCACATCCACCTCGGCCTCATCGGCCGGCTCGACGTGCACCGCGACGTCGCCGAGGTACCCCTGCCGGTCGGTCAGGTCCGCCTCCGACTGGCGACCGCCGGCGGTACGCCCGCGGCGTACGCCGACCTGCGCGGCGCGATCGTCTGCGACCTGGTGACCACGGCCCGACGCGACGAGCTGATCGCCCGGCTGGGGCCGGACCCGTTGCGCCCGGACGCCGACCCGATGCGCGCCTGGGCGCGGATCAGCCGGAGCCAGCGGCCCATCGGTGACCTGCTGATGGACCAGGAGGTCCTGGCAGGGGTGGGCAACGTCTACCGCGCCGAGGTGCTGTTCCGGCACCGTATGCACCCCCTGCGCCCGGGCCGCACCCTGCGCGTCGGGCAGTGGCGCGCGATGTGGGACGACCTCGTCGTGCTGATGGCCGAGGGTGTGGAGACCGGGACGATCGACACCGTGCGGCCCGAGCACACACCCGAGGCGATGGGACGCCCGCCGCGCGCGGACGACCACGGCGGCGAGGTCTACGTCTACCGCCGCGCGGGGCAGGCGTGCCTCGTCTGCGGGTCCCGCGTGCGCACCGAGGTCCTGGTCGGGAGGAATCTCTTCTGGTGTGCTCATTGTCAGCCGCGCTTCCGGTCGCGCGCCGTACAGTGATCGCCAACGACCGGACGGGATCACGACCATGAGTGGAGCGCCGAAGTCGCGATCCGTCGTCCCCGCACGCGTGCCCAGCCGCGTCTCGGCCGCCTGGAAGTCCCTGGACGAGCCCGGCGCGCCCGCCAAGGGGCCGTTGGTCGCCCTGGTGGCGTTCTCGATCCTCTGCACCGTCGGCATCATCGCCTTCTCGGACTACGTCCCCATCAACGTCCTGGTGATACCGCTGATCCTGGCGAGCCTCTTCCTCAGCCCGCGGTACATGTACCCGTTCGTGGGACTCCTGGCGCTCCTTGTCCTGGTGGCGCTGCCGTTCGTCGAGAGCCCGACGCGTCGCACCTGGGTCGCCGTCTCCATCATCCTGCTGCTCTGCCTCATCGTGCTGGTCACTTCGCACCGCCGGGCGCGCCTCGGCGTGGCGGGCGCGAAGGGCGAGTCCATGCTGGTCGACCTGCGCGACCGCATCCAGCGCTACGGCCGGCTCCCGGAGCTGCCGCACCAGTGGGTGGCCGAGACGGCGCTGCGGTCCGCGGGCGGGACCCTCTTCGCCGGTGACTTCGTGGTCGCCTCCGCCACCAAGGGCCGCCTGGACGTCGCGGTGGTCGACGTCTCGGGCAAGGGCGACGCGGCGGCCACACGGGCGCTGCTGCTCTCCGGGGCGTTCGGCGGTCTGATCACCGCCATCCCGCCCCACGAGTTCCTCACCGCCGCCAACGCCTACCTCCTGGGCCACCAGTGGGACGAGGGGTTCGCCACGGCCGTCCAGCTCTCCCTCGACCTGACCAGCGGGCACTTCGAGGTCTGGACCGCCGGACATCCTCCGGCCGTCCACCTCGCCGCCGGCAGCGGCCGGTGGTCGGCGCTGCAGAGCGACGGTCCGGTCCTCGGGCTGATCGAGGGGGCCGAGTTCGAGAGCGTGCGCGGGGTGATGCGGCCCGGCGACGCCATGCTGCTCTACACCGACGGTCTGGTGGAGACCTCGAAGCGGGAGATCGAGCTGGGCATCGACCGGCTCATCGGCGAGGCCGAGAAGGCCCTGCACGGAGGCCAGGCCGACCGGGTCGACCGGCTGGTCGAGAAGCTCGGGTCGAAGGACGACGACCGCGCGATGCTGCTGGTCCACCGGCGCCCGTAGGCATGTCGGGGGCCGGTCGCCGGTTGGGGTCGGACCACGCTCCTGTGGCACCATGACTCCCGCTCGTACGGCTTCTCCTCACCCCTGGGGAAGGGGTCGGACAGCCGCGCGGATGTAGCTCAATGGTAGAGCCCCAGTCTTCCAAACTGGCTACGCGGGTTCGATTCCCGTCATCCGCTCTCAGGCGGCTCCCGGACGGCGTCCGGGCGGCCTTCTGGCGGGGCGTAGCGTAGTGGCTAGCGCGCCTGCTTTGGGAGCAGGAGACCGCAGGTTCGAGTCCTGTCGCCCCGACGTTGCACAGCCGTTGCACAGCCCGCACTGTCCGACCCGAACCACCCATCAGACTGAGGAGAAACCCTG
>JAICRP010000255.1 GCA_025966445.1 Nocardioides sp.
CCTGGAGCGTCACGTCGTGGGCGCCACGCTCGACCGGGTCGAGGTGCTGCACCCACGGCCCGTTCGCCGTGACCCGCGCGGCTCGACCGGCTTCGCCGCCGCGCTGACCGGGCGCCGCGTGGAGGCCGCTCGGCGCCGCGGCAAGTACTTCTGGCTGGCCCTCGACAACGGCGACGCCGTGCTCGGCCACCTCGGCATGAGCGGTCAGATGCTCGTCCAGCCGGCCGACGCGCCCGACGACCGGCACCTCCGGGTACGGTTCACGCTGGGCGGCGAGGGCTTCGAGGGGACCGAGCTGCGGTTCGCCGACCAGCGGATGTTCGGGGGGCTGTTCGTCTCCGAGGGCGGCGCCGACCTGCCCCGCGAGATCGCCCACATCGCCCGGGACCCGCTCGACCCCGACTTCGACGTGGATGCGTTCGTCCGGCGGGTCCGCAAGCGGACGTCCGGCATCAAGCGGCAGCTGCTCGACCAGACCCTGGTCTCGGGTGTCGGCAACATCTACGCCGACGAGGCGCTGTGGCGCGCGATGGTGCACGGCGAGCGCCGCGGCGACCGGCTGCCCGCGGCCAAGGTCCGTGAGGTGCTCGACCACGCGCGCGAGGTGATGGTCGCGGCACTGGGGGAGGGCGGCACCTCGTTCGATGCGTTGTACGTCAACGTCAACGGTCAGTCGGGCTACTTCGACCGCTCGTTGCACGCCTACGGCCAGGAGGGCCGGCCGTGCGACCGCTGCGGAGCCCCGGTCCGCCGGGTCGCCTTCATGAACCGGTCGTCGTACTTCTGCCCCGTCTGCCAGCCGGTCCCACGGAAGCGCCGGTCCGGATCGGTGGCCCCGCGAGATTGACCACAGAGGCCGGGGATGTCACCCTTGAAGACGGCCCTCACATCGGGCTGTCAACCGTATTCCGGAAGGCTTCTACTACATGGCCAAGGCGCTGCTCGGCACCTTCCAGAACGACCAGCGGACCGCCGCCCACCTCCTGTCGGAGAACACCCGTCTCCGTGTGCGCGTGCGTGACCTGGAAGAGCTCATCGCCCGACTGCAGGACGAGAACGACCGCCTGGCCCAGGCCGCGGCTGTCGCCCTCCTCGACCTGCAGCCCGAGGAGCTCAAGGAGATGCAGCCGGTCTGACCGGCGACCGATGACGGCGACCTGAGAGGTCGCCGCCGGTCTATCGGCGTGCCCGCACGTGCCCGCGCGAAGTAGGTTGCTGCGGCCATGAGGTCACCGGTCGAGGTCGTCGCGCCCGCGCGGCTCGGCACGCCGTTCCGCTGGCTGCTCGGCGCGACGTGGGTGAGCAACGTCGGGGACGGCTTCGCCATCGCGGCCGGTCCGCTGCTGGTCGCCTCACAGACGCACGACCCGTTCCTGGTCGCCCTGGCGGCCCTGGCTCAGTGGCTCCCGCCGTTCGTGTTCGGCCTGTGGGCCGGTGTCCTCTCCGACCGGATGGACCGCAAGACCCTGATCGTCACCGTCGACCTGCTCCGCGCGGCCGTCGTGCTGGTGATCGTCGGCTCGATCCTCACCGACAGCGTCTCGATCGCGGTGGTGCTCGTCGCCCTGTTCCTGCTCGGCACGGCCGAGGTGTTCGTCGACAACACGTCGGGGACCCTGCTCCCGATGATCGTGCGGCGTGACGACCTCGCGATCGCGAACTCGCGCCTCCAGGTCGGCTTCATCGCCATCAACCAGATGATCGCGCCGCCGATCGGTGCCGCCCTGTTCGCCGCGGGGATGGCCGTTCCGTTCATCGGGCAGGCCGTGGTGATCCTCGTCAGCGTGATGCTGGTCATGCGCATCGCGCTGCCCCCGCACGGCCGGGAGACCGAGGAGCACCCGCCCGTCTGGCACGACGTCGTGGAGGGCGTGCGCTGGGTGCTGCACCACGCCGCCGTACGGACCCTCGTGCTCACCATCTTCATCTTCAACATCACGTTCGGCGCGGCGTGGTCCGTCCTGGTGCTCTACGCGACCGTGCGGCTGGGGATGGGAGCGGTCGGGTTCGGCCTGTTGACGACGTGCGGGGCCGCCGGCGGGCTGACCGCGATCCTGGCGTACGGCTGGATCACCGCGCGCGTGAGCCTCGGCAACCTGATGCGGATCGGCCTGGTCATCGAGACACTGACCCACCTGGCGCTCGCCCTCACGACCGTCCCCTGGGTCGCGATGGTCATCTTCTTCATCTTCGGCGCCCATGCGTTCGTCTGGGGCACGACCTCGATCACCGTGCGGCAGCGGGCGGTCCCCACGCGGCTCCAGGGCCGGGTCGGCAGCGTGAACCTGATCGGCGTGTACGGCGGCCTGGTGATCGGCGCCGGCATCGGCGGCCTGCTGGCCCGCCAGTGGGGCGTGACCGCACCCTTCTGGTTCGCCTTCGTCGGCTCCGCGGTCTTCGTCGTGCTGATCTGGAACCAGCTCAAGTACGTCGCCCACGCCGACGAGGCCCCCTTCGTCGACGACGAGCGGCCCGTGGTTCCGACGCCGCCAACGGGGTAGTCCCGTGCAGTTGACCGGCGACACGCCGGGCGCGACCGGCCGAATGCACGGGAGTACCCCGAGCGGGGCGGATCAGAGCTCGACGCAGAACTCGTTGCCGCCGGGGTCGAGCATCACGGTGAGAGCGGTGTCGTCGTCACCATGGACGGCCTGGACGGTGGCGCCGAGGGCCTCGAGACGGGCGACCTCGTCGGGGACCCTCCCCGGGGCGCGCAGGTCGAGGTGGAGGCGGTTCTTGGCGATCTTGGGCTCCGCCACCCGCTGGAACCACAGGTTGACGCCGCCCCAGCCGGGCGCCTCGACGTACGCCTTGTCCGACGTGGAGTCCTCGTCGAGCTCGCCGCCGAGGGCCGCGGCCCAGAAGGCGGCGACCGGGAGGGCGTCCTCGCAGTCGACGGTGATGCTCTTGATCCAGCTCGTCATGGGCATGAGCCGACGGTACGGCGGGCGGGCCGACACACGCGCGCCGGTTTCCGGCAGGGCGGACGTCGGCGACTAGGCTGGGCGGGCTGCTTCCCCGCGCACACCGAGAAGACGTCTGTCCCGAGACCGGCGTGAGGAGCTCCGTTGTACCTGAAGAGCCTGACCCTGAAGGGGTTCAAGTCCTTCGCCTCGTCGACGACCCTGCAGCTCGAGCCGGGCATCACGTGCATCGTCGGCCCGAACGGCTCCGGCAAGTCCAACGTGGTCGACGCGCTCGCGTGGGTGATGGGCGAGCAGGGCGCGAAGTCGCTGCGCGGCGGCAAGATGGAGGACGTCATCTTCGCCGGCACGTCCGGCCGCCCGCCGCTGGGCCGCGCCGAGGTGCTGCTCACCATCGACAACAGCGACGGCGCGCTGCCGATCGAGTACGCCGAGGTCACGATCAGCCGGACGATGTTCCGGTCGGGCGGGTCCGAGTACGCCATCAACGGCACCTCGTGCCGGCTGCTCGACGTCCAGGAGCTGCTCAGCGACTCCGGCATCGGCCGCGAGATGCACGTCATCGTCGGGCAGGGCCAGCTCGACACGATCCTGCACGCGACTCCTGAGGACCGCCGCGGCTTCATCGAGGAGGCCGCCGGCGTCCTCAAGCACCGCAAGCGCAAGGAGAAGGCGCTCCGCAAGCTCGACGCCACCGACGGCAACCTCAACCGCCTCAACGACCTGCTCGGTGAGATCCGGCGCCAGCTGAAGCCGCTGGGGCGCCAGGCGGAGGTGGCCCGCCGTGCGGCAGGCGTCCAGGCCGACGTCCGTGACGCACGTGCCCGGCTGCTCGCCGCCGACCTGGTTGTCGCCCGCACCGCACTCGAGCAGGAGCTCGCCGACGAGACGGTCCTGGTCGAGCGCCGGGCCGAGGTGGAGGCAGCGATCGCCC
>JAICRP010000191.1 GCA_025966445.1 Nocardioides sp.
CCCAGGACAGCATCCGCGTCGCCACCAGCTGACCCCAAACATGTGATTGGCCCACCGAGAAGAGGAACTCTCATGTCCGAACGTCTCCAAGCCCTCGCCGACGCCGGCGTCTCCATCTGGCTCGACGACCTGTCGCGCGAGCGCATCGAGTCGGGGAACCTCACCGACCTGGTCAAGGACCGCAACGTCGTCGGGGTCACCACCAACCCGACGATCTTCGCGGCGGCACTGGCCGACGGCGAGCGGTACGACGACCAGGTCCGCCGGCTCGCCGCCGACGGCGCCGACGTGTCGGAGGCGACGTTCGAGCTCACCACCGAGGACGTCCGCAACGCCTGCGACCTGCTGCTCCCCGTCTACCAGGACGACCCGAAGGACGGCCGGGTCTCCATCGAGGTCGACCCGTTCCTCGCCCACGACACCGACGGCACGGTGAAGTCGGCCCAGGACCTCTGGACCGCCGTCGACCGACCCAACCTGCTCGTCAAGATCCCCGCCACCGAGGCAGGTCTGCCGGCCATCCGGGCCGCCATCGGCCAGGGCATCAGCGTCAACGTCACCCTCATCTTCAGCAACGAGCGCTACCGCAAGGTGATGGACGCCTACCTCGACGGTCTCGAGGACGCGAAGGCCGCCGGCGTCGACCTGTCGTCGATCCAGTCCGTGGCGTCGTTCTTCGTCTCCCGCGTCGACACCGAGGTCGACAAGCGGCTCGACGCCATCGGCACCGACGAGGCCGACGCGCTCCGCGGCGAGGCCGCGGTGGCCAACGCCCGGCTGGCCTACGCGGCGTACGAGGAGGTCTTCGGCTCCGAGCGTTTCGCCGCCCTCCGCGAGGCCGGCGCCCACGCCCAACGACCGCTGTGGGCCTCGACCGGGGTCAAGGACGAGCGCTACCCCGACACCAAGTACGTCACCGACCTCGTCGTCGCCGACACCGTCAACACGATGCCGGAGAAGACCCTCGAGGCCTTCGCCGACCACGGCGAGGTCCAGGGCGACCAGGTGACCGGCCGGGCCACCGACGCAGAGGCCGTGTTCGCCCGGCTGGCCGATGTCGGAATCGACTTCGACGACGTGCTGCTCGTGCTGGAGAACGAAGGTGTCGAGAAGTTCGAGAAGTCCTGGCAGGAGCTGGTCGACACCATCCAGGGCCAGCTCGACAAGGCCCGATCGTGAGCCAGGAGAGCTCACCCGAGGCGGGCACCGCCTGGAACACCGTCGCCGGCCGCGGGTTCGAGCTGTTCTTCGGCTACCGGGACGAGGCAGCCTTCGCGGCCCAGGTCGAGCAGCTGGTGGCCGACCGGTTCGCCAGCAGGCTGGGCGCCAAGGACCACACGCTGTGGGGTGCGGCCGCCGAGGAGGAGTCAGCCAAGCGGCTCGGCTGGGTCGACCTCTCCGTCACCAGCCGGCCACTCGTCGCGGCGATCACCGCGCTGCGCGACGAGCTGCACGGCGCCGAGCTGACCCGGGTCGTGCTGTGCGGCATGGGCGGCTCGTCGCTGGCCCCCGAGGTGATCTGCGGCGCCGCCGGTGTCGACCTCGACGTGCTCGACTCCTCCGACCCCGACTTCGTGCGCGCGGCCCTCGAGCGCGACCTGGCGCACACCGTCGTCGTCGTCTCCTCCAAGTCCGGCGGCACCGTCGAGACCGACAGCCAGCGCCGGGCGTACGAGAAGGCGTTCGCCGACGCCGGCATCGACGCCCGCGAGCGGATCGTGGTCGTGACCGACCCGGGCTCACCGCTCGACCAGTCGGCCACCGAGGCGGGCTACCGGGTGTTCCGCGCCGACCCGAGCGTGGGCGGCCGGTTCTCCGCGCTGACCGCGTTCGGCCTGGTGCCGAGCGGGCTGGCCGGAGCCGACATCAGCGCGCTGCTGGACGAGGCCGAGGCGATCCGCGCCGACCTCGAGCGGGACTCCGTCGACAACCCCGGCCTGCGCCTGGGGGCCCTGATCGGCGTGGCCAACCTCGCCGGTGTCGACAAGCTCGTGCTGTGCAACGCCGACGCTCCGTACGCCGGGTTCGGCGACTGGGCCGAGCAGCTCATCGCCGAGTCGACAGGCAAGAACGGAAAGGGCGTGCTGCCCGTGATCGTCGAGTCGGCGACCGCCCCGAACTTCTCCCCGAGCAGCGCCGACGAGGTGCTCGGGTCGTTCGGCCCCGGGTGGTTGTTCGACGACGTCCGCACCAAGTCCGGGTGGGGGGTCAGCGTGGACGCCGCGCTGGGCGCGCAGCTGCTGCTGTGGGAGCACGCCACCGCCGTCGCGGGCGCGATCATCGGCATCAACCCCTTCGACCAGCCCGACGTCGAGAGCGCGAAGGCGGCCTCGCGCAGGCTGCTCGATGGCGGCGGCGCCGATCCGGAGCCGCGGTTCACCGACGGCGCGATCACCGTCTACGCGTCGCCGGGGTGGCTGCCCGACGACGTCGACAACGTCCACGACGCCATCACCGAGCTGCTGGCGGGGCTCGACCTCGAGACCGGCTACGTCGCCGTGCAGGCGTACCTCGACCGGCACCGCGACGCCGCCCTGGCCGCCGTCCGCACGACGATCGCGTCCGCCACCGGGCGTCCGGTCACCTTCGGCTGGGGCCCGCGCTTCCTGCACTCCACCGGGCAGTACCACAAGGGCGGCCCGGACACCGGCGTCTACCTCCAGGTCACCAGTCAGCCCGAGCGCGACCTCGCCGTGCCCGACCGGCCGTTCACGTTCCACGAGTTCCTGATCGCCCAGGCCGTGGGCGACGGGCAGGTGCTCGCGGAGAAGGGCCGGCCCGTGCTCCGCCTGCACCTCGACGGCCCCGGCTCGCTGGATGCCGTACGGCAGGCGCTGCTGTGAGTCCTGCCGACTGGACCAACCCGCTGCGGGACCCGCGGGACCGGCGGCTGCCCCGCATCGCCGGGCCGTGCGGGATGGTGCTGTTCGGCGTCACCGGCGACCTGTCGCGCAAGAAGGTCATGCCGGCGATCTACGACCTGGCCAACCGCGGCCTGCTGCCGCCTGGCTTCAGCCTGGTGGGCTTCGCGCGACGCGACTGGGCCAACCAGGACTTCGCCGCGATCGTGCACGACTCGGTCAAGCAGTACGCCCGCACCGAGTTCCGCGAGGAGGTCTGGTCCCAGCTCGCCGAGGGGTTCCGGTTCGTGCCCGGCGACTTCGACGACGACATCGCGTTCGCCAACCTCGCGCGCACCCTGGACGAGCTCGACGTGGTGCGGGGAACGGGCGGCAACCACGCGTTCTACCTGGCGATCCCGCCGGGGTTCTTCGGCATGGTGGTCGACCAGCTCAAGGAGCACGACATGGTCGACAAGAGCCCCAACGCCTGGCGTCGGGTGGTGATCGAGAAGCCCTTCGGGCACGACCTCCAGTCGGCCAAGGAGCTCCAGGCCACCTTGTCCGAGGCCTTCCCGTCGGAGTCGATCTTCCGGATCGACCACTACCTCGGGAAGGAGACGGTGCAGAACATCCTGGCGATGAGGTTCGCCAACGAGATGTTCGAGCCGCTCTGGAACTCCAACTACGTCGACCACGTGCAGATCACGATGGCCGAGGACATCGGCATCGGCGGCCGCGCCGGCTACTACGACGGGATCGGCGCCGCCCGCGACGTGATCCAGAACCACCTCCTCCAGCTGCTCGCGCTGGTCGCCATGGAGGAGCCGATCTCCTTCGACTCCAGGAACCTCCGGGCCGAGAAGCTCAAGGTCCTCAAGACCATCTCCCTCCCCCGCCGCCTCGACCTGTCGACGGCACGCGGCCAGTACGCCGAGGGGTGGTCCGGCGGCGTCAAGGTGCCGGGCTACCTCCATGAGGAAGCCATCAAGCCCCGCTCGACCACGGAGACGTTCGCCGCGGTCAAGCTGCACATCGACAACCGCCGCTGGGCGGGAGTGCCCTTCTACCTGCGGGCCGGCAAGCGGCTCGCGCGGCGGGTCACCGAGGTGGCCATCGTCTTCAAGCCCGCACCGCACCAGCCGTTCACGGCGCAGGCCACCGAGGAGCTCACCCACAACGCGCTGGTCATCCGGGTCCAGCCGGACGAGGGCACGACCCTGAGGTTCGGCGCGAAGGTGCCGGGCACCGCCCTGGAGATCCGCGACGTCAACATGGACTTCGCGTACGGCGGCTCGTTCGTCGAGGCCAGCCCGGAGGCGTACGAACGCCTGATCCTGGACGTCCTCCTCGGCGACCCGCCGCTGTTCCCGCACCACGAGGAGGTCGAGGAGTCCTGGCGGATCCTCGACCCGATCATCGACTACTGGGAGCGCAAGGGTGGCCGCCCCGAGCAGTACCCCTCCGGCGGCTGGGGCCCGGGGTCCGCCACCGCGATGCTGGAGCGCGACGGCCGGCTCTGGAGGAGGCCCTGATGACCTCACCCCACGAAGCAGGGAACCCGACATGATCGAGCTGACCAACACGACCGCTTCCGCCATCGCCTCGGCGTTCGTCAAGGACCGCCTCAAGGCCGGCAGCCCGGCCATGGGCATGGTGCTGACCCTGATCGTGGTCGTCGACGAGGACCACGCCGACCAGGCGATGGCCTCGGCCAGGATGGCCGCCCACGAGCATCCCGCCCGATCGCTCGGCGTCATCCTCGGCGACGCCCGCGGCGCTTCCCACGTCCACGCCCAGGTCGGCACCCTCGCCGGCTGGACCGGCGAGACCGCCCTGATCCGGCTGCGTGGCGAGGTGGTCAAGCACGCCGACTCGGTCGTGCTGCCGCTCCTGCTGCCCGACTCGCCGGTGGCGATCTGGTGGGCCACCAACGCACCGAGCGACCCCGCCGCCGACCCGCTCGGCTCCCTGGCTCAGCGGCGCATCACCGACGCCTCGGCCGTCACCCGGGGCAAGCAGCGGGCCATGCACACCTTGTGCTCGTCGTACTCCCCCGGCAACACCGACCTGGCCTGGACGAGGCTGACGCCCTGGCGGGCGCTGCTCGCCTCGGCCCTCGACCAGTACGAGACGGCGGCCACCTCGGCGTCGGTCACCGCCGAGCGGATCAGCCCGAGCGCGGACCTCCTCGTGACGTGGCTCGCCGACCGCCTCAAGGTGAAGGTGTCCCGCCACAGCTCGAAGGGCCCCGGGATCACCGAGGTGGTGCTCGAGACCAAGCACGGCCCGATCCGGATCAGCCGGCGTGACGGCAAGCTGGCCACCATCTCCTCCCCCGACCGGCCCGACCGGCCGATCGCGCTCAAGCGCCTGGGCGTGCCTGCGCTGCTGGCCGAGGAGCTGCGTCGGCTCGACGAGGACGACGTGTACGCCGGGGTGGCCCGCTCGTTCGCCAAGAAGCGGTTGTCATGACCGACATCCCGCCCCGCCCCGCTCCTCGGATCGAGGTCCACGTCGACGCCGCCGACCTGGCGACGTCCGCGGCGGGCGAGCTGATCACCCGGCTCGAGGACGCCCAGGCCCGTGGCGAGGAGCCGCACATCGGGCTCACCGGCGGGTCCATCGCCAAGGCCATGCACCAGGAGCTCGGGCGAATGGGCCCGACCTCCGAGGTCGACTGGTCGCGGGTCGTCGTGTGGTGGGGCGACGAACGGTTCGTGGCCGCCGACTCCGAGGACCGCAACGCCCGGGAGGCCCGCGAGACGTTCCTCGACCGGCTCCCGTTCGACCCGGCCAAGGTGCACGAGATGCCGTCGACGGGCGACGCGGGATCCGTCGACGACGCCGCGGAGGCGTACTCCACCGAGCTCCGCGAGCACGGCGCCGGCGCGTTCGAGGTGCTGATGCTCGGCATGGGCCCCGACGGTCACGTGGCCTCGCTGTTCCCGGGCTCACCCCAGCTCGACGTCGACGACCGGGTCGCGGTCGGTGTCACCGACTCCCCCAAGCCCCCGCCCGAGCGGGTCTCACTCACCTTCGACGCCCTCAACCGCAGCCGGTGCGTCTGGTTCCTGGTCAACGGCGAGGGCAAGGCCGGCGCCGTCGCGCAGGCGCTCGCCCCAGGGACCGACGTCCACGACATCCCTGCCGCGGGCGTCTCCGGCGAGGCCGAGACGATCTGGTTCCTCGACCGCGGCAGCGCGTCCCAGCTGTAGTCCCCCCTTCCCGCGAGTCGGCTTGTCTGCAGGCCTGACGAGGCGCGAGTCGGCGTATCTGCAGGTCTGACGAAGCGCGAGTCGGCGCTTGGGCGGATGCCCCATCCACAGCTCCTCGGAGGACGGGTGCAACGGTCGAGGTACTCAGCCATCGTTGGTGCGCGTGGCGATCAACATCTGGCGCAGCCTGGCCTTCCTCGACGACAGCTTTCCCCTTCCGCTCGACGCTCCCTTCACCTACGTGCACGCACGCCGAGAGGGCCTCACGCGCGATGTGCTCACGGAGCTGTGCCGGCTCGGACACTTGCGTCGACCGATCAAGGGCGTGTACGTCGTGTCACAGCTCGGCGACTCGGTCGAGCTTCGAGCTCGCGCGATGCGGCTGGTCGTGCCCGAGGACTGCGTGATCTGCGACGGCCATGCCGGATGGCTGCACGGGGC
>JAICRP010000080.1 GCA_025966445.1 Nocardioides sp.
GAGATGTGGGAGCCGTTCGCCGCCTGGGTCTCCACCACGTACCCCAAGGACTCCGCCCAGATGTACAAGGACACCCAGCACATGTTGCAGGCGACGGACGAGCACGCCGCCGAGTTGTGGGCTGAGCACGTCCCCGGGTACGTCAAGGCCGTGCAGGCCGGCACGGCCGAGTAGGGCTCCTTCAGCACCAGTTCGTCTGTGGTCGCCGAGCGGGAGAAGCACAGGCTAGACCGCAGACGAATCGGTGTCGGCGTCCGTCGTCGGCTCGGCCTCGGGACCATGCCCCTCGACGTACACGTTCTCCTCGCGGGTGATGCCCCGCCTGCCGGCCCAGATGAAGTACGCCGTGGCGAGCACGAACAGGACGATCGAGGTCCAGACGTTGAGTCGCAGGCCGAGGACGTTGTCCATCTGCACGGTGTCGATGCGCATCATCTCGATCCAGCCGCGGCCGAGGGTGTAGCCCATGACGTACAGCGCGAGCACCCGGCCGCCACCGAGGCGGTACCTGCGGTCGAGCCAGATGATCACGGCGAAGGCGATCAGGTTCCAGACGAACTCGTAGAGGTACGTCGGGTGGAAGGTGGCGAAGTCCTCGTAGCCGGGTGGTCGGTATGCCGGGTCGATCTCGAGACCCCACGGCAGGTCGGTGGGCTTGCCGAAGAGCTCCTGGTTGAACCAGTTGCCCCAGCGCCCGATGGCCTGGGCGACCAGTACGCCGGGCGCCAGCGCGTCCGACATGGGCAGCATCTTGATGCCGTTCCGGCGGCAGGCGATGAGCACGCCGACGGCTCCGAACGCGATCGCACCCCAGACCCCGAGACCGCCGCGCCAGATGTACAGCGCCTCGACCGGGTTGGCGCCGGTGCCGAAGTACAGGTGGTTGTCGGTGATGACGTGGTAGATCCGGCCGCCGATGACGCCGAAGGGCACGGCCCAGATAGCCACGTCGGAGACCTCACCCGCGCGACCGCCGCGGGCGACCCACCGCTTCTCGCCGATCCAGATGGCGGCGACGATGCCGAGGATGATCGAGAGCGCGTACCCGCGGATCGGCACCGGTCCGAGGTGCCAGACCCCGTGGTCCGGGCTGGGGATGAACTGCACGAGTACGTCGGGCGTCACGGAGGAGAGCATCCCTCAGTCCTCCAGCAGCTGGCGCACGTCGGAGGCGAACTGGGTGGCGCTGGTGCCCTGCGTCCACAGGATCGGCACCTCGTCGCCGCCGTCGATGGCCAGCACGGACGTGCCGTGACTGACGTCGTACCCACCGCTGGGCAGTTTGTCCCCGTGCTCGACCGCCACGGCCAGGTCCCGTCCGACGTCGATGATCGAGTCGAGCGGCCCGGTGAGCCCGATGAACGTCGGGTCGAACCGGTCGAGGTAGTTGCGCAGCACCTGCTCGGTGTCCCGCTCGGGGTCCGTGGTCACGAACACCACGTCGACCTGCTCGTGGTCCGCCTCGTCGAGCCGGGTCATCGCCGAGGCCAGCGTGGACATCACGACCTGGCAGATGTCCGGGCAGTGGGTGTAGCCGAAGAAGACGAGCGTCAGGCGCTTGTCGGTGTCGTCGGCGAGGGAGTACGGCTCCCCGTCGGTGTCGGTGAGCGTCGTCGCGGGCACGACGTACGGCTGGTCGAGGACGGCACCCGTCAGCGGCGCGTCGTCGTCGCCGCAGGCGGTCAGCAGGAACGCGGCCGGGAGCAGCACCGCCGCCCAGGCGCGGCGGGACCTACCGGCCACGGCGGACCCCGTCGGCGAGGTCGGCGGTCAGGGTCGTGAGGGCGGTCAGCCCCGCGGAGGCGTCATCGGCGTGGTCGAGAAGGGTCCGCACGAAGGCGCTGCCGACGATGACGCCGTCGGCGAAGGCGGCCACCTCGGCCGCCTGGTCGCCGTTGCTGACGCCGAGCCCGACGGCCACGGGCAGGTCGGTCACCGCCTTGGTGCGCGCGACCAGTGGCCCGGCGAGGTCGCTGGTGGTCGTGCGTGCACCCGTCACGCCCATCACGGCGGTCGCGTAGACGAACCCGCGGCAGGCCTTCACCGTCATGGCGATCCGCTCGTCCGTGGAGGACGGCGCGACCAGGTACACCTTGTCGAGGTCGTGGGCGTCCGCGGCGACGGTCCAGTCGGTGCGGGCATCCGGGGTGATGTCGGGCGTGATCAGGCCTGCTCCCCCGACGTCGGCGAGGTCGGTCGCGAACCGGTCGACGCCGTACCGCTCGACCGGGTTCCAGTAGGTCATCACCAGCGTCGGCGTGCCGGTGGCGGCGACGGCCTCCACGGTGGCGAGCACGTCGCGGATGCGGACGCCGGCCTCCAGCGCCTGCTGCGCCGCCCGTTGGATCGTCGGGCCGTCCATCACCGGGTCGCTGTAGGGAAGCCCGACCTCGATGACGTCGCAGCCGGCGTCGACCATGGCGCGCAGGGCCGCGATGCCGCCGGCGACGGTCGGGAACCCGGCGGGCAGGTACCCGACCAGGGCGGCGCGTCCGTCGGCGCGGGCCTTCTCGAACGCGACCGAGACACCCCGGCTGGTCATCGGCGCCGTCACTTCTCCGTCCCGAGGCCGAACCACTCGAGGGCGGTCTCCATGTCCTTGTCGCCGCGCCCGCTGAGGTTGACCAGCATGATCGCGTCGGGGCCCTTCTCGGCGGCCAGCCGCTTGGCCACCTCGAGCGCGCCGGCGACCGCGTGCGCGGACTCGATGGCGGGGATGATGCCCTCGGTACGGCTGAGCAGCGCCAGCGCCTCCATGGCCTCGGCGTCGGTGACCGGCGTGTACGTCGCCCGACCGCTCGCCGCCAGGTGCGCGTGCTGCGGACCGACGCCCGGGTAGTCCAGGCCCGCCGAGATCGAGTGTGACTCGATGGTCTGTCCCTCGTCGTCCTGGAGGACGAACGTGCGCGCACCGTGCAGCACGCCGTCGGCGCCCGCGTGGATCGTCGCGGCGTGCCGGCCGGTCTCGACGCCGTCCCCGCCGGGCTCGAAGCCGTGGATCTCCACGCCCTCGTCGCCGAGGAAGGCCTGGAAGAGCCCGATCGCGTTGGAGCCTCCGCCCACGCATGCCGCCACGGCGTCGGGCAGCACGCCGTACGTGTCGAGGCACTGCGCCCGGGCCTCGTCGCCGATACCTCGCGCGAAGTCGCGGACCATGCTCGGGAACGGGTGCGGGCCGGCGGCGGTGCCGAACAGATACGCCGTGTGGTCGACGGAGGCGACCCAGTCGCGGAACGCCTCGTTGATGGCGTCCTTGAGGGTGCCGCTGCCGGTGTCGACGGGGACGACCCTCGCGCCGAGCAGGCGCATCCGCACCACGTTGAGCGCCTGGCGCTTCATGTCGACCGAGCCCATGTAGACCGTGCAGTCGAGGCCGAAGTACGCCGCGGCGGTGGCGGTGGCGACGCCGTGCTGGCCCGCGCCGGTCTCGGCGATCACGCGGGTCTTGCCCATCCGCCGGGTGAGCAGGGCCTGGCCGAGCACGTTGCGGACCTTGTGGGCGCCGGTGTGGTTGAGGTCCTCGCGCTTGAGCAGCACCCGGCAGCCGACCAGCTCGGACAGGCGGCCGGCTTCGTACAGCGGGCTGGGCACGTTGGCGTAGTCGCGCAGGATGGCGTCGAAGTCGGCCAGGAACGTCTCGTCGGCCATCGCGTCCTGCCAGGCGACGGTGAGCTCGTCGAGGGCGGCGACCAGCGCCTCGGGCATGTAGCGGCCACCCCACTGCTGTCCGGACGAGTCGCCGAACCAGCCGTTCGCGTCGGCGTCCCAGGGTGTCGGCTGGGCGGTCACGCTCGCACCTCCCGCATCGCGCGGACGGCGGCCACCGGGTCCCCGTCCTTGACCAGGGCCTCGCCGACCAGGACCGCGCGGGCGCCGTCGGCGGCGTACCGCGCGACGTCGGCGGGACCCGAGATCCCGGACTCGGCCACGAGCACCCGGTCGGCCGGCACGAGCGGCGCCAGCTTGGCGAACGTGGCGTCGTCGACCTCGAGGGTCTTGAGGTTGCGGGCGTTGACGCCGATCAGCTCGGCCCCGAGCGCCACGGCCCGCTCGGTCTCGGGCTCGTCGTGCACCTCGACCAGCACCGTCAGGCCGAGCTCACGGGCCTGGTCGTGCAGCCGGCGCAGGTCGTCGTCGGCGAGCGCGGCGACGATGAGCAGGGCGAGGTCGGCGCCGGCCGCGCGACCCTCCAGGAGCTGGTACCCCTCGACGATGAAGTCCTTGCGCAGCAGCGGCGTCTCGACCGCGGCGCGCACCGCCCGCAGGTCGTCGAGGCTGCCGTCGAACCGGCGCTCCTCGGTCAGCACGCTGATCGCGGCGGCCCCGCCCGCGGCGTAGGCCGTGGCGAGTGCTGCGGGGTCCGGGATGTCGGCCAGGTCGCCCTTGCTCGGGCTGCGCCGCTTGACCTCGGCGATCACGCTCATCTCCGACGCGCGGAAGACCGGCATCGGGTCGCGGGCGGGAGGTACGTCGGCCAGGGCGGCACGCAGGTCGGCCTCCGGCACCGCCGACTGCCGACGGGCGAGATCCTCGCGGACGCCGACGATGATCTCGGCGAGGACTGACATGCGGGCAAGCCTCTCATCCCGGGAAAACGCCCGCTGCGGCGGTGCGTGAGCGTTGGTTTCGGTGACCGGAACCAACACTCACGCACCGCCACACGGGCAGGGGTGTCAGTCGTTGAGGCCCATCTTGGCCATCACGGCGAAGACGACGAGGGACGCGACGCCGAGCGCGATGCCGACCCAGAACAGCGCCATGCTGATCGGGTCGAGCATCAGGGCGACGCCACCGACGAGGAACCCGAGCATCGCCACCGAGACTGCGGTCCAGGCGGCGGGCGTGTTGCCGTGGTGGGAGGCCATGCGTGCTCCTGCGTCTGCTCGGCGGTACTCGTCGACGGGCGACAGTCTAGGGGTCGCTCGGCCGGTCATCCGGCAGGGTCGGATCGCGTCCGTGGTCGAGCGCCCGCCACAGGTCGAGGCTGGTCTCCTCGCGGGGCGGTGGGGTCGATCCGGGGGCGTCGAACCTGGTGCCCATCTCGGGCCAGGACGGCACCAGGCGCCAGGCCAGGACGGCCGCGAGGAGAGCGACGAAGGACGCGGCGACCCCCAGCCAGGGCCAGGCCGTGCGCTGCACCTCGACGGGCACCTGGATCTCGGCGAACGTGTCCCGCAGGCTGTCGGGGCTGGTGACGAAGGCGACGACCGCCGCCGCGAGCATGCCGGCCGACGCGACCGCGGCCAGCAGAGCCATCCCCCGGCGCACGCGTCCGCGCGTGACCAGCAGAACCCCCCACGCGGCCAGCACCACGAACGCCAGCGCGGCGACCAAGGGCGCCTCCGGCAGGCCGGTCAAGGAGATGCCGATCGTGGAGCTGTAGGACCCTCCTGATCCGGTGTCCGGGTCCTCCACGACGTCGAAGCCCACCCAGGCCCGGCTGCCCGCGAGGGCGGCGAGTCCCGCCGAGGCGATACCGAGCAGGACGACCGGGCCGAAGGTGCGGCGAGGCACGTCAGCCATCAGCGGCCAGCAGGACGTCGGCGTCGAAGCAGGTGCGCTCGCCGGTGTGGCAGGCCGGGCCCTCCTGGTCGACCTTGACGAGGAGGGTGTCGCCGTCGCAGTCGAGCCGGACCTCCTTGACCCACTGGCGGTGGCCGGAGGTCTCGCCCTTGACCCAGTACACCCGGCGGCTGCGGCTCCAGTACGTCGCCCGACCGGTCGTCAGCGTCCGGGCCAGGGCCTCGTCGTCCATCCACCCCAGCATCAGCACCTCGCCGGTGTCGTGCTGCTGCACGACCGCGGGCACGAGCCCGTCGGCCGACCGCTTCAGGCGGTCGGCGACGGTCGGGTCAAGGTTGCTCATCGGACCCAGTATCGCTGGCTCGTGCTGTCACACAGCAGCCGCCCGGGACCGGGTCCAGCGACGTCTCGACGCCGGCGCAGCCGAGCCCCTCGCGGACGCCGTCGACGTACTCGAGGTTGAGCCCGCAGACGAGGTCGGTCTGCTCCTGGGCCACCCGGTGGAACGGGCAGTTGCGCAGCGCGAGCCTGCCGTCGGCGACGCGCGGCTCGTAGCCGCCGGCCGCGAGGGCCCCGGCAAGGCGTCGCAGCTCCGACCGCACGCGCGACGGATGACGCCGGCCGAACCGCGTGCCCTCGTCGCGCGCCACGGTGGCGGCCACGTCGGCCACTGGCTCGCCCGAAGCCGTCGCCGCGGCCACGGCCTTGGCCAGGATCCGGCTCAAGAGGTCGTACTGGCGGGCCGGCAGCGAGACGGCCAGCTCCCGGTCGGAGCGGCGGTACAGCTTGGCCGGGCGGCCCGATCCGGGTCCCGTGCGGCCCGTGAGCCGCCGGTACTCCACCTCGAGCAGGCCCTCGTCGACGAGCCGGTCGAGGTGGAACTTGGCCGTGTGGACCGCGACCCCGGCGCCCTCGGCCGCCTGCTCGCGGCTCACGGCCGTGTCCGCGCCGGCGACGACGTCGTACAGCTGACGCCGCACCGGCTCAGCCAGCGCGGCGACGCCCGCCAGGTCGTGGTCGTTCGGGCTCTCCGGTGGCATCTCTAAAGGATAGACGCCTTGACGTAAGACCGTCGAGGGTGTTCCATCAGATACATCATTGTCCGATAGAAAGGCATGACATGGCTGTCTCCGAACAGACCCGCACGACGCGTACCGGCGCCGACGAGGCCTACTTCCTGCTGCGCACCGTCTTCACGGTGGCGCCGATCCTCTTCGGGCTCGACAAGTTCGCCCAGGTCCTCTCCGACTGGGACTTCTACCTCGCGCCGTGGATCAACGACCTGGTACCGGGCTCCGCCCACGACGCGATGATGCTCGTCGGCGTCGTCGAGGTGGCCGCCGGCGTGCTGGTGGCGCTGCGACCACGCATCGGCGCGTACGTCGTCGCGCTGTGGCTGGCCGGCATCATCGTCAACCTGGTCACCCTCGGCGACTACTACGACGTCGCCCTGCGTGACTTCGGGCTGATGGTCGGCGCGCTGGCCCTCGCCCGGCTCGCCGGCGACCGGCGCCGGTGATGGGCGGAGCCGCGGCGGTCGCCTCGCTCCCTCACCGATCGCGCGTGCGGCAGGCGGGCGTCGTCCGTGACCTCGACGCCGCCGAGCGCGCAGCGGCGGCCTTCATGAGGTCCTTGGGGGTCGACCCCGACGACCGGGACCGGCCCGACCTCGCCCTGACCCCGAGGCGCCTGGCCGAGGCGTACGCCGAGCTCCTCAGCCCGCCGGACTTCGACTTCACGACGTTCGCGAACGTGGAGAGGTACGACGAGCTGGTGCTGGTCCGCGACATCCCGGTGCGGTCGATGTGCGAGCACCACCTGCTCCCGTTCCTCGGCACGGCCCATCTGGCCTACCTGCCCGGTGAGCGGATCGTCGGGTTGTCGAAGCTCGCCCGGATCGTCGACCACTACGCGAGGCGGCCACAGACCCAGGAACGGTTGACCACCCAGATCGCGGCCGGGCTCGAGGACCGGCTGGATCCGCGCGGCGTCGGCGTGGTGATCGAGGCGGAGCACACCTGCATGACACTGCGCGGCGCCCGGGCGCATGGTGCGACCACCACGACGTCCTCCTTGCGCGGGCACCTGCGCAGCGACGCCGCGGCCCGCAGCGAGTTCATGGCGTTGGTCAACCCAGGGTCACGCTGAGCGCGAGCCCTGCTGGGCCACCCAGGAGGCGTGCAGGCCGGCGTACACGCTGCCGGGCTCCCGGACGAGCGCGGCGTGCGGGCCACGCTGGACGACGCGGCCACGGTCGACGACGACCACCTCGTCGGCGCTCTCGGCCGTGGAGAGGCGGTGGGCGATCGTGACGGAGGTGCGGCCACGCATCAGCCGCTCGAGCGCGAGCCCGATGCGCATCTCGAGGGCCGGGTCGACCGCCGACGTCGCCTCGTCGAGCACCAGCAGGTCGGGGTCGGCGAGCTGGGCCCGGACGAGGGCGACCAGCTGCCGCTCTCCCGCCGACATCGACTCGCCGCGCTGGCCGACCCGGGTCCGGAGGCCTCGAGGCAGGGTGGCCAGCCAGTCGGACAGGCCGAGCACCTCGACCGCCGCGATCAGCTCGGCGTCGGTGGCCTCGAGCCGGCCGTAACGCAGGTTGGCCGCCAGGTCGTCGTCGAACAGGAACCCCTCCTGCGGCACCAGCACCACGCTGCGCCGCAGCGAGTCCTGGGCGATCTCGCGCAGGTCGACGCCGTCGAGGCGGACCGCGCCGGCGGCCGGATCCATCAGCCGTGTCAGGAGCTTGGCGAAGGTCGACTTGCCCGAACCCGTCTCGCCGACGATGGCCAGCCGCGTGCCGGCGGCGATCTGAAGGTCGATGTCGCGCAGGACGAGCGGGCCCCCCGGGTAGGCGAAGTCCACGTGCTCGAACCGCACGTCGACCGGCCGACGCGGCAGCACCTTCCCGTCCTCGCCGGGGTCGACCAGGTCGGCCGGGGTCTCCAGGATGCCGATGACGCGGCGCCACCCGGCGATGGCGTTCTGGGCGTCGGTGAGGATCTGGGTGCCCATCTGCACCGGCCCGACGAACAGCGTCACCAGGAACGCGAAGGCGACGACCTCGCCGGAGGTGATCTCGTCGGCGAAGCCGAGCCACACGCCCACCACGATGACGCCGGCGTTGGCCAGCCCGGCCGAGACCCCGCCGAGGGAGAACGAGAACGCCGTGAAGCCCTGGGCCCGAGTGCTGGCTGACTTGTACTCGTCGATGGCGTCGTCGATCCGGGCCTGGGTGCGGTCCTCGACGGCGTACGAGCGGACGACCGCGGCGCCGACGACCGGCTCGGAGATCGCCGACAGCATGATCCCGACCTGGCGCCGCACCGTGCCGTAGGCGGCCGAGAGCTTGCGCTGGAAGTAGCGCAGCGAGAGGAACAACGGCGCGAACGCCAGCCAGACCACGATCGCGAGCTGCCAGGAGTAGAAGAGCATCACGACGGTCGCGACCAGGATCTGCCCGATGCTGACGATGAACAGCAGGCCACCGAAGACCAGGAACTGGCTGACCTGGTCGACGTCGCTGGTGACGCGGGAGACCAGGGCGCCGCGGCGCTCGGTGTTCTGGGTGAGCAGCGGCAGGTCGTGCACGTGCCGGAACGCCTTGATCCGCAGGGTGGCCAGCCCGCGCTCGGAGGAGGTGAAGAGGCGGGTCGTCATCAGGTACGACGCGAAGCTCGTCACCGTGATCGCCAGCCCGGCGACGAGGCCCATCGTCACGGTGAACCCCACGTCGGGGCCGCCGTCGGCGTGGAGACCGTGGTCGAGAGTCTGCTGGACGGCGATCGGCACGATGATCTGGCCGACCGACGCAAGCACTGCCAGCAGCAACGTGACCCGGATGCCTTCGGTGAGCTCCGGTGAGTGCGCCATGCCGCGACGGATGGTGTCGATCGCGCCGATGTCCTCGCCGGTGTCGACCTGGCTGGTGCTCATGCCGGATCACCTGCCTCGACGGCCTCCCGGGCCTGTTCGTAGGCGTTCACCAGTCGGGCGTACGCCGGGTTGCGCGCGAGCAGGGTCGCGTGCGGCCCACGGTCGGCCACCGTGCCGTCGGCGAGGTAGACGACCTCGTCGGCCAGACCGATGGTCGCCTTGCGGTAGGCGACGACGACCAGGGAGGCTCCTGCGGAGCCGGACCGCAGGGCCCCGAGGATCCTGGCCTCGACCTCGGGGTCGACGGCCGACGTGGCGTCGTCGAGGACCAGCAGCCGCGGGTGGCGGACCAGCGCCCGGGCCAACGAGATGCGCTGCCGCTGACCCCCGGAGAGTGAGGTGCCGCGCTCGCCGAGCCGGGTGTCGAGGCCGAGTGGGAGGGCGGCCACGAAGCCGTCGGCCTGCGCGATGCGCAGGGCTTCCCACACCTCCGCGTCGCTGACGTCGGCGCCCAGGGTGACGTTGCCGCGCACGGTGTCGTCGAACAGGAACGCCGTCTGGGCGACCACCGAGACGCCCTCGGCCAGCGAGCCGTGGGCGAGCTCGCGCAGGTCGACGCCGTCGACGAGGATCCGGCCCCGGTCGGGGTCGACGAGGCGCGTCAGCAGTGTCGTGAGGGTGCTCTTGCCGGAGGCGGTCGCGCCCACGACGGCGACCGTGCGGCCCGGCTCGACGACGAACGTGACGTCGTCGAGCACCGTCTGGTCGGGATCGTAGGAGTAGCCGACGTGCTGCAGCTCCAGACGCGCGCCGCCGGTGCCGGCGGGCAGCGAGCGGGCGCCGTACGGCATCTCACCGGTCGCGGCCAGCACGGACGACACCCGCCGGTAGCCGACCACGCTGCGCGGGAACTCACCGAGCAGCCAACCGATGGAGCGGATGGGGAAGGAGACGATGGTCAGCAGGTAGGCGACCGTGACGACGTCGCCGGCCTCGGTCTGGCCGTTGAGCACCCGGACCACGCCGACCGCCAGCACCAGCAGCACACCGAGGCTGGGCAGGGCGGCGAGCGCCGGGTCGAACGCCGCGCGGATCCGGCCGGCGCGGATGTTGACGTCGCGCAGCTCGATGGACTTGGCGGCGAACCGGCGCGTCTCCTCGCTCTCGCGGCCGAGCGTCTTGACGACCATCGCGCCGTCGAACGACTCGTGCGCGATCTCGCTCACCTCGCCGCGCAGCTGCTGCGCACGGGTCATCAGCGGCGAGGCCTTGCGCTGGTAGAGAACGTTGGCCGTGATCACGGCCGGGAACACGAGCAGCCCGACGACCGCGAGCACGAGGTCGGCGAAGAGCATCTGCACGACGGCGATCACCATCATCGCGACGGTGCCGACGGCCATCGGCAGCGGCGCGATCGGGCCCCAGGCGGCCTCGACGTCGGAGTTGGCGTTGGAGAGCAGCTCACCGGTCGGGTGGCGCTGGTGCCACTCGATGGGGAGGCGGAGGTACTGGCGGGTGACCGCGCGACGGTAGTGCGCCTGCATGCGGTACTGCATGATGCCGGCGCCGAGCCTGCGGGCCACGATGCCGACCGCCCGCAGGATGGCCACGCCGAGGAAGAGCGCCACCACGGCGAGCAGCAGCCCGGAGCCGACCTCGCCGTCGCTGAACGCCGGAAGGACCACGTGGTCGGTGGCCCAGCCGAGCACCCAAGCGTCGGCCACGGTGAGAGCGCCGAACAGGAGGCTGCCGATCGTCGAGAGGGCGAAGATCCCCTTCTCGCGCTTGATCGCGACCCACAGGACGGCGAACCCCTCGCGGGTGGTCGCACCGTCGCTCACGTGTCTCCTCCGTCGTCCCGCACCAGACTGGCAACCGGTCCGGCTGGCCACGGTATTCCCCGGCACGGACGGTGCAGGAATCCTGGCGCGCGTTCCGGGCCCGTCTATGCTCCGCGCATGGTCGGCCTCCCCCCACTCCGAGCCACGCTCGCGCGTCGAGAGCGGCGAGGACTCGCCGACACCGCGCTCCGGGTGGGTCCCGACGCGCCCACGCTGTGCGGCGACTGGGACACCAAGGACCTGGTCTGCCACCTGCTGGTCCGGGAGAGCAGCCTGGTCGGCGCACCTGGGATCGCCGTCCCCGCCCTGTCCGGCCTGACCGACAGGGAGATGGCCCGGCTCAAGAAGCAGCCGTTCGAGAAGCTCGTGGAGCGGCTGCGGTCCAGCAAGCTCACGTTCTTCTCGCTGCCGCCGGTCGACGCGGCCGTCAACACCCTCGAGTTCTTCGTCCACCACGAGGACATCCGGCGCGCGCAGCCGGGCTGGCGCCGACGCCACCTGTCCGATGAGTCGCTCGACACCTTGTGGCAGGGCCTCCAGGCCCAGGGCGCCGCGCTGGTCCGGCCCGCGGGCGTGCCGGTGGTGGTGCGGCGGACCGACACCGGCGAGACGGCGACGCTGACGTCCGGGGGCGACCCCGTGGAGCTGTCCGGCCCGGTGACCGAGATCGTGTTCTACCTGTTCGGCCGCGACCAGGTGCGCGAGCTGACCTTCGCCGGTCCGCCGGCGCGAGTGGAGAAGGTACGTCGCGCCGAGTTCGGGTTCTGACCGGCCGAGCGCGAGCCTGCGCGGGCTGGATGCGCCCGGGCAGCTCGAGGAGCTCCTTCTCGACACCCGGTGACAGGCAAGTCGCCTAACGAACCGAGTGACC
>JAICRP010000028.1 GCA_025966445.1 Nocardioides sp.
CTCACCGGGAGCGTGCGCGGGTGACGATCGACCTGCCCGTCGACGTGATGGCCATGCGGGACCGCGGCGACGTCTGGGCCGCGTGGGTCGACCGTCTGCCCGCGCTGGCCCGCGACGTGCTCGAGGAGTGGGGGCTGACCGTCGACGGCGCCCTGATGAACGGTTTCTGCTCGCTCGTGGCGCCGGTGCTGACCGCCGACGGTGAGCGAGCCGTGCTCAAGCTGCACACCGACGCCGACGCCGACGAGTCGGACTTCGAGCACCTCGCGCTCCAGCACTGGCACGGCAACGGCACCGTCCTGCTGCTCCGGGCGGACCCGCGGCGCCGGGCGATGCTGCTGGAGCGCCTGCACCCGCGCGACCTGACCACGATCGGCGACCTCGAGGCGTGCGAGGTCGTGGCGGACCTCTACGGCCGGATCCACGTGCCCGCCCTGCCGCAGCTGCGGACGGTCACGTCGTACGTCGAGCGCTGGACAGCCGACCTGGAGGCCCTGCCGCACGACGTGCCGATCCCGCGGCGGATGCGGGAGCAGTGCCTCACGCTCGCCCGCGACCTGGTGGCCGACCCGGCATCGGTCGGGAGGATCATCCACGGCGACCTCCACCACCACAACGTGCTGGCCGCCGACCGCGAGCCGTGGCTGGTGATCGACCCCAAGCCGATGAGCGGTGACCCGCACTACGAGGTGGCGCCGATGCTGTGGAACCGGTGGGACGACATCGTCGCCGGGGACGTCCGGACGAACCTGAGGCGCCGCTTCCACACGATCGTCGACACCGCCGGCCTCGACGAGGGCCGTGCTCGCGACTGGGTCGTGGTCCGGATGGTGCACAACATGTCGTGGGCGGTCATCGACGGCGACCCCGACGAGGACTACCTGACCATGTGCGTCGCCATCATCAAGGCGGTGCAGGAGTGAACTCACCCCACGAAATCGCTCGCTGCGCTCCCGATTCCGCGGGGAACCCGAAACTGCGCGATCCGTACCGCCCGCTCCTGCACTTCGCGCCGCGGCGGCACTGGGTCAACGACCCCAACGGGCTCGTCTTCCACGAGGGCCGCTGGCACCTGTTCTTCCAGCACAACCCGAATGGCGACGGCTGGGGCGACATGAGCTGGGGGCACGCGGTGTCCGACGACCTGGTGTCGTGGGACGAGCGCCCGGTGGCGATCCGCCAGTCCGTCGACGCCGACGGCCTGCCGGTCGAGCTCGTCTTCTCCGGGTCCGCGGTCCACGACGGCGACGACCTCGTGGCGATCTACACGTCGGTCAGGCTGTCGGCTGACCCGGACGAAGCTCCGCTCCAGACCCAGCACCTCGCCCGCAGCACCGACGGCGGCGAGACGTGGGTCAAGGACCCCGCCAACCCCGTGCTCGACCGGGGGTCGACGGACTTCCGCGACCCGAAGGTGTTCCGCGACGGCGATCGCTGGGTGATGGCCGCCGTCGAGGCGGTCGACCAGAAGGTCGTCCTCTACGCGAGCGACGACCTGCGCACGTGGACGCTGCTGAGCGAGCTCGCCGACCCGTCGTTGCGAGCCGGCACGTGGGAGTGCCCGGACCTCTTCCCCCTCGCCGTCGAGGGCTCCGACGAGGTGCGGTGGGTGCTGCTGGTCAGCGTGCTGGACGGCGCCCCGGGCGGCGGCAGCGGCATGCGGTGGTGGGTGGGCGACTTCGACGGCACGGACTTCACACCCGAGGCCGGTGGTTGGCTGGACCACGGGCGCGACTGCTACGCCGCCGTCACCTACAACGACGCCCCGGACGGTCGGCGGGTGATGATCGGCTGGCTGGACAACTGGGCCTACGCGCGCCAGACCCCCACGCTCGGCTGGCGTGGCGCCATGACGCTCCCGCGCGACCTGACCCTGGTGGTCACCGACGCCGGGCTGCGCCTGCGCCAGGCCGTGGTCCGCGAGCTGGCGGCGTACGGGCACCTCGATGTGGCACTCCGGCCGGGTGAGGAGCTCCCGCTCCACGGCGGTGCGGTGCGCCTCTCCTACGACGGCACCGCCGGCGAGCTGGTCGTGGTGCGGGAGCCGGCGACGTTCAGCGAGGCGTTCGGGTCGGTGTCGCGGGTGCCCGTGCCGCTCGTGGACGGCGCGGTGGCTCTCGAGGTGTGGCTGGACCGGTGCTCGGTCGAGGTGTTCGCCGACGACGGGCGCGTGGTGCTGACCTTCCTCGTGTTCCCCGAGCAACACTGAACCGGAGAGGGGCCGCACACGTTCCTGCGGAGTGAGGAGGTGTGATGGCGGAGACGAGCCCGACGAACGGCCCGGTGGCGTTGATGCAGCAGCTGCACGACGAGCACGCCGGCGCGCTGTGGGGCTACTGCCTGCGCCTGACCGGCCACGACCGCGCCCGCGCCGAGGACCTCCTCCAGGAGACCCTCCTCCGCGCCTGGCGCAGCTCGCGGCTGCTGGACGAGTCGCGCGGGTCGGTGCGCTCGTGGCTCTTCACGGTCGCTCGCAACGTCGCCATCGACGAGTGGCGCACCAAGCGCACGCGCACCGAGGTCGCCGTCGCCGAGCCGCCGGAGCCGCCCGACCCGCGCGACCACACCGACGGCCTCCTGCTGTCGTGGGTGGTCTCCGACGCTCTCGCCCGGCTCAGCGAGGACCACCGCTCCGTCCTCCTCTGCTGCTACTACCGCGGCATGTCGGTCGCCGACGCCGCCCGCCGGCTCGACATCCCGGAAGGCACCGTGAAGTCCCGCACCCACTACGCCCTGCGCGCCCTGCGGCTCGCGCTCGAGGAGATGGGGGTGACGTCGTGACGGACTGTCCGCTCGCCCACTCCGACGCCGCGTACGTGCTCGGTGCGCTGTCGCCGGCCGACCGGCTGGAGTTCGAGCGGCACCTGCCGCGCTGCGAGCGCTGCCGCCGCTCCGTCGCCGAGCTGGCCGGCCTGCCCGGGCTGCTCGGCCGCGTGCCCGTCGAGCAGGTCGAGTCGCCGCTCCCTTTCGAACCCCTGCCCGCGACGGTGCTGCCCGCCCTGGTGGCCGTCGTACGACGCGAGCAGCGCCGCAAGACCGTGCTGGTCATGCTCGGCGCGGCCGCGGCGATCGCCGTCGTGGCCCTGGGCGTCGGGGCCCTTCAGGCGGCCAGTGACGACGGGCGCGTGCCCCAGGCGACGCCGACGAGCTCCTCGCCGAGCGTGGCGCCCCCTCTGCCGATGACCGTGGTGCACGACTACGGCATGAAGGCAGACCTGTCCCTGACGCCGGTGGGCTGGGGCACCAAGGTCCTGCTGATCTGCAGCTACCCGGCACCGGAGGGCGAGTACGGCGATGGCCACGCCTACGAGTACCGGCTCGTGGCGTTCACCGGTGACGGCAAAAGCGACAAGGTGATGACCTGGTCGGCGGTGCCCGGCAAGACGATGAGCCTGCTGGGATCCACCGCGTCGGTGCTCGACGACATCACGCGCGTCGAGGTGCAGAGCGAGCACGGCCGGACGATCCTGCGGCTCGACGTCTAGCGACTGAACGCCTCGAGGAACCGGTCGCGGAACGCGTCCATCGGCCAGACCGGGGCGTGGCTCTGCGGCCGCAGCCCGTCCTGCCAGCCCCACGCGTCGATCCGGCGCAGCACGGCCGGGTCGTTCGCGATCACGCTGATGGGCACGTCGTGGCCGGGGGTCGTCCCCGAGACCGTGGTGACGGGCCAGTGGTCGCCGAGGACCACGAGCACCAGGTCCTCATCGTTGCTCCGCTCGACGAACTCGGTGAGGGCGTCGAGGGAGTACTGGAGCGAGCGCACGTACGCCGCCTTCACCAGGTCGGCGTCGTGCCAGACGTCGTCGCGCTGCTGGCCCTCCTCGGGCATGCCCTCGAAGACCGAGCCGTCGCCGAGCTCGTCGGGGTCGACCATCCGAGGCAGCGGCACCCACGGGTTGTGGCTCGACTCGAGGTCGATCTCGGCCATCACCGGGCCGCGCCCGGGCCGGTCGAGCTCCAGCCGCCGGAACGACTCGAGGGCGAACTGGTCGGGCATCCGTCCGTAGCCGAACCGCGGGCCCTCGTAGTCCATGTTCGTCATGTCGTGCAGCGCCTCCCACCGGTAGAAGCGCTGCCCCTCCGGCCAGGGTTCGGTGTCGGCGGGGATCATGCCCACCGAACGCCAGCCCGCCTTGCCGAACGCGCTGCTCAGGGTGAGGCGGTCGCGGTCCAGCAGCAGGTCGTAGGTGCCCTGGTTGTCGATCCAGAGCCCCGACTGGAGCGTGGAGTGGGCCAGCCAGCTCATCGCGCCGAACGTCGGGGAGGTGAGGTACGCGCTGCGCGAGCGGTAGCCGGCCGCCTCCAGCCGTCGGCTGTGCGCGTCGACGCTGTCGCGGAGCTGGCTCGACGTCGGCAACCCTTCGAGCGCCACCTGGCCGTAGCTCTCGACGAACACGAGCAGCACGTCCTTGCCGCGCAGCGCCCGCAGCAGCCGCGACGGCGGCACGTCGGCGAAGTCGTCGTCGGCGATCTGCGCCGCGAGCGCGGCCCGTTCGCGCAGGCGGTCGCGCACCTCGGTCACGTGGGTGGAGGCGAGGTCGACGGCGGTGGTGGCCGCCACCGGCTCGCCGGGTGCCACGCGGACGCCGGCGACCGCGCAGCCGACCCAGACGACGGAGAGGGCGACCACGACCGGGCCCGCGATCGGCCGGTGACCGCGAGCGAGCCGGGTCGCGCGCAGGACGGCGTACGGGACAAGCACCAGGACCGCGACCATCAGGCCGGCAGCGAGCACGGTGGCGGTCCAGGCGTTGGCGGTGCCCATCGCGTCGCGGAGGAACGACACGCCGGCACCGACGTAGACCGGGTCGCCGAGCGGGTCGAAGCGACGCGCGAAGGCGACCGAGACACCGAGGTCGAGGAGCTTGAGCAGAGTCAGCACGCCGAGCGCCAGCCCGGCGCCCGTCGCCAGCCACACCGCGGGTCGCGAAGGCAGGAGGAGACCGAGGCCGACCAGGACCAGTCCCTCGAGCGGGATGCGCGCGAAGGCGGCGGGCGAGACCGCGGCCACCTCGTCGGGGGCGACCAGGACCGCCCAGACCACCAGGCAGGCGAGCAGGCCGGTCAGCCTCGTGACCCAGGGCTGCGGGCGGTGCGGCTGCCGGACGCGCCACAGGTCCCAGGCCTCGTGGGCGAAGGACTCGACCAGCAGGGCCAGGGCCACGAGGAGCGCCGCCACGGCGATCGGTTCGGGGAGCAGACCCGACGCGGCGACGAGCAGCACGACGCCCTGCAGGGCGGCGACGACCTTGCACCACGCCCGCGGAGGCGCCTGCCCCCGCAACCAGGGCAGGGGCGCCTTCGCGGCGAGGAAGACGTAGCGGGCCAGACCGATCGCCAGCACCCACACGCCGACGTCGCGGGCGACGTACGTGCTCAGCACCAGCAGCAGCGCGGCGTCGGTCTCCATGTCGAAGCGGGCTCCGAACGACGAGACCGTGCCCGTCCGCCGAGCCACCCACCCGTCGACCGCGTCGAGCGCCACGGCCACCGCCGCGGGAGCCACCACCCAGCTCGTGGGCACGTCGGTCCCGAACGACCGGACGACCAGCATGGCCACGCCGACGCCGATCAGGGCGCGGGCGAGGGTCACCAGGTCCGCGGGGCCCAGACGGCCCAGGTGAACGCGGCGCACCACACCTCCGTGTTGCTCGACAGGACCGATCGCTACGTTCGGTCACACGACCTTGCGATCGGTTCGGTTCAGGAGGTGGCGGGTGACGACGGCGGCGGCCTTCTGGGTGACCGAGCCCGGGCATGGGGAGATCCGCCCGGTGACGTTGCCCGAGCCGGGTCCCGGCGACGTGCTGGTGCGGACGCTGCGCACGGGGATCAGCCGGGGCACGGAGACGCTGGTCTTCGGCGGTCACGTGCCGGAGAGCCAGCACGCCACGATGCGGGCGCCGTTCCAGGAGGGCGACTTCCCGGGCCCGGTGAAGTACGGCTACCTGAACGTCGGCGTGGTCGAGCGCGGCCCGGAGGCGCTGGTCGGGCGGACGGTGTTCTGCCTCTTCCCGCACCAGACGGCCTACGTCGTCCCGGCCGCGGCGGTGACGCTCGTGCCCGACGGCGTGCCGGCCGCGCGGGCGGTGCTGGCCGGGACGGTCGAGACCGCCGTCAACGCCCTGTGGGACGCCCGGCCGCTGATCGGCGACCGGGTGGCGGTGGTCGGCGCGGGGATGGTGGGCTGTGCCGTCGCCCGTCTGCTCGCGCTGGTGCCGGGGGTGACCGTGACGCTGGTCGACGTGGACGAGTCCAGGTCGCCGGTGGCAGCCACGCTGGGGGCGGGGTTCTCCGTGCCCGCCGAGGCGCCGGGTGGTCTGGACCTCGTGGTGCACACCTCGGGCACCTCTGCGGGCCTGCAGACCTCCCTCGATCTGCTGGCTCCGGACGGCGAGGTGGTCGAGCTCAGCTGGTACGGCGACGCACCGGTGTCGGTCTCCCTGGGAGGCTCGTTCCACTCGCGGAGGCTGGCGGTCCGGGCCAGCCAGGTCGGTGAGGTGGCGGCGGCGCGGCGTGGCCGGCGTACGCACGCGGAACGCCTGGCCCTGGCCCTCGACCTGCTGCGCGACCCCGCCTTCGACCCGCTGCTGACGGGGGAGTCGCGCTTCGAGGACCTGCCCGATGTGATGGCCGAGCTCACCGAAGGGGCGACGCGGACGCTGTGTCGGAGCATCATCTATCCCGACGGTGCGGCAGGGGAGGAGTGAGGTGTTCACGGTGACCGTGCGCGACCACATGATGATCGCCCACAGCTTCCGCGGTGAGGCGTTCGGCCCGGCCCAGCGTCTGCACGGGGCGACGTACGTCGTGGACGCGTCGTTCAGCGGCCCTCGCCTCGACTCCGATGGCGTGCTCGTCGACATCGGACGCGCCGCCGAGCTGCTGAAGGAGGTGCTGTCCCGGCTGACGTACCGCAACCTCGACGACGAGGACGACTTCGCCGGCATGAACACCTCGACCGAGGTGCTGGCCCGCGTCGTCGCCGACCGCCTGTCGGAGCGGGTGCGTGCCGGTGAGTTGGGCGAGCCCGCCAAGGAGCTGGACAAGATCACCGTCACCCTGCACGAGTCCCACGTCGCCTCGGCCAGCTTCGAGAGGGCACTGTGATGTCGTGAACGTGCACCTCGTCGGGCCCATCGGCCTCACCGACCCCACGCGACCGAGCGGTGGGAACGTCTACGACGTCCGCCTGGCCGGCGCCCTCCGCTCGCGCGGCCACGACGTGGTGCTGCACGAGACGACCACCGGCGGCCTCTCCTCGGTGCTGTCGGCACTGCCGGACGGGGCCGTCGCCGTCGTCGACGGCCTGGTCTGCTCCGCGGCGCCGGACGCGCTGGCGTACGAGCGGGACCGCCTCGCCCTGGTCGCCCTCGTGCACCTGCCGATCGGCCTCGCCGTCGCCGGCTCGACCCCGCGGCGCGCGCCGGAGGCCCGCGCCCTCGCCGCCGTGCACGCCGTCGTCTGCACCAGCCGCTGGACCCGCGACTGGCTCGCGACGGCCTACGACCTCCCCGCCGTCCAGCTGCACGTCGTCGTGCCCGGTGCCGACAAGTCCCCGCTCGCCGAGGGCTCGCCTGCCGGTGACCGGCTCCTGTCCGTCGGCGCGATCACGCCGATCAAGGGCCACGACGTCCTCGTCTCGGCGCTCGCCCTCGTGGCCGACCTCCGCTGGACCTGGAGCCTGGTGGGCGCTTCGGTCGACGCCTCGCACGCGACCAGCCTCTGGTCCGCCCTCTGCGACGCCGGCCTCGACGACCGTGTCACCCTCGCCGGCGCGCTGACCGGCCACGACCTCGCGGCGGCGTACGCCGGTGCCGACCTCCTCGTCCTGCCCTCGCGCCACGAGACGTACGGCATCGTCGCCAGCGAGGCCCTCGCCCGCGGCATCCCCGTCCTCGCCACCGATGTCGGGGGAGTACGGGAGGCTCTCGGCGCCTCCTCTCGCGGCGCCACCCCAGGCCTCCTCGTCCCGTCCTCCGACCCGGTCGCGCTCGCGGCGTCGCTGCGGGACTGGTTGACGACGGACTCGCTCCGTGCACGGCTACGCTCACTCGCCGCCGAGCGGCGGGCAGCGTTGGACGGCTGGGACGTGGCCGCCGCGGCGGTGGAGAAGGTCCTGACGGACGTCACTCGCTCACCGGCAGGTCACGAGCGCGGGGCTCCGCCGGCCCCGACCAGGGCCGGACCCCGGACGAACCCCGGCAGCAGCTCCAGCTCGTAGGCCATGGCAGCACTGACCCTCCGCAAGAGCGTGCGCGCCTGGTCGGTGTCCCAGTCGTACGCCGCAACAGCCTCGGTCGCCGAGAACAGCCGGGCGGACATCCGGTCGCGCGCGGACTGGTAGCTCGCCATCGCCACCGGCTCCGAGACGCCGCCCCCCAACGCCGCCATGATCGCGTCCGCAAGCAGCTCGGCGTCCCGGAGCCCGTCGCTGATGCCGTGGGTGGTGATCGGGTCCTTGTAGTACCCCGCATCCCCGACCAGCGCCCAGCCCGGCCCGTAGCAGCGACGCAGGAACCCCGGCACCGCCGGCCAGCCCTGCATCCGGCCGGCCGGCACGGCAGACGCAACCCGCGCAGGCAGCGCGGGGAACGACTCACCCAGGATGGTCGCGAACGCCTCCGCGACGCCCTGCCTACGCAGGTCACGCATCCGCGTCGGGGCGGTGCCCACGAAGACGCAGGTGAGCCCGTCGTTGGTGGGGATCAGGCCTGCGGCGACACCAGCACCGTAGGCCCACTCGTAGCCGATGGTCGGCAGCTCGGCGTAGTAGCGGTAGAGGACCGCACCGGCGGAGCGCGCCCGCCACACCACCGGTGAACCGACCCGAGCCGCGATGGTCGAGCGGACGCCGTCCGCGCCCACCGTGACGGCCGCCCTGATCGTCCGTGCTCGCCCCTGTTCGTCCCGGGCACGGACGCCGACCACGCGGTCCCCCTCGCACAGCAGCGACGTGACGGTCGTCTCGTGCCGAACCTCCGCGCCGGCGGCGGCGGCCGCGTCGACCAGGATGCGGTCCAGGAGCAGCCGCCGCGGCGCGTAGAGCGCCTCGACTCCCGCCGTGGGGCGCAGCGTCACCTCGACGGTCTCGCCGTCGGCGTAGTGGAACGCCGTGCGCCGGATCGCCGGAGTTCCCGCGGCGACCAGGCTCGGGAGCAGGCCCCACCTGGTCAGCTGCAGCACGCCGGCTCGCATCAGGCCGTGGGTCGAGAGGGTGTCGCTGCCGTACGAGCCCCGGTCGACGAGGGCCACGCTCATGCCGGCCCTGGCCAGCAGCAGGGCAGTCGATGCCCCGGCGACGCGCCCGCCGACGACGACGACGTCGAAGTCGCTCATCGGCTCAACCGGTGGTGACGTCGATGGTGACCGGCACGCCGTGGGTGAAGACGTCGTACACGGCGGAGCGCAGGCGGGACCGCTCGACGACCTCGCGGAGCTTGTCGGCGTCGTCGCCCTCGAGGTGGAAGCTGACCCGGATCGCCTGGTAGCCGTTGCGGACCTCGTCGGAGAGGCCGAGGATGCCCAGGAGGTCGATGTCGCCCTCGACCGTGGACTCCACCGAGGTGAGGTTGACGCCTCGGACCGCCGCGATGTTGGCGATCCCCGAGGTGAGGCACGCAGCCAGCGCGTGCAGCAGGAACTCCACGGGGGTCGGGCCGTTGTCCTGCCCGACCAGCACCTCGGGGTGGTCGGCGTCGTAGGTCCTGGCCTGCCGGTGCACCAGCTCCTGACCGGCGCCGTAGAAGCCGTGGATCGTGGACTGGTTGTGGGTGCCGGAGATCCAGCGGTTGCTGGCGCGGAACTGGAACGTGGCGATCTCCGGACTCGACTTGACGGCGTCCAGGGTGGCGAAGAGCGTCGCGGTGTCGACGCCGTTGCGCATCGGTGTGTCGGTCGTGGTCATGATGTGGGTCTCCGTTCTGTCTCGCGAGCGTGGATGCTCGAACGGCTCCCACCGTCGCCCCGGGCAGCCCGGTCGGGCATCCGTGGCGACCACGGATCCGTCACGGATTGACCACGGATGCGCGAGGTTCCACGATCGTTGGATGACGGAGCCCTCGGCCCTGACGGAGGCCGGCGTCTCCGATCGCGAGGCCGAGGTGCTGAGTCTGATCGGGGCGCACCTGAGCAACGCTCAGATCGCGAACCGCCTGGTCATCTCCGTGCGGACCGTGGAGAGCCACGTGTCGTCTCTGCTGCGCAAGCTCCAGGTGGCCAGTCGCCAGGAGCTCGCGCAGCTGGTGGTCTCCTCCGACGTCGTCATCGACCGTGCCGCCCCGGTCCGGTACACGCAACGAGACGGCCTCAACATCGCCTACCAGGTCACCGGTGGTGGGGGCGCGGACCTCGTCCTGGTGGCGGGCTTCGTGTCGCACCTCACGCTCGACTGGACCGAACGGCGGCACGCGCACTTCCTCCATCGGCTCGGCACGTTCTCACGCCTCATCCGGTTCGACAAGCGCGGCACCGGGATGTCCGACCGGCCCGGCTCGCTGCCCGACCTCGAGACGCGCATGGGCGACGTCGCTGCGGTGATGGACGCCGCACGCTCGGAGAGCGCTGTCCTGTTCGGGTACTCCGAGGGTGGCCCGATGTCGATCCTCTACGCGGCAACGCACCCGGAGCGGGTGCAGGGACTGGTCATCTACTCCAGCTATGCCCGGCGTCTGTGGGCTCCTGACTACCCGTGGGGCTTCCGGCCGGAGGAGCGGGCCAGGTACGCCGCGCAGCTCGAGCAGGACTGGGCGTGGGAGGCCGACATGCGACACATGTGCCCGAACGCCGACGAGGAGCTGGCCCAGTGGTGGGGCCAACGGTGCCGGGCGGCCACGAGTCCCGGCGCCGCACGAGCGCTCATCGAGATGAACTCGCTCGTCGACGTTCGCGACACCCTCGGCGCCGTCCAGGCTCCGACACTGGTGCTGCATCGTCGCCATGACGTCGACTCGCACGTCGAGGAGGGGCGGTACCTCGCCGACCACATCCCCGGCGCACGGTTCGTCGAGCTCGACGGCGCTGACCACTTCGTCGCGGTCGATCCCGACCAGATCCTCGACCCGGTCGAGGAGTTCGTGCGCGCGCTGGAGTCCCCGGCACCTTCCGAGTCGTCGCTCACCACCCTGCTGGCCCTCCGCGTCGAGGAGTCGATCGACCCCGCCTGGGTGCGCGGCATCGTCCGGACCGCGGTGGAGCGCTACCACGGCGTACCCGCCGTGGTGGAGCACACGAGCGTGCTCGCCACCTTCGACGGCCCCGCTCGCGCCGTGCGTTGCGCGCTCGAGATCGTCGAGCTCGCCAGGGAGGCCGGCCTGCACGTCTCGGTGGGCCTGCACACCGCCGAGGTGACCCGCCGGGGTGCGGCGGTCGCCGGCGCCGGGGTGGGCGTGACGCAGGACGTGGCGTCACGCGCCGTACGCGGTGAGGTCTGGGTGACGTCGACGTTGCGTGACCTCACGGCCGGGTCCGGGTTCACCTACCAGTCTCGTGACCAGCTCGGGCCTCCCTCGCTCGACCGCACCATCGAGCTCGATGCGGTGACCTGACGTGCGTGCGTCACCGTCCCTCGCCGACGCCGGCGTGTCCGAGCGTGAGGCCGAAGTGCTCGCGTTGGTCAGCGAGCACCTGACCAACCAGCAGATCGCCGCGCGGCTGCACCTCTCCGTCCGCACCGTCGAGAGCCACGTCTCGTCGCTGCTGCGCAAGCTCGGAGCGGCCGACCGCCGTGCGTTGGCCGAGCTCGCCGGGACCCGGGCGGACGCCGCGCCGTCCGACAGTCCAGAGCCCCTCGCCGCGGCGCTGCCCACACCCCTGACCTCCTTCGTGGGCCGGACTTCCGAGCGGGCCACCCTCGCGCGCGCGCTCACCGAGCATCGGCTGGTCACCGCCGTCGGCCCAGGGGGCGTCGGCAAGACCCGACTGGCCCTGGCTGTCGCCGAGGACGTCAGCGGCAGTCATGCGGGCGGCGTCCGCTACGTCGACCTGGTGCCGGTCACGGACCCGGCGATGGTGGGCGCCGCGCTGGCGGACGCCCTCGGGTTCGGGGAGCAGCCGGGGCGGTCGCCCACGGACACGGTGGTCGCCAAGCTCACCGGCGCCGACCTGCTCCTGGTGCTGGACAACTGCGAGCGTCTGCTCGACGGGGTCAGCGCCCTGGTCGAGCGGTTGCTGGCTGCCTGCCCGCGCATCGTCGTGCTGGCCACCAGCCGTGCCCGGCTGCGGGTGCCGTTCGAGTACGTGTTCCCCGTGCCGGGCATGTCGCTCGAGGGTGACGCGGGGGTGGACGCGGAGCAGAGCGACGCGACGGCCCTGTTCCGCGCACGCGCGTCGATGGGGGGCTGGACGTCGCCGTACCCGAACGACCACCGCCGCATCACGAGCATCTGCCGCCGGCTCGACGGGATGGCGCTGGCGATCGAGCTGGCCGCCGCCCGGGTGGCGACCCTCGGCCTCGACGGGTTGGACCGAGGGCTGGCCGATCCGCTGGTGCTGTTGACGGGTGGGTCGCGGATGGACCAGCGGCACCGGTCGATGCGCGCCGTGCTCGACTGGAGCCTCGGCCTCCTCTCGATCGACGAGCAGGCGGCCGTCCGGCGAGCCTCCGTGTTCGCCAGCCCGTTCACGGCCACAGCCGCGGCGGATGTCGCGGGCTTCGCACCGCTCACGACCACCTCGGTCCCGCACGCCCTTGCGAGCCTGGCCGAGCACCATCTCGTGGTGGTGGACGACGGACCGTCCGGCACCCGCTACCGGATGCTCGAGCCCATCCGGCAGTACGGTGCCGAGCTGATGGATCGGGACAAGGAGCAGGACGACGTACGGGCCCGACACCTGCACTGGTCCCTGGAGACCGCGACCCGGCTGCTGTCCACCGGCGCTGGAGCCGAGCAGTTCGACGAGGCAGCCGACGACCTTCGCTCGGCGCTGCGTTGGTCGGCCGGCGCGCAGGCCTGGCAGGCCGAGGCGCACCAGCTCGCCAGGCGACTGGCGGAGCTCACCTACGCCCGGGGAAAGCTCAGCGAGGCCCAGGAGCGGTACGAGGAGGCGGCGGCGCTGACCTCCGACCCGGCCGAGGTCGCCGAGGCCCTCCACCTGGCTGCCGTCGTGGCGTGGGGCAGGCACGCCGGCAACGAGGCACTCAGGCTCTTCCGCATCTCGGCGGCCGCGGCACGCCGGGCGGGCGACCCCCGACGCGCCGCCCTCGAGCTGACGAGCGCCGCCGAGCTGATCACGAACGCGCCAGGCATCATGTCCGAGCTGGCGGGGCCGGGCGAGGCGCGGGCTCTGCTGGCGGAGGCCAGCGCGCTGGCCGCGGGTGACGTCCACGTCGAGGCGGCCGCGCTGACCGTCACCACTGCGGCCGACGAGTCCGACCCGGCGTACGCCGGACTCGCCGAACGCGCCGTGGAGCTGGCCCATCGGGTCGGGGACGCCCGCCTGGAGAGTCACGCCCTCGACCAGCTGACCGCAGTGCACCTCATGTGCGGAGACCTCGACGGGGCCGTTGCGACCGTCCGGCGCCGCATGGAGCTGCTGACCCCGCTGTCCCAGGACGTCGAGATGGCGTGGGAGTACCCGGACACCCTGCACATGGCGCCGATGGTGTACCTGGC
Organism: Nocardioides sp.; assembly: GCA_025966445.1. Classification (GTDB taxonomy): domain Bacteria; phylum Actinomycetota; class Actinomycetes; order Propionibacteriales; family Nocardioidaceae; genus Nocardioides. The sequence goes on from JAICRP010000028.1 coordinate 13,617, forward strand.
CGCCGGCGACCTCGAGACCGCCCGCCGCCACGCGAAGCAGCGCAGTGAGCTGCCGCTGTTCCGTGAGGCGGACCATCTCGCCGTCGAGTGGCTGCTGACCGTCGCCGCGCTCGCGGGTCGCTTCGGCGAGGCGCACCTGCTCGCACAACGCTTCCGTCGGGGTTGGACGGAGGCCGGCAGCCCACCTCTGGGTGGCATTGCCTTCGCCCCCGCCGCGGCAGCCATGGCCTACGGCATCCGAGGCGACGAGGAAGCCCGACTCGAGTGGCTCCACATCTTCACCGAGATGCATCGCGTGGTGAAGCCCGCGCGCGGGAGGCACACCATCTACAGCCCTGCCTTCGAAGCCACGGTGGCGTTGCACCTCGGCGAGATCGAAGTCGCGCTCGAGCACGTGGCGGGCGAGCCGGAGTCGTTCAAGCCGTGGCACGACGCCGCCTGGCGTCCCTGGTACACCGCCGTCTGGGCCGAGGTCGCCGTGCTGGCCGCCCTGCCCGACCGGCGCACGCGACTCGACCGGGCGAGGTTCATCGTGCGAGGGAACCCGGTCGCAGCGTCACTCGTCGAGCGGGCCGTCGCCCTCGACGTCGGCGACCACGAGACCCTGATCACGGTGGCGGCGGCCCTGGGCGCCGCCGGCGCCTTCTACCAGCAGGCTCGCACGCTGGTCCTCGCCGGCGGCGACGCGCGAGCGGAGGGACGGGAGCTGATGGCCGCGCTCGGTGCCGCCCCGATGGCCGAGCCGTCCTGACCAGTCCCGTGCTGGCCGCACCCAACAGCGACGCATGGTCTGGGTCTCGTGACGGGACTTCGTCCCTCCTCGACCAGGGGACGGCAGGTGAACCGCCACGGCGTTGAACCCCTTCCGTACCAGCCGCGTAGGGCACATCAGGGAGGTGGGGATGAGTCGAGGGTGGGCGGTCGCCAAGGCCGCGGGCGGGCTGGCGGTGCTGGCCGTGCTCGCGGTGCGGGTGGGGACCGAACCGTTCGTGGCGGGGCTGAAGGCCGTCGGCCCGGCCTCGGCGGTGGCCGCACTCGTCCTCACCGCGCTGACGACCCTGGCCAGCACGCAGCGCTGGCGCCTGGTGGGCCGGGCGTACGGAGTCCGGATGACGCTGCGTGCGGGGGTCGCAGCGTACTACCGGTCCCAGTTCCTCAACTCCGTGCTGCCCGGAGGCGTGCTCGGCGACGTGCACCGCGGAGTCACGCACCGGGCGTTGGGGTCGGTGGTGGCCGAGCGCGTGGTCGGCCAGGCGGTGCAGGTCGCGCTGGCAGGGCTCGTGGTCCTGGTCGCCTGGCCGGTCACCGCTCAGCCGTCCACCGTGCCCCTCACGGCCGGGGCTCTCGGGGGAGTGCTGCTCCTGGCCGCCGTCGTCCTCGTGCTCGTCGCGCGCGACGGGCTCGAGGTGGAGGTGGTGCCGCCCGTGCTGGCGCTCTCGGGGCTCGCGGCCGCCGGGCACGCCGGGGTCTTCGTCGTCGCCGCCCGCGCGGCAGGGGTGGAGGCAGGCACGGGGCTGCTCGCGGCCCTGGCTCTCGCCGTCCTCGTGGTGGCGGCGGTCCCGGTCAACCTGGCCGGCTGGGGTCCGCGCGAGGGGGCGGCGGCCTGGGCCTTCGCGGCCGCCGGCCTGGGGGCGGCGACGGGGGCGACCGTCGCCGTCGCGTACGGCGTCCTCGCCCTCGTCGCGACCCTGCCGGGAGCGGTCCTGCTCGTACAATGGCCAGGAGCGAGGCAGACCCAACGCGAGGCGGTGGTCGTCCATGCCTGACCGTCCCTACATCCTGCTCAGCTGCGGGATGTCGATCGACGGCTACCTCGACAACGCCTCCAGCCAGCGGCTGCTGCTGTCGAACCAGGACGACCTCGAGCGGGTGGACGCCGTCCGTGCCGCCAGCGACGCGATCCTGGTCGGCGCGCAGACCGTGCGCCAGGACAACCCGCGCCTGGTCGTGCGCAGCGAGCGAGGCCGCGACGAGCGCGTCTCCCGCGGCCTGCCGCCGACGCCGACCAAGGTGACGGTCACCGAGCGCGCCCGCCTGGACCCGCGGGCGCGGTTCTTCTCGACCGGCGAGACCGACAAGCTCGTGTACTGCGCCCGGCCGGCCGTCGCGGGTGCCCGCGAGCGTCTGGGTGGCGTGGCGACCGTCGTCGACGGCGGTCCGCGCGTCCGGATGCGACGGCTCGTCGAGGACCTCTACGACCGCGGCACCCGGCGGCTGATGGTCGAGGGCGGCGGCAGCATCCACACGCAGTTCCTCACCGCCGGGCTGGCCGACGAGCTGCACCTGGTCGTCGCTCCGTTCTTCGTCGGCGACTCGCGGGCCCCACGCTTCGTCGAGGACGGTCGGTTCCCCTGGAACCAGGACCGCCGCGCCACCCTGGCCGACGTCAGCCGTCTCGGTGACGTCGTGCTCCTCCGTTACGCACTCTCGGACCGGTACGAGGACTGAATGACGCCACCCGCCCGCATCCGCACCCAGGTCGCCATCCCGCTCCGCTTCGGCGACGGCTACGCGACCTCCGCCCGGGCCTTCACGTTCGAGGGCCTCGTCGACGGCGGTGAGCACCTGGCCCTGCGCCTCGGCGAGCGACGGCTGCACACCCAACCCGGCACCACCCTCGTCCGCGTGCACAGCGAGTGCCTGACCGGCGACGTCCTCGGCAGCGACCGCTGCGACTGCGGGCCGCAGCTGCGGGAGTCGGTCGAGCGGGTGGCCGCCGCCGGCGGCCTCCTCCTGTACCTCCGCCAGGAGGGCCGCGGGATCGGGCTGTACGCCAAGCTCGACGCCTATGCCCTGCAGGACGACGGCCTCGACACGTACGACGCCAACCTCGCCCTCGGGTACGGCGCGGACGAGCGCGACTACACCGTCGCCGCCCAGATGCTGCTGGCGCTGGGCGTCGACCGGGTCGCGCTGCTGACCAACAATCCCGACAAGGGCCATCAGCTCGAACGCCTCGGCATCGAGGTGTCGGCCCTGGTCCCCACCGGCGTGCACCTCACCGAGACCAACGCGGCGTACCTGGCGACCAAGGTCCGTCGGCAGGCGCACACGCTCGAGCTTCCGGCGATCTGAGGCGTTCGGGATCGCAGACGCCTACCAGCGCGTAACCAGGTGGGTTAGGTTTCCCTTGCAACGCCCGTCCAACCGTTCAGCGCCGGGGCGGTCCCCTGCCGCCGGAAGCGAACTGACCGCAGGAGCCTCATGCCCACCACGATCGACGCCAGCTTCATCGACTCCCTGCCGCCCAACGTGGCCGTGCAGTTCCTCGAGCGGGTGGCCAAGTCCGCCCAGCGCGAGGCGTTCCGCTACCCCGAGGGCGACGCCTGGAAGTCCGTCTCCTGGAAGCAGGCCGGCGAGGACGTCAGCCGGATCGCCGCCGGGCTGCTGGCCCTGGGAGTGCAGCCCGAGCAACGCGTCGGCATCGTGTCCGGCACGCGCTACGAGTGGATCCTCGCCGACCTCGGCATCATGTGCGCGGCCGCGGCCACGACGACGGTGTACCCCTCCACGAACGAGGAGGACACGGCGTACATCCTGAGCGACTCCGAGTGCCAGGTCGTCTTCGCCGAGGACGACACCCAGATCGCCAAGCTGACGGCGCGCAAGGCCGAGCTGCCCGCCGTGCACAAGGTCGTCACCTTCGACGGCGCCGCTGACGGCGACTGGGTCATCAGCATCGAGGACCTCGAGAAGCTCGGCGACGCCTACCTCGCCGAGCACCCGGGCGTCATCGAGGAGACGGCCAAGGGCATCAGGGGCGACCAGCTGGCCACCCTCATCTACACGTCCGGGACGACGGGCCGTCCGAAGGGCGTCCGGCTGCGCCACAGCTCGTGGGTCTACGAGGGCGAGGCCATCCGTGCGCAGGACATCCTCAGCGAAGACGACCTCGAGTTCCGCTGGCTGCCGATGGCGCACTCGTTCGGCAAGGTGCTGATGTCGACCCAGATGGCGTGCGGCTTCTCCGCGGCCATCGACGGCCGCGTCGACAAGATCATCGACAACCTGGCCGTCGTGAAGCCCACGTTCATGGGTGCGGCGCCGCGGATCTTCGAGAAGGCCCACGGCCGGATCATGACGATGCAGGCGTCCGAAGGCGGCCTCAAGGAGAAGATCTTCAACCAGGCCTTCAAGGTCGGCCTCCAGGTCCAGCAGCTCAAGCGCGAGGGCAAGTCCGTCCCGCTGCCGCTGTCCCTGCAGCACACGCTCTTCGACAGGCTGGTCTTCTCGAAGATCCGCGACCGCTTCGGCGGCCGGGTGCGTTTCTTCATCTCCGGCGCGGCTGCACTCAACCGCGACATCGCCGAGTGGTTCAACGCGGCCGGCATCATCATCCTCGAGGGGTACGGCCTCACCGAGTCGTCCGCCGGCTCGTTCGTGAACCTGCCGAAGGACTACCGCTTCGGCACGGTCGGCCCGGTGTTCCCGGCCAGCGAGGTCAAGCTCGGCGAGGGCGACGAGGTGATGATCAAGGGTCCAGGCGTGATGGACGGCTACCACAACCTCCCGGAGGAGACCGCCAAGACGCTGACCGAGGACGGGTGGCTCAAGACAGGCGACAAGGGCGCCCTCGACGCCGACGGCTACCTCCGGATCACCGGCCGCATCAAGGAGCTCTTCAAGACCTCCGGCGGCAAGTACATCGCCCCACCGGCCATCGAGGCGAAGTTCAAGGCGATCTGCCCCTACGCCAGCCAGTTCATGGTGTTCGGCAACGAGCGCAACTTCGTCGTCGCGCTGATCACCCTCGACCCCGACGCGCTGCCGGGCTGGGCCGCCGAGAACGGCGTCAGCGGTGACTACACCGAGATCGTCCGCTCCGACGCCTGCAAGGCGATGGTCCAGGGCTACGTCGACGAGCTCAACAAGAACCTCAACCGGTGGGAGACCATCAAGAAGTGGGAGCTCCTCGACCACGACCTCACCGTCGAGTCGGGCGAGCTCACGCCTTCGATGAAGGTCAAGCGCAACGTCGTCGAGGACAACTACAAGGACGTCATCTCCGGCTTCTACAGCTAGCGAAAGCAGCCGCACTGGAGACGCACAGGCTTCCGGGTTCGACTAGGAGCATGAGCGACCACCACGGCCCCCACGACGAGATCGAGGACCACGACCTCGGGCTCTCCCACGACCTGCCCAAGATCGTCGAGCGGCAGCGCCTGGCCCGGCGCGGGATGTTGGCGATCTTCGGCGGCGTCGGCATCGCCGCCCTGGCCGGGTGCGCCGCCGACTCGTCCTCCTCCACCTCCACGGCGAGCGACGCCGGCGGCCCGCCGAACGGCGCCCCGTCCGACGGCGGCGGGGGCATGGGCGGCGACTCGTCGGTCGAGGTCGCCGAGGGCGAGATCCCCGAGGAGACGGCCGGCCCGTACCCCGGCGACGGTTCCAACGGCCCCGACGTGCTCGCCGAGTCGGGCGTCGTCCGCTCCGACATCACCAGCAGCTTCGGCGACGCCAGCGGCGTGGCCGAGGGCGTCCGATGACCGTGAAGCTCAAGGTGTACGACCTCAACGGCGACGCCGCGACGCCGCTCGCCGGCGCCGCGGTCTACCTCTGGCACTGTGACCGCGAGGGCAGCTACTCGATGTACGACGGTGACGCCTCGGGCGAGAACTACCTGCGGGGCGTCCAGGAGACCACCGACGACGGCACTCTGGAGTTCACCACCATCTTCCCTGCTTGCTACGCCGGCCGCTGGCCGCACATGCACTTCGAGGTGTACGAGTCCCTCGACGCGGCCACCAACGCGACGAACAAGCTTCGTACCTCCCAGCTCGCGCTGCCGCAGGACGTCTGCGAGACCGTCTACGCGACCGAGGGGTACGAGCAGTCGGTCTCCAACCTCGCCCGGGTCAGCCTCGACAGCGACGGCATCTTCTCGGACGGGTACTCGCTCCAGATGGCCAAGGTGACCGGCTCCGTCGACGAGGGGTACGTCGCCACGCTGAACGTCCCGGTCTGAGCTGCTGCTAGTCGACCAGCTCGGTCGGCTCGGCGACCACGTCGACGAGGGCGCCGTTGCGGATCACGGTGATCTCGACCCGGGCGCCGATGGCGTCGTCGAGGAGCAGGCGCTGGAGCGAGCCGGCACTCCCGAGCGGGGTGCCGTTGACGGCGAGCACCATGTCGCCGCGGTGCAGGCCGCTGACCTCGGCCGGGCTGCGTTCGACCACCTCCACGACGC
>JAICRP010000203.1 GCA_025966445.1 Nocardioides sp.
GGAATTCGACATCTTCTTGCGGTCGGGGTCGACGATGAAACCGGAGATCATCGCGTGCGACCACGGCACCACGCCCTGCTCGAAGTGCGCGCGCACGACCCGCGAGAACAGCCAGGTGCGGATGATGTCGTGGGCGTGGGTGCAGAGGTCGTAGGGGAAGACCCGAGCGAACAGGTCCTCGTCGGTGAGCCAGCCACCGGCGATCTGCGGCGAGAGCGACGACGTGGCCCAGGTGTCCATCACGTCGGGGTCGCCGACGAACCCGCGTGGCTTGCCGCGCTGGTCCTCCTCGTACCCCTGAGGTGCCTGCGTCGACGGGTCGAGCGGCAGCTCGGACTCGCGGGGGAGCAGCGGGTGCTCGTAGTCGGGCTCGCCGTCGTCGTCGAGCGGGTACCAGACCGGGAACGGCACCCCGAAGAACCGCTGGCGGCTGATCAGCCAGTCGCCGTTGAGGCCGCCGACCCAGTTGTCGTAGCGGTGCTGCATGTGGGCCGGGATCCACTCGATCTCGTCGCCCCGCTTGCGCAGCTCGTCGCGCAGGCCCTCGTCGCGGCCGCCGTTGCGCACGTACCACTGGCGCGTCGCCACGATCTCGAGCGGCTTGTCGCCCTTCTCGTAGAAGTTGGCCATCCGCGTCGTCGGTCGGGGGTCGCCGTCGAGGTCGCCGGACTCGCGCAGCAGCCCGACCATCGCCTCGCGGGCGCTGAACACGGTCTTGCCCGCCAGGTGCGCGTCGTACGCCGCCGCGCCGGCGCCGCCGATCCAGGCCGGCGTCTCCCGCATGATCCGCCCGTCGCGGCCGATCACGGTCCGCACGGGCAGCTGGAGCTCGCGCCACCACTGCACGTCGGTGAGGTCACCGAACGTGCAGCACATGGCGATGCCGGCGCCCTTGTCCATCTCGGCGAGGTGGTGCGCCACGACGGGGATCTCCACGCCGAACACCGGCGAGGTGACGGTGGTCCCGAACAGGTCCTGGTACCGCTCGTCGTCCGGGTGGGCGATCAGGGCCACGGCGCTGGCGATCAGCTCGGGCCGCGTCGTCTCCACATACACGGGTGTCCCGTCGCCCCGGCGGTAGGCCACACGGTGGTAGTGGCCGGCGTAGTCGCGGGCCTCGAGCTCGGCCTGCGCCACCGCCGTCTGGAACGTCACGTCCCACAGGGTCGGGGCGTCGGCGAGGTACGCCTCGCCGCGCGCGAAGTTGCGCAGGAACGCCACCTGGCTGACCTTCTGCGACTTCGGCCCGATGGTCGTGTAGTGCTCGTCCCAGTCCACCGACAGCCCGAGCGTGCGCCACAGGCCCTCGAAGAGCTGCTCGTCCTCCACGACCAGCTGCTCGCACAGCGCGACGAAGTTGGGCCGGTCGACCGGCACCTGCCGCTTCGGGTCGGGCTTCTCGGGCGGGGTGAAGTCGGGGTCGTACGGCAGCGACGGGTCGCAGCGCACGCCGAAGTAGTTCTGCACGCGGCGCTCGGTCGGCAGGCCGTTGTCGTCCCAGCCCATCGGGTAGAAGACCGCCTTGCCGCGCATCCGCTGGAAGCGCGCGACCAGGTCGGTGTGCGTGTAGGAGTACACGTGCCCGACGTGCAGCGACCCGGACACCGTGGGCGGTGGGGTGTCGATCGAGTAGACCTCGTCGCGCGGGCGGGTGCGGTCGAAGGTGTAGGTCTTGTCGGTCTGCCACCGCTGGGACCACTTCGCCTCGAGACCCTCCAGCGCGGGCTTGTCCGGTACGACGACGGAACGCCGCTCGGCGCTCGTCGTGGACCCTGACAAATTGCCAGCCTGCTCTGGGGTCGATGTCATGCGGCCCAGGATATTGGGGTGATCGCGTCCACGTCGCATCGATACCGTTCGACCGCATGACGACGTACGAGGTGGAGCTCACGACCGATCCCGCCGCCTTCCTCGTGGCGGCCGGGGCCCACCTCGCGGCCGACCCCGTCGTCACCACGGTCGTCGCGACCGTCACCAGCCGGTACCGCGACCTGCGGGCGGCCGGCTCGCCCGCGCCGACCGAGTGGCCGGAGTGGTGGGCTGTCGTCCGGGACACCGAGGGCGCGATCGCCGGGCTGGCGATGCGGACCGCCCGGACGCCCCCGCACCCGTTGTTCGTCCTCCCCATGGCCGACGGCGCGGCCCTCGCCCTGGCCCGGACGCTGCACGCACGTGGCGAGTCGGTCGGCGGCCTCAACGGCTCGCTGCCGTCCGCCGAGGTCTGCGCCGCCGAGCTCGCCCGCCTGCAGGGCGATCGGGTCGAGGTCGCCCAGCACACCCGGCTGTTCGAGCTCGGCGAGCTGGTCGCCCCCGTCGGCGTGCCCGGCCGGCTCCGGCCGGCGACCGTGGACGACCTGGACCTGGCCGTCGACTGGGTGGGGCGCTTCATGCACGACGCCGACGTCCAGGCAGGTCGCGACCCGGCGGCGCACGGCCGTGAGGTCATCGAGCCCGACGACCTGGCGCGCCGCATCGAGGGCGGCACCTACTGGTTCTGGCTCGATGACGCGGGGGAGCGGGTGCACCTCACCGGCGCCAACCCGCCGGCGTTCGGCGTGGCGCGGATCGGTCCCGTGTACACCCCACCGGAGCAGCGCCGGAAGGGGTACGCCGGAGCGGCGGTCGCCGAGGTGTCGCAGCACTTCCTGGACGCCGGAGCCCGGGTCTGCCTCTACACCGACCAGGCCAACCCGACGTCCAACGGCATCTACCAGGCCCTCGGGTACGTCGCGGTGGTCGACCAGGTGAACCTGCGGATCGTCACCGGCTCCTAGAGTGGCGGCTGTGAACGACCAGCCGCGCCTCGCCCAGACCTTCGCAGAGGTCGAGGACGCCTTGCTGTCGCGCTGGCCCGAGACCCGGATGGAGCCCTCGCTCGACCGCATCCGCGTCTTCACCGACCTGCTCGGCGACCCCCAGCGCACCTACCCGGTCATCCACCTGACCGGCACCAACGGCAAGACTTCCACGTCGCGGATGATCGACACCCTGCTGCGCGCCCTCGAGCTGCGCACCGGCCGCTTCACCAGCCCCCACGTCGAGCGGATGAACGAGCGGATCAGCCTCGACGGCGAGCCCTTGACCGACGAGCAGTTCGTCACGGCGTTCAACGACGTCGCGCCGTACATCGAGCTCGTCGACGCACAGCAGCCGCACCCGCTGTCGTTCTTCGAGACGGTCGTCGCGATGGCGTACGCCGCCTTCGCCGACGCCCCGGTCGACGTCGCCGTCGTCGAGGTCGGGCTCGGCGGCACGTGGGACGCCACCAACGTGGCCGACGCGGCGGTCGCCGTCGTGCTCCCCGTCGCCGTCGACCACGCGCACCTCCTGGGCGACGACCCCGTGACCATCGCCGGCGAGAAGGCCGGGATCATCAAGCCCGGCTCGATCGCGGTGGTCGCCGAGCAGCTGCCCGACGTGGCCGACGTGGTGCGCGACCGGGCACAGGACGTCGGCGCCCCCTTGGTGCGCGAGGGCGTCGACTTCGGCGTCGTGACCCGGTCGCCCGCCGTCGGCGGCCAGCTGGTGTCGATCCAGACGCCGAGGGCGCGGTACGACGACCTTTTCCTGCCGCTGTACGGCGCCCACCAGGCGCAGAACGCGGCCGTGGCGCTGACGGCCGTCGAGGCCTTCCTCGGCAGCGAACCGCTGGAGGCCGAGATCGTGCACGGCGCGTTCGCCGAGGTCACGTCGCCCGGTCGGCTGGAGGTCATCCGGCGCAGCCCGACGATCGTGCTCGACGCGGCGCACAACCCGCACGGGGCCGAGGCCACCGCGGCGGCGCTCGAGGACTCCTTCCAGTTCGAACCGCTGATCGGAGTCATCGGCGTGATGGCCGACAAGGACCACGAGGGCGTGCTGGCGGCGTTCGAGCCGCACCTTGCCCACGTGGTGTGCACGCAGAACTCCACCCCACGCGCGCTGCCTGCCGACCAGCTGGCCGTGACCGCTCGCGAGATCTACGGCGACGACCGGGTCACGGTCGAGCCGTTCCTGCCCGACGCCATCGACAAGGCGGCAGCGCTCGCGGAGGAGGGTTCGGGCTCCTCGATGGGGGCCGGCGCCGTGCTCGTGACCGGTTCGGTCGTCACCGTCGGTGAGGCCCGGCACCTGCTCGGAGGCCCCAAGTGACGCAAGCACCGGCATCGGCGGGGCGGTCGCCGCGCCGCGGCATGTGCGCCGCGATCCTGTCCCTCGAGGGCGTCACCCTCGGCCTCACCACGCCCGTGCTCATCTCGATCGCTGGGGTGGACACCAGCACCGCCCTCTGGGTCGGCCTCGGCCTCGCCGTGGCGTGCTTCGTGCTGGCCGGGATGCTGCGCGGGGAGTGGGCCTACGCCCTGGGCTGGGTGCTCCAGGTCGTCGCCATCGGGCTCGGCTTCCTGATCCCGATGATGTTCGCGCTCGGCGCGGTCTTCGCGATGCTGTGGGGGACGGCGTACTTCCTGGGTCGCAAGATCGAGCGGGACCGGGCCGCGGCCTACGCGAACGGTCACCAGACGTGACCGAGCCGCTCTCGCCGACCGAGCGCACCACGCTCGGCCGGCTCTCCGAGAAGGCCCGCACCGACCGTCGCGAGCTGCTCGAGCTGCTCGACAGCGCGCTCGTCGCGCACGTCGGGCTCGACGCGGGTGGATACCCGCTCGTCCTCCCCACGGCGTACGCCGTCGACGCCGACGGTCCCGATCGCGACGGCACGCTCTACTTCCACGGCTCGGTCGCGGCCAAGTGGCTGGTGGCCGCGCGGCACAGCAAGGTCTGCGTGACGATCACCGAGGTCGACGGGCTGGTGGCGGCGCGCTCCGGCTTCGAGAGCTCGATGAACTACCGGACGGCCGTGATCCTCGGCGAGGCCCGCGTGGTCGACGACCCCGACGAGCGGACGCACGCGCTGGACCTGATGGTCGACCACATGGTGCCGGGCCGGGCGGCCACGATCCGCCGGCCCACCCGCAAGGAGCTCGCCGCGACCCAGGTCCTCGCCGTGGCGCTGTGGGAGGCCTCGCTGAAGGTCCGGACCGGCGGCCCGGACGACGAGGACGACGACGTCGCCGACAACCCCTGGGGCGGTCACATCCCGCTGTACCGGGTGGCCGGGGCGCCCGTGGGCGACGCGGGTTCGCGCGGGCCGGTCCCGGACGACGTACTCGCCCGCGCCCGCCAGCTCGGCGCTCGCTAGGGTCCTGACCATGGAACGCACCCTGGTCCTGGTCAAGCCCGACGGCGTCCGTCGCGGACTCGCCGGAGAGGTCCTCCGCCGCGTCGAGGCGAAGGGCTACACGCTGGTCGAGCTCGAGCTGCGCGAGGCGACGCCGGAGCTGCTGGCCGAGCACTATGCCGAGCACGAGGGCAAGCCGTTCTACGAGTCGCTCGTCGAGTTCATGCTGTCGGGGCCGGTCGTGGCCGTCGTGGTCGAGGGCGAGCGCGTGATCGAGGGCTTCCGGTCGCTGGCCGGCGCCACCGACCCGACCGTCGCTGCCCCCGGCACCATCCGGGGCGACCTCGGTCGCGACTGGGGACTGGCGGTCCAGCAGAACATCGTGCACGGCTCCGACTCGCCCGAGTCCGCCACCCGCGAGATCGGGATCTGGTTCCCCGACCTGGGCTGATGGCCCCGGCGTGGCGTCCCAGCCACGCTGACCTGCGCGCTTAGCCTCGGTAGCGGGTCGAGCGTTCTTCGTCTGTTCATTTCGGCCCAACCTTCCCCGGTACGTCGACAGACGAGGCAGCACGCATGGCAGGCAGCTTGATCGGCCGTGACATGGCCGTGGATCTCGGCACGGCCAACACGCTGGTCTACGTGCGTGGCAAGGGCCTGGTGCTCGACGAGCCCAGCGTCGTCGCCCTGAACACCGCGACGGGCGAGATCCTCGCCGTCGGTCACGAGGCGAAGCGGATGATCGGCCGTACCCCCGACAACATCGAGGCCATCCGCCCGCTCAAGGACGGCGTCATCGCCGACTTCGAGGCGACCGAGCAGATGCTGCGGTGGTTCATCCAGTCCGTGCACCGCCGCCGCTACTTCGCCAAGCCCCGGATGGTCATCTGCGTGCCGAGCGGGATCACGGCCGTCGAGCAGCGGGCGGTCAAGGAGGCGGGTTACCAGGCCGGCGCGCGGCAGGTGTACATCATCGAGGAGCCGTTGGCCGCCGCCATCGGCGCCGGTCTTCCGGTCCACCAGGCCACGGGCAACATGGTCGTCGACATCGGCGGCGGCACCACC
>JAICRP010000128.1 GCA_025966445.1 Nocardioides sp.
CACCTGGGCTCGTCGTTGACCGACGTCACCTACGTCTTCGACGAGCCCACCATCGGCCTGCACCCGCACGACATCCAGCGCATGAACGACCTGTTGCTGCGGCTGCGCGACAAGGGCAACACCGTGCTCGTGGTCGAGCACAAGCCCGAGACCATCGCCATCGCCGACCACGCGGTCGACCTGGGGCCGGGCGCGGGCTCGGCCGGCGGCTCGATCTGCTTCGAGGGCACCGTCGAAGGGCTGCGCGCCAGCGACACCGTCACCGGGCGTCACCTCGACGACCGCGCATCCCTCAAGGACGCCGTGCGCGAGTCGGCCGAGGTGTTGGAGGTCCGCGGCGCGACCGCCAACAACCTCCGGGACGTGGACGTCGACATTCCGCTCGGCGTGCTGTGCGTGCTCACCGGCGTGGCCGGGTCGGGCAAGAGCTCGCTGATCAACGGCTCCGTCGCCGGCCGCGAGGGGGTCGTGGTGATCGACCAGGGCGCCATCCGTGGGTCGCGTCGCAGCAACCCCGCGACGTACACCGGCCTCCTGGACCCGATCCGCAAGGCGTTCGCCAAGGAGAACGGCGTCAAGCCGGCGCTGTTCAGCTCGAACTCCGAGGGCGCCTGCCAGACCTGCAACGGCGCGGGCGTCATCTACACCGAGCTCGGCGTGATGGCGACCGTCGAGTCGCCGTGCGAGGAGTGCGAGGGCCGACGGTTCCAGGCCTCGGTGCTCGAGTACACGCTGGGTGGCCGCAACATCGCCGAGGTGCTGGCGATGTCGGTCGACGACGCGGAGGCGTTCTTCGGCCACGGCGACGCGAAGACGCCGGCGGCGCACAAGGTGCTCCTGCGGCTCGCCGACGTCGGGCTCGGCTACCTCACCCTCGGTCAGCCGCTCACCACGCTGTCCGGAGGCGAGCGGCAGCGGCTCAAGCTGGCCACCCAGATGGCGGAGAAGGGAGACGTCTACGTCCTCGACGAACCGACCACCGGGTTGCACCTGGCCGACGTCGAGAACCTGCTGGGCATGCTCGACCGGCTCGTCGACTCGGGTCGGTCGGTGATCGTGATCGAGCACCACCAGGCCGTGATGGCGCACGCCGACTGGATCATCGACCTCGGGCCCGGCGCCGGCCGCGACGGTGGCCGGATCGTGTTCGAAGGGTCGCCTGCCGACCTCGTCGCCGACCACAAGACCCTCACGGGCCAGCACCTCGCCGAGTACGTCGGCGCGTGAGAGACACGACGTACCTCGACCTGGCCGACCCGACGTTCGACGTCACCTCGGCCACGGTGCACGAGGCCCGGGAGCGGGACTGGTACGCGCGGACGCCCTACGGCTGGGCCGTGCTGCGCTACGAGCAGGGCACGGCCGTGCTCAAGGACCGCCGCTTCCAGCAGGGCAACGCGCGGTGGCCGGCGCAGAACGGGGTGCACGACGGACCGTTCGCCCAGTGGTGGGGCGAGACGCTGCTCAGCCTCGAGGGTGAGGACCACCTGCGGCTGCGGCGGCTGCTCGGACCCGCCTTCCGCAGCCGGGCGATCGAGGCGATGCGACCACAGTTCCAGCAGCTGGCCGGCGAGCTCGTCGACGGGTTCGCGGCGCGCGGTCACGTCGAGCTGGTGGGGGAGTTCGCGGAGCCGTACGCCGCCCGGGTGCTGTGCCTGCTCCTCGGGCTGCCCGACGAGGAGTGGGCGCAGGTCGCGCACTGGGCGGACGACCTCGGCAAGTCGTTCGGCATCAACCTCCGTCACGACCTGCCGCGGATCGAGGCCGCCCTGGCCGGGCTGACGGGTTACGTCGACGACGTGGTCGCCGACCGCCGCGCGCGGCCGCGCGACGACCTCGTCAGCACCCTGGTCACCGCGCAGGACAACGACGCGCTCGACGAGCGGGAGCTGAGTGTCGGCCTGGTGTTCCTGGCGTTCGCCGGGATGGAGACCACGCGCAACCAGCTGGGCCTTGCGCTGCAGACCTTCCTGAGGCACCCCGACCAGTGGGCCCTGCTGGCCGAGCGGCCCGAGCTCGGTGGGCCGGCCGTCGAGGAGGTGATGCGGGTCAACCCGACCGTCACGTGGGTGACCCGGGAGGCGCTCGAGGACGTCGACCTGTTCGGCCTGCCGGTCGCGGCGGGGGAGATCGTCCAGGTCCTCTCGCACGCCTCGGGCACGGACCCGCGGGCCATGGGCGCCGATCCCGGGTTCGACATCACCGCGACCGACCGGCCTCCGCACAGCGGGTTCGGCGGCGGGGTGCACCACTGTCTCGGACACTTCGTCGCCCGCACCGACATGAGCGTCGCCCTGCCACTGCTGGCGCAGCGGATGCCCGGCCTCGAGGCGGACGGACCGGGCGAGTGGCTGCCGGTGTCCGGCAACACGGGGCCGGTCCGCTTCCCGCTGCGCTTCCGCGTGGCCACGCCCCGGTGACAGGCTGTCGCGGGTGGAGACCATCGCGGCCGCGGGCCGCTACGCCGAGCCCGACGCGAGCGGTGCGACGTACGACGAGCACCTGCGCCGCCCGGACCTGAGCATCGGGACGTACTGCCTGCGCGCCGGGGCCGTGGACACCCAGGACCCGCACGCGGAGGACGAGGTCTACGTCGTCACGTCGGGACGCGGGCGGTTCACCGGCGGCGGCGAGACCATCGACGTCGCGGCCGGGTCGGTGTTCTTCGTGCCGGCCCGCGAGGAGCACCGGTTCCACGACATCACCGAGGACCTCGCCGTCCTCGTGTTCTTCGGGCCGGCCGAAGGATCGCGCTGATCAGGGAGCGATGTTGAAGTTGTTCCGGAACGTGTTGGCCGGGTCGTTCGCCCGCTTCACCTCGCGGAGGCGGGCCAGGGTCGCCGGGGGATAGATCCGCTCGACGTCCTCGGGGAGGTCCGTGGCGACGAACCCGGGATAGGAGCCGACCCCGAGGTCGTGGAACTCCTCGAACGGCTGTAGCCGGGCCAGCAGCTCGTCGTCGGACGTGTCCTCGGGAGCGAAGAGACCGCCCAGCACCAGTGCCTCGACGTTGCGATGGGCGAAGGCCGTGGCGTCGGGGGCGACCCGGTTCGCCGCGCCGCCCAGCTGCCGGACGAACATCATCCGTTCGGTGGTGCCGCCGGCGTAGTAGCGGTCGACCGCATCCACGACCCGGTCGTCGACGCGCTCCACGAGCGTGTTCGACGCCATCGACCGGACACCGGCCGGCGGGTGCGGCTCCTCGAGCACGTCGGCGTACGGCTTCTCGTCGATCTGGGACATCCGCACGGTGCCGAGGGACAGGAGAGGGGCGAAGGCGGCGGCCGCCGCGGCCCCGTCGGACCCCGCGTAGCAGACCAGACCCATCAACCCGGCCGGCGGCATCGGGTCGCCGAGCTCGGGGAAGAGCACCAGCGTCGAGTTGAGCTCCTCGGGCCCGTTGCGGTGGGCGTCCATCCAGCCGTCCAGCAGCCCGGGGACGTCGTCGGGGGCGTACATGATCATCCCGGCGTGCACGGTGGTCACCCGCTGGGCGACGAACTCGAACGAGGTGAGCACGCCGAAGTTGCCGCCGCCGCCGCGGATCGCCCAGAAGAGGTCCGCGTTCTCGGTCTCGGTGAGGTGCAACGCCCGGCCGTCCGCGGTGACGAGGTCGGCGGCGACAAGGCTGTCGATGGTCAGGCCGTGGTTGCGCACCATCCAGCCGATCCCGCCCCCCGTGGTGAGCCCGCCCACGCCCACCGACCTGGTGTCGCCCGAGGTCAGCGACAGCCCGTGCGTGCCCAGCGTGCCCGCCACGTCGCCCCACCGGGCGCCGGCGCCCACCCGGACCCGGTCGTCGTCGAGCACCTCGATGCCGGCGAACGCCGACATGTCGATGACGAGGCCGCCGTCGTTGGTGCCCCAGGCCTGGACGCTGTGCCCGCCGCTGCGGATCGACAGCGGGAGTCCGGCCGCGACCGCCTGGTGGATCGCGGCCGCGACCTGCTCGACGGTCCGGGGTCTGAGGACCAGGGCGGGCGAGCCGGTGCGTACGTAGACGGTCGCGGCCGCTGCGTACGCCTCGTCGCCGGGGCGGTAGGTGACGTCCGCCAGCTCGGGCGGTAGGGAGGACATCGGGTCTGCACTCATGGGGGCTCCTCACCACGTGGAAACCAGGACTCCGAACACTCTGACGCGGACCACCGACACAGCTCCACCCCGTTTCTATGTGCAACCGAAGGTTGCGCAAGCCGGCTCTGTGCTCTACAGTCATATGCAACCAAAGGTTGCATCGGCAGGGAGCAGGGGAGTGGGGCATGGAGATCGGCACCATCGAGCGCGAGATCCACATCGAGGCGACGCCCGAGGTGGTCTACCAGGTCCTCAGCACCCCCGAGCACCTGAAGGAGTGGTGGCCGGAGGACGCGGAGCTCGACCCGGTGCCCGGCGGGAGCGGGACGGTCACGTTCGTACGTCCCGAGGGCACGCACTCGCAGGCGCTCACCGTCGTCGAGGCCGACCCGCCGCGCCGCTTCTCGTTCCGCTGGGTCTACGACGATGACCTGGCCGCGACGGGCAGCTCCCTCCTGGTGACGTTCGACCTGGTCCCGTCGGGGTCCGGCACCCTGCTGAGGTTCAGCGAGGAGGGCTTCCGCGAGAAGGGCTGGGAGGCGGCGGTCCTCGAGGAGCAGTACCGCGACCACGTCGCCGGCTGGGACTACTTCCTGCCGCGCCTGGTCGCGTACGCCGACCGGCTGGAGTCCGCGTCGTGAGCCGCGTGGCGATCGACGACGACCTCTGGTCGGCCGTCGGCGACCCGACCCGTCGGCGGATGCTCGACCTGCTGCTCGCCGACGGCGGTGGCACCGCCACCACGCTGAGCGACCGGCTGCCCGTCACCCGACAGGCGGTCGCCAAGCACCTGAGCGTCCTCGACCGGGTCGGGCTGGTCCACGGCTCGCTCGCGGGCCGCGAGCGCCGCTACGAGGTCGACGAGACCCAGCTCGGGCGCGCGGTCGACCAGCTGGCGTCGGTCGGCGCCACGTGGGACGCCCGCCTGAACCGCATCAAGCGGATCGCCGAGCGCATCCAGCGCAGCCAGGACGGCTGACCTCCACCCGCACGCAGCTCCGTCACGACCCGTGGCGGTGCTGATGAACCGCGCCCGGATCGGGCGCCCCTACGAGAAAGAGGTACCGAGATGGTCGACATCCTGCACAGGGTCGGCGCCACCGTGTCGCCGGCGGAGGTGTACGCCGCCCTGACGACGACCGACGGGCTGGCCGGCTGGTGGACCGAGGACACCAAGGCAGAGGGCGACGCCGGAGAGGTCGGCGGAATCATCCGCTTCCGCTTCGCCGGCGCCCCGGAGCCCGCCGGCTTCGACATGCTCGTCCGCGACCTGCGGCCCGGTGAGCGCGTGCTCTGGGAGGTCGTCGACGGCCCGGACGAGTGGATCGGCACCGAGGTCGCCTTCGAGCTGTCCCAGGAGGACGACTTCACGATCGTGATGTTCGCCCACAGCGGTTGGCGCGAGGCCGTGCCGTTCATGAACCACTGCAGCACCAAGTGGGCGACGTTCCTGATGAGCCTCAAGCAGCTCGTCGAGACGGGCTCGGGTCAGCCCGCGCCGCACGACGTCCAGGTCAGCAACTGGCACTGAGGTTGCTGGATGAGTACCCGGACATCAGGTTCTTCCTGCACTTGTCAGGGGTTGCAACGCCTGACATCTGCGGGAGTACCCGGATGTCCGGGTACTCATGCACGTATCGCCGATAACTGACATTATGTCAAGTTGTACCCGTGAGGCGATGACTCGGAGGGCCGGCCCGCTCCGCAGGTGGGTCGCCTCGGAGACCTCGATGGGGCCGCCGGGCCAGCACGTGGGCGCCGTGAACCACAGCGGCACGCTCGAACGCCGAGTCGAGGTCGCGACTGCCCACGCGTCAGGGGGCCGCGAACGACACCTCGGCGGTGTCGGCCACCCCGGCGGTGCGGCCCGGGGCGGAGTGGTACTTCCAGTAGAGGTTGGTGTGGGCGATCACCTGGGCCGGCGGCGGGGCGCCGTACTCGGTCAGGTCCTCGGTGGTGTGCGCGTCACCCACGAGCGTGACGTCGTACCCCCGGGTGAAGGCCCCGTGGATCGTCGAGCGGATGCACTCGTCGGTCTGCGCCCCGGCGACGACGAGGTGCCCGACGCCGGCGGCGGCCAGCACGTCCTCGAGGTCGGTGTCCTCGAACGAGTCGCCGTACCGCTTGTGGACGACGGCCTCGGCTGCGCCCTGCTGGAGCTCGGGGACGTACTGCCACGGCTCACTGCCCTGGGCGAGGTCGTCGCCGCTGTGCTGGACCCACACGACGGGGGTGCCGCTGGCGCGGGCCTTCTCGACCAGGGTGGCCACGTTGCCGACCACGGCGTCGCGGTCGTACGCCTCCCCCACGACGCCGTTCTGCACGTCGATGACCACCAGCGCGGTGTTGGTTCGGTCGTTGAAGGTGCTCATGCGCCGAGGCTAGGAGCGACCACCGACAGCGGCCGACGGGCCACTTCTGAAAGATGACACGTCCGGGTCATTTGTGCCCGTTCGACGCCCGCGCCGGTATCTCGCCCTGGCTGCGACCTCTCTTCTGCAGCACACACCATCCGTCTCGAGAGGGGCTCCCATGGCGCTCACGGATCGCTGGGGTCAGTGGTCCACCCGGTCCCCGAGCCCGGCGAGTACCGCGGCGTGGTGCTCGTCGACGACGAGCAGGTCGCCGACTTCGCCTTCGTGGTGGCGAAGGAGGGCCGACCGCAGCTCGACGTCGACCTCGCGGCACTCGCCGGGCCGGTTGACGACGACCGCGGCTGCGGTCCGACGGGCCTCGGCACCGCTGGGTGCGCAAGCCGGTCGGACGCTAGGCCAGCACGTCGTCCAGCCAGGACACGTAGGCGACCCAACCCCACCGAGTGGCGGTGTCGCGGGCCGCCGTGGCGTACTGCCGCGCGGCGGCTCGGTCACCGACCGTGGCCGCGGCGAGGGCGAGGTACCCGCTCACGGGACCGAAGCAGGCCGCCGCGCCGGCGATGCTGATCCGGTCGGCGTACGGCGCCAGGGCTTCGAGGCCCTCACGAGCCAGGTCCACGTCGCCCACCGCGGCGGCCGCCTCCACCTCCATGCACCAGTCGGTCACCAGGGACCACGGCGACTCTCCGGGTCGGTGCTGGGTGGAGGTGAGCAGCCGTCGCAGGTCGTCGACTCGGCCGGCCCTCGCCAGCATCTGGAACACCGCCTCGGTCGCCTCACCCGTGCGTTCGTAGACGTCGAGCATCGGCCCGACCGCCTCGGCCACCGTGCCGTTCCACAGCGACGAGACCATCGCCGCCGCGGGCGGGTGCACCTCGGCCATCGGGACCGCCACCTCGCGTGACGTGGTCGCGAGGCCGGCCAGCTGCTCGTCCACGGCCGCCCGGTCGTCGCGCATCGCCGCCAGAGTCATGCGGACCCAGTGCACGGTGAACATCACGTACGGCAGCCGCTCGCGCCGGGCGATCGCCACCGCTGCGGCGCTCAGCTCGTCCCAGCGGTCCACCCTCCCGAGCGCCAGCTCGTCGACGGCCAGCGTGGTGAGCAGCACCGCCTCGGCAGCGGGGTCGCCCGCGTCGCGTGCTGCCGCCAGCCCCTCGGTGACCCAGCCCATCCGTTCCACCAGGAAGGGCGGCGCCCAGCACGCCATCCACGCCGTCCGCATCGCCCACCAGGTCAGCCCGGGGTCGCCGACCTTGCGGGCCAGCGCCAGGCCGGTGTCGACCAGCGCGCGTCGCTCGGCGGTCGCGTCCGCGACGTAGTACAGCTCCACGGCCAGGGTGAGCTGGAGCCGGCAGCGGGTCGCCGGGTCGTCGTCCGGCGTGCGCAGCAACGCCCACCTCAGGTCCTCGATGACGTCCTCGAGCACGACCCCGATCTCGTGCGGGACCCACACGCAGTACCGCGTCAGGGTGCTGGCCGCCTCGCCCGTCAACGCGGGCGAGCCGAGCGACCGGCCCAGAGTGATCGCCTCGACAGCGGCGTCCTCGACCTGCGTCCAGTGACCGGCGTACGCCGCATCGGTCGCCAGCTCGAGCAGCAGGTCGTAGCGCTCGCGGTCCACGCCGTCGGCGGCGCGACGGTGCGCGGCGACCGCAGCCGCGCGCAGCTGCATCGCCTCGGCGTGCGCCCACATGGAGCGCGCCTGGGCGGCCGCCGCACGGGCCGCCCGCCACGCGCGGTCGGCGTGGCTGCTCCCCGCGGCCAGCCAGTGGCGGGCCAGCTCGGCGGTGAGCTCCTGGTCCGGCGTCAGCGCCCGGACCGCCGGGTCGGTCTCGAAGGCGTGCGCGACCCGGGCGTGCCGGCGTGCCCGTCGGTGCTCGGGCTCCGCGAGGTAGACCGCGTCCCGGGTCAGCGCATGGGCGAACGCCAGCTCGCCGGGCTCCCCCTCGACCACGAGCTCGGCCGCTCGTGCCGCGTCCAGGTCGTCGGCGACGTCGTCGAGGTCCGTGCCGTTGGCGGAGGCGACCACCTCTGGCC
>JAICRP010000100.1 GCA_025966445.1 Nocardioides sp.
ACCGAGCCGGACACGTCGCCCTTGAGGATGAGGTTGAGCTCCTGGCTCTCCCCCTTCTCCATGGAGGCCATGAAGTCCTCGAGAGTACGACGCCCGCGGCGCTGTGCCTGCAAGGCTGCACGCTCCCGTGCCTCGCGCTTCTCAGCGATCTGGCGGGCCATCCTGTCGTCGTCGACGACCAGGAAGTTCTGGCCCGCGCCCGGCACCGCGGTCAGACCGAGCACCATCACCGGACGGGACGGGTCGGCCTCCTCGACCGAGTCGCCGTACTCGTCGAGCATGGCGCGCACCCGACCGAACGCCGGACCGGCGACGATCGAGTCACCGACCCGCAGCGTTCCGCGCTGGACCAGCACGGTGGCGACCGGGCCGCGACCGCGGTCGAGGTGTGCCTCGACGACCAGGCCCTGGGCGTCCTGCTCCGGGTTGGCCCGCAGGTCGAGCTCGGCGTCCGCGGTGAGCACGACCGCCTCGAGCAACGTGTCGAGGTTCAGCTCGGACTTGGCGGACACGTCGACGAACATGGTGTCGCCGCCGTACTCCTCCGGGACCAGGCCGTACTCGGTCAGCTGGCCACGGACCTTGGTCGGGTCCGCGTCCGGCTTGTCGATCTTGTTGACCGCGACCACGATCGGGACGCCGGCGGCCTTGACGTGGTTCAACGCCTCGACCGTCTGCGGCATCACGCCGTCGTCCGCCGCCACCACGAGGATCGCGATGTCGGTGGCCTGCGCACCGCGGGCACGCATCGCGGTGAACGCCTCGTGACCCGGGGTGTCGATGAAGGTGATCCGACGCTCGTCGCCGTCGACCTCCGTCGCCACCTGGTAGGCACCGATGTGCTGGGTGATGCCACCTGCCTCCTTGTCGCCCACGTTGGCGTTGCGGAGGGCGTCGAGGAGCCTGGTCTTTCCGTGGTCGACGTGACCCATCACGGTGACGACCGGCGGCCGGGCCTCGAGCGCGGCCTCGCCGCCCTCGTCGGAACCGAACTCGAGGTCGAAGGACTCGAGCAGCTCGCGGTCCTCGTCCTCGGGCGAGACGATCTGCACGACGTAGTTGAGCTCCTCACCGAGCAGCTCCAGCGTCGCGTCGTTGACCGACTCGGTCGCGGTCACCATCTCACCGAGGTGGAACAGCATCTGCACCAGCGCCGCGGCGTCGACGTTGATCTTCTCCGCGAAGTCCGTCAGCGAGGAGCCACGGGCCATCCGGATGGTCTCGCCGTCGCCCTTGCGGACACGCACGCCACCGATCGTCGGGGCCTGCATGTTGTCGAACTCTTGACGGCGCTGCCGCTTCGACTTGCGACCACGACGCGACGGACCGCCGGGGCGACCGAACGCACCCTGCGTCTGGCCGCGCTGGCCGGGACGGCCACCACCGGGACGGCCGCCGCCACTCGGGCCGAAGCCGCCGGGGCGTCCAGCCGGACCACCGGGCGCGCCCTGACCACCACGGGCCGGAGCACCGCCGCGACCGGGAGCACCGCCGGGGCCACCACGACCACCGGGACCACCGGGGCCACCACGGCTACCGGGACCGGCCGCACGGCCGCCCGGGCCGCCGCCGAAGGCTGCCGGGGACTTGGGCATCATCGCCGGGTTGGGGCGAGGCATGCCGGGACGGCCCGGTGCGGCACCGGGACGACCCGGTGCGCCACCGTCGCGGCCGGCCGGCGGACGCGGCGGACGGTCGGCGGGACCCTGGCCCGGGTCGGTGCGCGGCGCGGGCGCCGGTCGGCGGCCCATGCCCTGCGTCGACGAGAACGGGTTGTTGCCCGGGCGCGGTGCGCCGGGGCGTGCCCCACCCGGACGCGGCGTACCACCGGGACGCGAGTCCCTGGCCGCCGGTGCCTCGGTGCCCGCGGCTGCGGCCGGGGCGTCCGGTGCAGCCTGAGCGGCAGGAGCAACCGGCGCCTCGGGCGTCGGCTCGGGCTCGGGTGCCTTCTTCGGACCCGGCTTGGGGCCGGGGCTCGGCGCCGCCTTCGCGGCCGGCGCCTCGGAAGCCGGTGCCTCGGAAGCCGGTGCCTCAGCAGCCGGTGCCTCGGCCGCGGGGGCCTCGGTGCCGGCGGGTGCCTCGGCGGGGGTCTGGGGGGCCGCGTCGGCCGGCTCAGCGGCCTTCTTCGCGGCCTTCTTGGCGGTGGCCTTCTTGGCAGCCTTCTTCTCTGCGGCTGTCTTCAGCTCGTCGCCGAACTTGTCGGTGAATCGCTTCACCACGGGGGGCTCGACCGTCGACGACGCCGACTTCACGAACTCTCCCATTTCTCCGAGCTTGGTCAGGACGACCTTGCTCTCCACTCCGAACTCTTTGGCGAGTTCGTGGACTCGGACCTTAGCCACGCTTCTCCTTCTGGTCCGAGCCCCCTGGTGGGTATGGCCGGACCGTTAGCTGGTGTGCATGCTCATCGCAAAGTACTCATCGAGTGCTCATGAGCTGCTGCTCCATTTTCTGTCGGTACACACGGGGGCGAGCCCCGTGGACCCCCCGGCGGGGAGTCACGGTCGGTTACGTTGCTGCGCGATCTGCTGCACGTAGTCACGCACGGCCTCGGTGGCCAGCCCGGCCGGGACCCGGAGGGCCCGCGGAAAGGCTCGACGCCGAAGCGCCAGCTCGAGACAGTCGGACGTGGGGTGCAGGTGCGCGCCCCTGCCCGGTGCCCGCCTCGCAGGATCGGGGATCACGGCCGGGCC
Source organism: Nocardioides sp. (assembly GCA_025966445.1). Classification (GTDB taxonomy): domain Bacteria; phylum Actinomycetota; class Actinomycetes; order Propionibacteriales; family Nocardioidaceae; genus Nocardioides. The sequence goes on from JAICRP010000100.1 coordinate 2,694, forward strand.
GGACCCCTGATCAGCGACGACGACTCGCAGCAGATCTTGCATGGCAGCCCGCTGGCGACACCCGACACACGTGCGCACCGGTGTATCAGCGCATGCATGACGAGAGTGTTTGCGAACCACCGTCGGTCAGTCTACCGGTTGCGACGCGCGGTGCCGAACCGGATCACGCGTCGGCGGTCGCGTCGGTCGTGCCGTCGGCCACAGTCGCGGCCTCCGCGGCGGCCGGCGCCTCGTCGGAACGGATGTCGATCCGCCACCCGGTCAGGCGTGCGGCGAGCCGGGCGTTCTGCCCTTCCTTGCCGATCGCGAGCGAGAGCTGGAAGTCGGGTACGACGACGCGGGCGGACCTGGCTGCGAGGTCCACCACCTCCACGCTGGACACCCGTGCCGGGGACAGGGCATGGGCCACGAGCTGGGCGGGATCGTCGGACCAGTCGACGATGTCGATCTTCTCGCCGTGCAGCTCGTGCATGATGTTGCGCACCCGCTGCCCCATCGGCCCGATGCAGGAGCCCTTGGCGTTCACGCCGGGCACCGTCGACCTGACCGCGATCTTGGTGCGGTGACCGGCCTCACGGGCGATCCCGCAGATCTCCACGGTGCCGTCGGCGATCTCGGGGACCTCGAGGGCGAAAAGCTTCTTGACCAGGTTCGGGTGCGACCGCGACAGCATGATCTGCGGCCCGCGCATCCCCTTGCGAACGCTCACCACGATGCACTTGATCCGGTCCCCGTGCTGGTACTTCTCGCCGGGAACACGCTCGGCGGTCGGCAGCAGCGCCTCGAGCTTGCCGAGGTCGACCATCACGTCCTGCGGGTCACGCCCCTGCTGGATGACGCCGGAGATGATGTCACCCTCCTTGCCGGAGAACTCGCCGAACCGCATCTCGTCCTCGGCGTCGCGGAGCCGCTGCAAGATGATCTGCTTGGCCGTGGTCGCGGCGATCCGCCCGAAGCCGGCCGGGGTGTCGTCGTACTCGGTGAGGGTGTTGCCCTCCTCGTCGGTCTCGGCGGCGAAGACGGTGACGTGGCCGCTCTTGCGGTCCAGCTCGACGCGGGCCTTCGGCTGGGCGCCCGGCGACTTGTGGTACGCCGTGAGCAGCGCCTGCTCGATGGCCTCCACGAGGATGTCGAAGGAGATCTCCTTCTCACGCTCGAGCGAGCGCAAGATCGTCATGTCGATGTCCATTGCGACTCAGCTCTCCTTCCGGTTGAACTCGATCTGGATGCGAGCCTTGGCCACGTCGGCGTACGCCACCTCGCGCTTGGTGCCGTCGACATCGAGGGTGGCCGCCTGCTCGTCGCCGGCGAGGATCCGGCCGGTGAAGCTGTCCCCGCCGGTGCAGGCCACCTTGACCAGGCGGCCCTCGTTGCGGCGCCAGTGCCGGGGCAGGGTCAACGGCCGGTCGGTGCCCGGGGAGGTCACCTCCAGGGTGTACGGGTGCTCCCCCATCACGTCGGACTCGTCGAGCACGCGGGAGACCTCCTTGGTGGCGTCGGCGATGTCATCCATCGTCACCCCGCCGTCCTTGTCCACCGCGACCCGCAGCAGCCGCCGCTTTCCGGCAGGGGTGAGCTCGACCGCCTCGACGTCAAGGCCCACAGCAGCGAGGGGGTCGGTCAACACCCCTGCAAGTCGGTCCCGGGTCTGTTCCGTGCTCACGGGCTTCCTTCCTGCTGTGCTGTTGTCAGTGGGGACACCATAGCCGACATCGGAGGCCGTCCCGTCCCCGCTCCGGAGCCTCCTCCCGCGCTAGAGTCGGCGCCGTGCCGAGCCCCCCTTCCCCCTCGCCTCCGGCCGCGCTGACCCGCCGTGCGGCGCTGGCGGCGTTGGCGGCCGGCGGTACGTCGCTGGTCGCGGGATGCACCTTCGGCGACGACCGGCCGAGGCGCGGCAGGAGGGGCCGCCGGCGTGCCGCCCAGGAGGTCGACCAGGATCCCGACATCGCTGTCGCGGCGCTCGCACTCGCCCACGAGGAGTCGGTGCTCGACGCACTGGTCGCCACCGACTCGCGGCATCCACGGCTGGCCGGCCGGCTCGCCGCCGCGATCGAGGCGCACCGGGCCCACATCGCCCTGCTGGCCGAGGCCGTGCCCGAGGGCAAGGCCCCGCCCGAGCCCGGTGCCCTGTCGTCGCCCGAGCCGACCGACGAACCGTTCCAGGTCCCGGCGAAGCCACGCGCGGCGTTGACCCGGTTGGCCGTGCTCGAACAGGAGCTGAGCGTCGCGGACAAGCGGCACGCGTTCACCGCGCAGAGCGGCTCCTTCGCGCGGCTGCTGGCCAGCATGGCGGCCTCGGCCTCCCAGCACGCCGCCACGCTCGAGGCCGACTCCACCGCGGCGGCCGGATGAAGCCGACCGATGCGATCCAGGCCGCGCTCGCCGGCGAGCACGCGGCGGTCTACGTGTACGGCGTGATCGGCGGTCGCGTGTCGCTGTCGGCCCAGCCGGACCTGTGGAGCGCCGTGCGGGCGGCGTACACCACCCACCGGGGTCGCCGGGACCAGCTGGTGGCGATGGTCCGCGCGTCCGACGCCGAACCGGTCACCGCGGAGATCAGCTACGAGCTGCCGAACCCGGCGGTCACCCTGGACCAGCTCAGCGGCGCGGCGCTGGAGATCGAGCAGCGGTGCAGCGCGGTCTACGCCGACATGGTGGGCAGCACGTCGGGCGCCAACCGGCAGTGGGCGATCGACGCCCTCGACGACGCCGCGGTGCGCCAGCTCGGGTTCGGCGGCGAGCCCGAGGTGTTCCCCGGCATCAGCGAGCTGTAGCCCAACGAGGGTCAGCGCCAGGCCGACACGATGTCGTAGACCTCGCTCAGCCGGTGCGCGATCGCGTCCGGCTCGCCGACGGTGTGCCCGAGCTGGTCCACGGGGATGTCGCTGTTCGGGACCAGGATCGTGCGCATCCCGGCGTTCGAGGCGCCCCAGATGTCGTCGAACAGCCGGTCCCCGACGAACACGCACCGGGACGGGTCGTCCGCGCCCACGGCCTCCATCGCCGCCCGGAACGCCTCCGGTGACGGCTTGGTCCAGGGGATGTCGCTGGTGTAGACCGCGCCGTCGAGCATGCCGAGGATGCCGTCGCGGTCGAAGTACTCCTCGTGCCACTCCCGCGGCCACACGGTGTTCGACAACACGCCGACCTTGATCCCGTCGACCTTGAGCCGGCTGAACAGCGGCAGCACGTCGTCGTCGGTGAAGGTGGCGTGCTCCCAGAACTCGCGGTAGGCACTCAGGTGCGCGTCGTCGAACGGCACACCGGCCAGCTCGCAGATCTCGGTCATCGTCGCCGAGCGGTGCTCGTCGCGCGAGCGCTTCCACACCATGCTCGCCGCGTCCAGCAGCGACGTCGTCGCCTCGTCCACCCGGTCCGGCGCGGCGACCCGCGCCAGCGACGCCCACTCCTCGGCGGGATCGATGCTCTGCCAGGGCGTGAGCGTGCCGCCCCAGTCGAAGATCACGGCCTCGATCGCGCTACCCACGGACAACACCCAACACGTGGTCGACGATACCTCCGACCGGGACGTCCTCACGAGTCCCCGAGGCCCGGTCTTTCACCTCGATCACACCGTCGGCGAGCCCCTTGCCGACCACGACGATCGTGGGCATCCCGATCAGCTCGGCGTCCTTGAACTTCACGCCCGGAGACACCTTGGGCCGGTCGTCGTAGAGCACGGTCAGGCCCTGCGCCTCCAGGTCCGCGGCCAGCTTCGCGGCGGCCTCGAAGACCGCCTGGTCCTTGCCGGTGGCAAGCAGGTGTACGTCGGCCGGCGCCACCTCGCGCGGCCAGCACAGGCCGAGCTCGTCGTGGGCGTACTCGGCGATCGCGGCCACCGCGCGGGAGACGCCGATGCCGTAGGAGCCCATCGTGACGGTGACCAGCTTGCCGTTCTCGTCGAGCACCTTCAGGTCGAGGGCGTCGGCGTACTTGCGGCCGAGCTGGAAGATGTGACCCATCTCGATCCCGCGCGCGGACTCCAGCGTTCCGTCACAGTTGGGGCAGGGGTCGCCGTCGCGAACCTCGGCGGCCTCGATGGTGCCGTCCGGGCGGAAGTCGCGGCCGGCGACGAGGTCGATCACGTGGCTGCCCTCGACGTCCGCGCCGGTGACCCACCGGGTTCCCTCGACCACGCGGGGGTCGACCAGGAACCTGATGCCGGACTCGTTCTTCTCGCCGAGCACACCGGGACCGATGTAGCCCTTGACCAGCGCGGGGTGCTTGGCGAACTCGGCGGCGTCGAAGGGCTCGACCTCGGTCGGCTCGAGCTGGCCCTCGAGACGCTTCGCGTCGACCTCACGGTCACCGGGCAGGCCGATCGCGACCGGCTCCCGGGTGCCGTCCGGGTGCTTGAGCACGACCAGGACGTTCTTCAACGTGTCCCCGGCGTCCCAGGGCCGGTCGTCGCGGGGGAACTTCTCGTTCAGGTGGTCGACGAGGGTCTCGATGGTCGGTGTGTCCGGCGTCTGCTCGGCGTGCGCGTCGGGCACCCCGTCGTACGACCGGGGCTCGGGGGCGCGCACCTGCACGGCCTCGACGTTGGCGGCGTAGTCGCAGCCGGTGCAGCGGACGTAGGTGTCCTCGCCGTTCTCCGCGGTGGCCAGGAACTCCTCGGACTTCGAGCCGCCCATCGCGCCGGCAGTGGCCTTGACGATCACGTAGTCGAAGCCGAGCCGGTCGAAGGTCTTGATGTAGGCCGCGCGGTGTGCGGCGTAGGAGCGGTCCAGGCCCTCGTCGGTGTAGTCGAAGGAGTAGGAGTCCTTCATCACGAACTCGCGGCCGCGGAGCAGGCCGGCGCGGGGACGCGCCTCGTCGCGGTACTTGGTCTGGATCTGGAAGAGCCACAGCGGCAGGTCCTTGTACGACGAGTACAGGTCCTTCACGAGCAGCGTGAACATCTCCTCGTGGGTGGGTCCGAGGAGGTAGTCCGCGCCCTTGCGGTCCTGGAGACGGAACACCCCGTCGCCGTACTCCGTCCAACGGCCGCTCGCCTCGTAGGGCTCGCGGGGCAGCAGCGCCGGGAAGTGCACCTCCTGGCCGCCCATCGCCTCCATCTCCTCGCGGATGATCCGCTCGACGTTGCGGAACACGCGGTAGCCGAGCGGCAGCCAGGAGTAGATGCCGGGGGCCGCACGCCGGACGTAGCCGCCCCGGACCAGGAGTCGGTGGCTCGGCACCTCCGCGTCGACGGGGTCCTCTCGCAGGGTGCGCAGGAACAGGGACGACATCCGCATGATCATTCGGCAAGGCTACCTACCGGGTCACGAGCGCCGCACACCAGTTTCCCGGTCTAGTCGGCTCGGCTATTTCGCCTATCCGGGGCAAACCGATCGGGCATCATCATGAGGTGCTCGACAAGTCGCCCATCGCGAGTCTCTCAGCGCTGCGAGTCCGGTTCGCGGCCGATCCGGCCAGCGTGCCCGGCGCGCGGCGGTTCATCGCGGACGGGCTGACCTCCTGGGGACGCACCACCCTGCTCGACGACGCGACGCTGTGCGTCAGCGAGCTCGCCGCCAACGCGGCCCTGCACAGTGCGAGCACCTACATGGAGATCGCCCTGCTCGCGCTCGACGATGCCGTGCGGATCAGCGTCGAGGACGACGGCGTCACCCCCGCCGAGGCCGTGGTCCCCCGTCCTGACTTCCCGGGCTCGGAGGATGCCGACGAGCTCGACCTCGATGACGAACCGACGACCGGCCGGGGCCTGGCGATCGTGTCCATCCTGGCCAGCGACTGGGGTGTGGAGAAGCTCGAGCGCGGCAAACGCATCTGGGCGGAGCTGACCGAGGCGGCCGGAGAGCACGGCGTACGCCCACCCCGCACCTCCACCGAGAGCGGGTTCGAGATGCCGGCGGTGGACCCGGCCGCGGCCCTGCCCGAGGGATGGACGGTCGTCCGGCTGCCCGGCTGTCCCGTCGAGCTGGGACTGCGCCAGGACCAGCATCTCGACGAGCTGATCCGCGAGCTCCAGCTGATCAGCGCCGACGAGCACGACCTCGCCTCACAGCAGATCGCCGCGGAGCTCCAGGGGCTGCTGAGCGGTCCCGCGCACGCGCGGCACATGGGGCGGCGCCTGTCGCAGGACGCCGCCGCGGCGGGCAAGACCCACATCGACGTCGAGATGGCGATGCCGCGCGAGTTCAGCCAGGACGTGCTGAAGCTGCAGCAGGCGGTGGCCGCCGCGGACGCCCTGTGCGAGGAGCGCCGGCTGCTCACGTTGGCTTCTTCGGAGGACCTGCGCTCGTTGCGGGCGTGGATGACCGAGTCCGTGTTCGCGCAGGTCGAGCGTGGCGAGGAGCCGGTCAGCTACGACGACTGGCTCCGCTCGAACCGGTGAGCTTCCTGCCGCGCGCCGCCCGGTAGGCGCTCCACAGCATCGGCAGCTGCATCGGGAGCCTCGCGAAGGCGACCGCCTTGAACGGCGCGTTGTCGGTCCGGGTCGAGTCGATCGCCATCTTCAGGTTCGCCGGGTACACCGCGAGCAGCAGGCCCAGGCTCGCCCAGCCGGCGACGCTACGGGTGCGCGGCACCAGCAGGCCGACCGCGCACGCCAGCTCGATCACACCCGAGGCATAGATGACCTCACGGTGCGCGGGCACCACCTTCGGCATGATCGGCTCGTAGACCTCCGGCCGCGCCAGGTGGATCACGCCGGAGGTCGCCAGGATCCCGGCGAGCGCCTTGATGTCGCGGTGCAGTGGTGAGTTCACCCGGCCGACCCTAGTGGGCGAGCGTGGGGGCAGGCGCGGGCCGGCACCCTCGCGAGTCAGTCGCAAACGCATCGTTCTGGGCAAGATCTGCTGCGGTTGCGACTGAATCAGCCGGCTGATGGCTTGGTCCCGAGCCGGTCGGGGTGGTCCGAGGACTGGGCGGGGGTCCCAGGACCTGGGTGGTGGTCGCCGGTCAGCGTGGGGGGTGGGTGATCGCCCCTCGTCACCAGCCGCAGAGTGGGGTACGACGTGACAAGACGCATGTTCCGGGCGGGGCGAAACCTGCTTCTCGTCACGAACTACATGCGGGCAGGCGTCCTGAAGACATCGGGCAACGCCTCTGCCAGACACCTCCACCCGATTGCGGCTCCCCACGGAGTCGGCGATCCCTCGCGGCCAAGTCGCAACCGCATCCCTGTGGGCCAGATCTGGTGCCGTTGCAACTGGGTCAACCGGTGAGTCAACCGGCGGGCGGACGAATCAGAACATGATGGTCGCGAAGACGCCGGTCTGCTCGAAGCCGACGGTCTCGTAGGTCCGGCGGGCCGGCGTGTTGTGGTCGTTGACGTAGAGCGAGACCACCGGCGCGATGTCGCTCAGGGCGGCCCGGACCACCGCCGCCATCCCGGCCGCGGCCAACCCCTCTCCCCGGCGCTGCGGGTCTACGTAGACCCCTTGCACCTGGCAGGCGTGCGGGCTGACCGCCGCTACC
>JAICRP010000175.1 GCA_025966445.1 Nocardioides sp.
CCGCGCGGAATTCCGGGGGGCTCGAGTCCGCACCCGTTCCCGGGTGGGTCTCCTGACGGACCACCATGCTCCCCACAGTAGGTCGGGCGTCCAGTCCCGATGTGCGAACACGCCGACTGACCTGGGACGATCCTGCGGTGACGAACCCGCCGGCCGAGCCGTCCCAGAGCGCCTTCCTGAAGGCCGCGCGCGTCGAGCCGGTGCCGCACACGCCGGTCTGGTTCATGCGTCAGGCCGGCCGTTCGCTGCCCGAGTACCGTGCCCTGCGCCAGGGCGTCGGCATGCTCGAGTCCTGCATGACGCCCGACCTCGTCGTCGAGATCACCCTGCAGCCGGTGCGTCGGTACGGCGTCGACGCGGCGATCTTCTTCTCCGACATCGTGCTGCCCCTCAAGGCCGTCGGCGTCGACCTCGACATCAAGCCCGGCGTCGGCCCGGTCATGGCCTCACCCGTGCGCACCCTGGCCGACGTGGCCGCGATCCCGGACCTGACACCCGAGCACGTCCCCTTCATCACCGAGTCGGTCCGCCGGCTGGTGGGCGAGCTGGGAGGGACGCCGCTGATCGGCTTCGCGGGCGCGCCCTTCACCGTCGCGTCGTACCTGGTGGAGGGCGGCCCCTCGAAGGAGCACGCCCGCACCAAGGCGATGATGTTCGGCGCTCCCGACGTGTGGGCCGCGCTGATGGACAAGATCGCCGGCATCGCCGCGGCGTACCTCGCCGTCCAGGTCTCCGCCGGCGCCTCGGCCGTCCAGCTCTTCGACTCGTGGGCCGGGGCCTGCACGCCGGAGGACTACCGGCGGTACGTGATGCCGTACTCCGCGCGGGTGCTCGCCGCGGCCGCCGAGCTCGGCGTGCCCCGGATCCACTTCGGCGTCAACACCGGCAGCCTGCTGCCGCTGATGGCCGAAGCCGGTGCCGACGTGGTCGGCGTCGACTGGCGCACCCCGCTGTCCTCGGCCATCCCGCTCGTCGGCGACCGGGCCGTCCAGGGCAACCTCGACCCCACGCTGGTCTTCGCGCCGACCGACGTGATGACGGCGCGGGCCGCAGCGATCGTCGAGGCGGGCCGCGCCGCGCACGGCCACATCTTCAACCTCGGCCACGGCGTCATCCCCGACACCGACCCCGGTCAGCTCGAGGCACTCACCCGGTTCGTGCAGTCGATCCCGGTCTCCTGACTCACCCGGGGCGGTGCGTGAGTGTTGGTTCCGGGCCTGGAAACCAACCCTCACTCACCGCCAGGCGCAGCAGCAGGCGTCGAGGCGACGGGCGTACGACGCGTCCGGCGCACCAGCAGCCAGACCGGGACTGCGAGCAGGAGCACGACCACCGCGAAGGGCAGCACGGCGCCGACGACGGTGGCGACGGCCACGACCGTGGTCTTGAGGCCGTCCCAGCCGGCGGCGAGGCCGGCGAGGAAGCCGGAGTCGTCGTCCTCGGTGACCGGGGCCTTCGGGTCGGGCTTGCGCTCGATGTTCACCTTGACGGTGGCCATCGAGGTCTGGTCCTCCAGGTAGGCCTGCTGCTGCGCGAGTGAGTCGAGCTCGGCCTGGCGCTGGGCGAGCTCGGACTCGATGGCCATGATGTCGCGGATCGACCGGGCTTGGGCGAGCAGCTGGCGGACCCGCTCGACGCTGGCCTGCTGGGCCTTGATCCGGGCCTCGACGTCGATGAGCTGGGTGGTGACGTCCTCGGAGCTGGTGCTCGTCGAGGCCAGCGTCTCCATGCTGCCGAGCGCGTTCATCACGTCCTCGAACGAGTCGACCGGCACCCGCAGCACCATCCGTGCCCGGAGCGGCTCGCCGGACTTGTCCGTCTCGGTCTTGTCGTCGGCGACCTGGCCGCCCTGCTCGTCGACGAGCACCTGCACGTCGTACCTCGTCCTGCCGACGTCGGCGCTCCGCAACGACACGGCACCGGTCTTGATCAGCGCCTGCTGGGTGGTGAGGTCGACGGCGTTGCTGGCGACACCGGACTCGTTCGCGCCGGCGGCGTCCGCGGGCGCCTGGGGTGCCGATTCGCGGGCCATGTCGCCGGCGGACCCGCCCGCCGCGCCGCCGTCCATGGCGCTGACCGCTTCCGTCGAGTCGCCGTCGGACCCGCCGGAACAGGCCGTGAGGGAGAGCAGCAAGACGGTGGCCGAGACCGCGAGGAGGTGACTGGTGCGCATGGGCGTAGGACGGCCCGTCCCCGCGGCTGGTTCCGTGCGGCCGGGTGACAGGCTGGGCGCATGCCCGAGCCGCGCCGTCGAACCGTCGTGGTCGGAGGTGGCGTCGCCGGGCTGACCGCGGCCCGGGACCTGGCCGCGGCCGGGCGTGACGTCCTGGTGCTCGAGGGCGCGCCCCGCACCGGCGGCAAGCTGCTCACCGGGTCGGTCGGGGGCGTCCAGGTCGACCTCGGCGCGGAGTCGATGCTCGCCCGCCGGCCCGAAGGTGTCGACCTCGCTCGGGACCTCGGGATGCGGGTCGTCCACCCCGCGACCACCTCGTCCTCGGTCTGGACCCACGGCGCGCTGCGGCCACTGCCGCGTTCGGTGATGGGCGTGCCGGGCGACGTGGAGCAGGTCGCAGGCTCCGGCGTGCTGTCCGACGCCGGCGTCGAGCGTCTGCGCCACGAGACCCCCGGCCGGCCGCTCGCCGACGGCGAGGACGTCTCGGTCGGCGAGCTGGTCGCAAGCCGCCTCGGCGACGAGGTCGTGGATCGGCTCGTCGAGCCCCTGCTCGGCGGCGTGTACGCCGGCCACGCGCGGCTGCTCTCCGCCCGCGCGACCGTGCCCCAGCTCGTGGCGTGGAGCGGCGAGGCGTCGCTGGTGACCGCCGCGGCGCGGGCCGGCTCGGCCGCACCCGGCCCGGTGTTCGCCGGCATCGTCGGCGGCCTGGGCCGGATGCCGCTCGCGCTGAACGAGGGTCTCGAGGTGCGCACCGACGCGCCGGTGCGCGGGCTCCGGCGCACCCCGACCGGCTTCGCGCTGGTCGTCGGGCCGACCGTCGCGGCCGAGGAGGTGCTGGCCGACGAGGTCGTGCTGGCGACACCGGCCGCACCGACCGCGCGGTTGCTCGCCGACGTCTCCCCGGTGGCGGCCGCCGAGCTGGCCGGGGTCGAGTACGCCTCGATGGCCGTCGTCACGCTCGCCTTCGCCGCTGCTGACCTGCCGGAGCTCCCGGGCTCCGGCTTCCTCGTCCCTCCCGTCGACGGCCGGACCATCAAGGCCGCGACGTTCTCGTTCGCCAAGTGGGACTGGGTCCGTGAGGCCGGCGCGACATCGGGGGGCCTGCTGGTGCTGCGGACGTCGGTCGGCCGGCACCGCGAGGAGTCGGTGCTCCAGGTGCCCGACGAAGACCTGGTCGCCGCGTCGCTCGTCGACCTGGCCGAGGCGACCGGCCTCGCAGCCCGACCCGTCGACAGCCGCGTGCAGCGTTGGGGTGGCGGGTTGCCGCAGTACGCCGTCGGGCACCTGGCGCGGGTCGCGCGGATCCGGGAGGCCGTCACCGCCGTGCCCGGTCTCGCGGTCTGCGGGGCGGCGTACGACGGCGTCGGCATTCCCGCCGTGATCGCCTCGGCCCGCCGGGCCGCCGCGATGCTCACGCAGGCAGAATGAACCCATGAGCAACGCCGCCCGGACCCGCGAGATCAACGAGACCGTCCGCTACACGATGTGGTCGGTGTTCCGGCTGGCGACGGCGTACGGCGTGGACGGCCCTCGCGACGGCGACGCGGCCGAGCTCACCGACCTGCTCGACAAGCTCGGTGCCGACGACGTCGTGGTCCGCGGGCTGTACGAGCTGAGCGGCCTGCGGGCCGACGCCGACGTGCTGGTGTGGTGGCACGCCGAGACGGTCGAGCAGCTCCAGGACGCCTACCAGCGGCTGCGCCGCACCGCGTTCGGTGCCCGGCTCGAGCCCGTCTGGTCGCAGGTCGCGCTGCACCGGCCCGCGGAGTTCAACAAGAGCCACGTGCCGGCGTTCCTGGCCGACGAGGAGGCGCGCGGCTACGTCTGCGTCTACCCGTTCGTGCGGTCCTACGACTGGTACCTCCTCGAGGAGAACGAGCGGCGCGCGATGCTGGCCGAGCACGGCCAGATGGCACGCGGGTTCGCCGACGTCCGCGCCAACACGGTGTCCAGCTTCGCGCTGGGCGACTACGAGTGGATCCTCGCCTTCGAGGCCGACGAGCTGCACCGCATCGTCGACCTGATGCGCGTCCTCCGCGCCTCACGGGCCCGCCTGCACGTGCGCGAGGAGGTGCCCTTCTACACCGGCCCACGCGTCGCCCCGGCCGACCTGGTCCAGCGGCTCCCCTGAGCGCGGAACTCCGGGAGCGCAACCCCCGTCGTACCTCCATGCGTACCCTCATCGCCGTCGCCTGCCTCGTGCTCGTCGCCGCGTGCGGCACCGACACGACCGACTCCGCGACCGACGGTGGTGGCGCGACGAAGCCTGAGATGCCGACCGGGACCCTCGCCGCGGACGGGCCCGTCGTCGGGCTCGGCCTGGTCATCGACCAGGACGCCGGACCCGAACTCTGCCTGGGTCCCGTGGCCGAGTCCTACCCGCCCCAGTGCCGGGGCCTTCCCGTGGAGGGCTGGGACTGGGCCGGGCACCGCGGAGACTTCGACGACGCCGGCGGGGTGAGGTTCGGGACCTTCGCCGTCACCGGTGACTTCGACGGCACCACGCTGACGTACGAGTCGGCGGTGGCCGGCGCGCTGTACGACCCGATGCCCCGGCCCGAGCCGACGAGCTCCGCCGCCGAGCAGCACAGCGCGGGCGAGCTCGAGGCGATCGGGCGGGAGCTCCAGGCCCTGCCGGGCGCGCTCTCCACGACGCCCGGTGACAACCTGGTGGTCGTCGACGTCGTCCACGACGACGGCTCGCTGCAGGAGTGGGCCGACGCGACGTACGGCGCCGGGCTGGTGTTCGTGCACTCCGCCCTGGCGCCCGCCGCGGGCTGAGTCAGCCCTGCTGGTCGGCCGGCTCGAGGGTGAGGCTGATCGAGTTGATGCAGTAGCGGTCGCCGGTGGGCGTGCCGTAGCCGTCGGGGAAGACGTGGCCGAGGTGCGAGCCGCAGTTGGCACAGCGGACCTCGACACGCTTCTGACCGAAGGAGTTGTCCTCGATGTACTCGATCGTGTCGCTGATCGGTTGGTAGAAGCTCGGCCAGCCGCAGCCGGAGTGGAACTTGGTGTCGGACTCGAAGAGCTTGGCCTGGCACGCCTTGCAGCGGTAGACGCCGGTGGTCTCGGTGTCGGTGTACTCGCCGGTGAACGCGCGCTCGGTGCCGGCCTTGCGCAGCACCTGGTACTCCTCGGGCGTGAGCTCCGCACGCCACTGCTCGTCGGTCTTCTCCACGTTGTGGGCCATGTCCGAAACGGTAGTCGGCCGCGCAACGCCACCCGAGCGCCCGGGCTTACGACGCGGTTACGGTGACCTCATGGCGAAGGCGGCGGCGGTCGAGGTCCAGGCGGGAGACCGGGCGGTGCGGGTCTCGAGCCCCGACCGGGTCATCTACGAGAAGACCGACCGGACGCCCGAGGTCACCAAGCTGATGGTGGCCGAGTACTTCGCGTCGGTCGAGGACGGGTTGATGCGAGCCCTGCGCGAGCGGCCGACGGCCCTCGAGCGCTGGACCAGCGGCGTCCGGCCCGGCATGAAGCTGGCCACCGGCCCGATGGACAAGGACGCCGACGCGTTCTACCAGAAGCGGGTGCCCAAGGGGGCGCCCGACTACCTCGAGACCGCGACCATCACCTTCCCCTCGGGGCGGACCGCGGACGAGATCTGCCCCACCGAGATCGCGGTGCCGGTGTGGTGCGCGCACATGGGGACGCTGACCTTCCACCCGTGGCCGGTCCGTCGTGCCGACGTCGACCGGCCCGACGAGCTGCGCATCGACCTCGACCCCCAGCCGGGGACGTCGTTCACCGACGCCGTGCGGGTCGCCGGGGTGGCGCGCGAGCTGTTCGAGGAGCTGGGCATCACGCCGTACGTCAAGTCGTCGGGCAACCGCGGCGTGCACATCTACGTGCGGATCGAGCCACGTTGGGAGTTCGTCGACGTGCGGCACGCGGCCATCGGCTTCGGCCGCGAGCTCGCCTCGCGGGACGACGGCGTGACGATGGCCTGGTGGAAGGAGGAGCGTGGGGAACGCATCTTCGTGGACTTCAACCAGAACAACCGCGACCGCACCATCGCGTCGGCGTACTCGCTGCGCCCGCTCCCCGGCGCGCCGGTCTCCACGCCGATGACCTGGGACGAGCTGGTCGGGGTCACCGACCCGGGGGAGTACCACCTGTTCTCCGTGCCCGACCGCGTCGCCGACGGCGACCCGTGGGCCGGCATCGACGACGTCCACCACGACATCACGCCGCTGCTGGACCTGTTCGAGGAGCAGGGCGCCGTCGAGCTCAACTACCCGCCCGACTATCCCAAGATGCCCGGCGAGCCGCCGCGCGTGCAGCCGTCGAAGAAGGTCGCCGAGCACTGGGACGCCGACGGGAACTGGATCGGGCCGGCGTAGTGGCCGCGGAGCCCGAGGCGGCCGTTCGCGACGAGGCGTCCGGCTTCGCGACGTACCTCTCCTTCCTGCGTGAGTCGATCTCCGAGGCGGTGCTGGCTCTCTCGCCGGAGGAGCAGCGGACCACGCGGCTGGCGTCCGGCTGGACGCCGATCGAGCTGCTCAGCCACGTGCTGCACATGGAGCGGCGGTGGTTCGTGTGGGGGTTCCTGGGCGAGCAGGTGGCCGAACCGTGGGGCGACTGGAACCGCGACGAGCCGTGGGACGGGCCCGAGGACGGTCAGGAGCCCCGCTGGCAGGTACCCGCCGACGTCACGGCCGAGTCCCTCGCCGAACGGCTGCGCGAGGTCGGCGCCAGGACGACGCAGGTGCTGGCGGAGCACGACCTCGACGAGGTACCGCCGCCGTCGCTGCGCTGGGACCACACCGACGGGACGC
>JAICRP010000190.1 GCA_025966445.1 Nocardioides sp.
CGGCCACCGCGGGCCACCCGGCCAGGCCAAGGCGCCCGGACAGCTCGCCCTCGTTCATCTGGGCGTTCTCGGTGAGCCGCGGCTCCTGCGCGTGCTGGGCGATCACGCCGTCGAACGCCTTGACGTACTCCAGCGCGCGCCGCATCAGGAGGGGGTCGCTGACGCACTTGCCGTCGTCGGAGAACACCCGCACCCGCGCGGCCGAGTCGGCCATCGCGCCGAGCTCGGCGATCCTCTCTCCCGCCAGGCCGACGGTGACCGCGCCGACCGGGTACACGTCGGCGTACCCCGCCTCGCGTCCCAGCCGCCAGACCTGCTCGACGACGCCCGCGGTGTCGGCGACGGGCTCGGTGTTGGCCATCGCGTGCACGGCGGTGAAGCCGCCCAGAGCCGCGGCGTGCGTGCCGGTCTCGACGGTCTCGGCGTCCTCGCGGCCCGGCTCGCGGAGGTGGGTGTGCAGGTCGACCAGGCCGGGCAGCGCGATCAGGCCGGTCGCGTCGATCACCTCGGCGCCGGCCGCAGCGCCCGCGTCGTACGCCGTCACGACGACGCCGTCCCGCAGCAGGAAGTCGGTCGGCTCGCCGCCGAGGACCGCGGCCCCCCGGATGAGGTAGGTGGTCACGCGTCGGCTCCTTCGGTCATGGGGGTGTCGTCGGCGGTCTCGTGCTCGGACCCCGACAGCAGCAGGTAGAGCACCGCCATCCGGACGGCGACGCCGTTGGTCACCTGCTCCACGATCACCGACCGGTCGCTGTCCGCGACGTCGGCGGTGATCTCCATGCCCCGGACCATCGGGCCGGGGTGCATGACGATGGTGTGGTCCTGGAGGGTCGACATCCGGCGACCGTCCAGCCCGTACCGGCGGGAGTACTCCCGGGCGGTCGGGAAGAACCCGCCGTTCATCCGCTCGCGCTGGACGCGCAGCATCATCACCGCGTCGGCCTTCGGGATCACGCCGTCGAGGTCGTACGACGTCTCCACGCCCCAGGTGTCCACGCCCACGGGCAGGAGGGTCGGCGGTGCGACGAGGGTGACCTCGGCACCGAGCGTCTGCAGGAGCAGCGCGTTGGAGCGGGCCACCCGCGAGTGCAGGACGTCGCCGACGATGGCGATCCGCTGACCGTCGAGGGTGCCGCCGTTGCGCGGCCCGAGGTGGCGCCACATGGTGAACGCGTCGAGCAGCGCCTGGGTCGGGTGCTCGTGGGTGCCGTCACCGGCGTTGACCACCGAGGAGCGCACCCAGCCGGAGTGGGCCAGCCGGTGCGGGGCGCCGCTGGCGCCGTGGCGGATCACGACCGCGTCGGCGCCCATCGCCTCCAGCGTCAGCGCGGTGTCCTTGAGCGACTCCCCCTTGGACAGTGAGGAGCCCTTGGCCGAGAAGTTGATGACGTCGGCCGAGAGCCGCTTGGCCGCGGCCTCGAAGGAGATGCGGGTGCGGGTGGAGTCCTCGAAGAAGAGGTTGACCACGGTCCGGCCGCGCAGGGCGGGCAGCTTCTTGATCGGCCGGTCGGCCAGCGAGCGCATCTCGTCGGCGGTGGCGAGGACGAGCTCCGCGTCCTCGCGGGTCAGGTCGGCGGCGCTGAGCAGGTGGCGCTTCATCGGGCCCTCTCCAGATGGGTGTCCAGGATGGAGACGGAGTCGACCCCGTCGATGGCTTCGAGGCTGACGCGGACCCGCTCGGCCAGCGAGGTCGGGAGGTTCTTGCCGACGAAGTCGGCGCGGATCGGCAGCTCCCGGTGGCCGCGGTCGACCAGCACGGCGAGCTGCACGCCCTGGGGACGGCCCACCTCGGTCAGCGCGTCGAGCGCGGCCCGGATCGTGCGGCCGGAGTAGAGCACGTCGTCGACCAGCACCACGGTCTTGCCGTCGATGCCCCCGGCCGGGATGTCGGTCGGCATCAGGGTCCGGGCCGGCTTGAGGCGCAGGTCGTCGCGGTACATCGTCACGTCGAGCGACCCGACCGGGACCGAGACGCCCTCGACCGACGCCATCCGCTCGGCGATGCGCTCGGCGAGCGGGACGCCGCGCGACGGGATCCCGAGGAGCACAAGGCCGTCGGCACCGCGGTTGCGCTCGAGGATCTCGTGGGAGATGCGGGTGAGGGCCCGGGTGATGTCACGGGCGTCGAGGACGGTGCGGGAGCGGTCCGTCTCTCCGGTGCTTGCTGCAGGCTGGGCGCACACGTGCGGCCTGACCTCCTTCTCCGCCTCACGGGACGGCTCGTTAAAGGATGTCGATCGGGCGTCACCCTACAGCCGCTCCCCCGGGTCGTGTGAAACGCTGCGTGCGTGTCAGCCGCCCGCCGCTACGCGATCTCCGGGCGCGACCACACCGGCAAGAGCACCATCTGCCACGCGGTCACCGCCCGCCTCCGGGCGCAGGGGGTGGACGCCGACATGGTCGACGAGCAGTCCCGCCGCAGCGTGGCGCTGGCCGAGGGGCGGCGCGGGGTCAGCACCCAGATGGACCTGTTCGCCCGCACGGTGGTCGTCGAGCTCGAGGTCGCCCGGTCCAGCGCCGTCGTGGTCTGCGACCGATCGCTCGTCGACATCCTCGCCTACACCGACCTCCTCCCCCCGGACGCCGACCCGTCGGACCTGGCCATGCGCCGCGCCATGGACGCGTTCGCCGAGCACTACCTGGCGACGTACGCCGCGACCTTCCTGCCGGCGTGGACGCTGGAGACGATGGAGGACGACCCCCTCCGCGCGCCGGTCCGCCACCTCCAGGACGACCTGGCCGCCCACATCGAACGCCGCCTCGCCCCGTACGCCGACCGGGTCGTCCGCCTCGACACCCAGGCCACCGCCGTCGACGCCGTCGTCGCCCACATCCTGCGCGACCTGAGCGGCCAGCGCGGCCTGTAACCGGGGGTTTGTGTGACTGACCGAGCGTTCGAACGCTCGGTCAGTCGCACAACCCCCGGTTACATGCTTGTCGGTGCGGACGCAGACCCGGACGATGTGCGCGTGCCCGCACCCACCCGTCGTACCCTCCTCGGCGCCGGCCTCGCGTCCGTCTCCGTCGCCGCCGGGCTGACCGCCTGCGACGCCGAGGCCCCGGCCGCCGACACGACGCCCTCCCCGTCCCCGTCCGGGGCGGTTGCCACGGACTCGGCGTCGCCCAGTGCCTCGGCGGCAGCGACGGCGCCGACGATCCCGGACTTCGACGAGACCGACTGGGAGTCGGTGCGCGCGCAGTTCCCGCTGGACCCGGCGATGGCGCAGTTCGCCGCGTTCGTGCTCTCGCCGCACACCGCGCAGGTGGACGCCGCGATCGACTTCCACCGCGGCCGGCTCGCGCTCGACACGGAAGGCACGCTCCTCGAGGGGTTCGACCTCGAGAACGCGGTGCGCCGGGCGGCCGCGGACCACTCCGGCGGCACGGCCGGGCAGTACGCCCTCACGGACTCGACGACGATGGGGATCGCCTCCATGTACGGCGGCCTGGCACTGTCCGCCGACGACGAGGTGCTGTCGACCACGCACGACTTCTTCTCCACCGAGGACTCCCTGCGACTGCTGACCCAGCGCACCGGCGCCCAGGTCACGCGGGTCACGCTCTACGACCAGCCGTGGGAGGCGAACGTCGACGAGATGGTCTCCCGGCTCGTCGCCGGGCTCACCCGCCGCACCAAGGTCGTGGCGGTGACCTGGGTGCACTCCTCGACCGGGGTCCGGCTGCCCATCAAGGAGATCAGCGAGGCGATCGACGGCCGGGCCCTGCTCTGCGTCGACGGCGTGCACGGCTTCGCGGCGGTCGACGTCGACCTGCCCGACCTCGGCTGCGACTTCCTGTCGGCCGGCACCCACAAGTGGCTCTTCGGCCCCCGGGGCACCGGCATCCTGTGGGGCCGCGACTGGGACCCGCTCACCGAGCTCATCCCCTCGTTCTCCGGGCCCGACGAGGGCGCCCGGCTCTCCCCGGGCGGGTACCACGCCTTCGAGCACCGCTGGGCCCTCGACCAGGGCTTCGCGTTCCACCAGAAGGTGGGCCGCGCGGCCGCCGTCCAGCGCACCGTCGAGCAGGCGTCCCGGCTCAAGGAGGGTCTCACCGGAGCGCAGGGCATCCGTGTGGTGACACCGGCCGACCCGGAGGTCTCGGCCGGCATCGTGTGCCTCGACGTCGAGGGCCTGCCGCCGGGCAACGGCGTGTACGAGCTCCGTCAGCGGGGCATCGTGGCGAGCGCGACGCCGTACCAGAGGTCGTACCTCCGCCTCGGCCCCAGCATCGTCACCACGCCCGAACAGGTCGACACCGCGGTCGAGGCGGTCGCCGGACTGGTCTGACAGATTGGGCTCATGGCCACCGGCACCCACGACCACACCGCCGACCCCCGCAACGACGAGATCCTGATCTGGGTCAACGGCGAGCTCAGACCGCGTGCGGAGGCCGTCGTCTCGGTCTTCGACTCCGGGTTCGTGCTCGGCGACGGCGTGTGGGAGGGCATCCGCGTCTCCGGCGGGCACCCGGTCTTCCTGGAGCGCCACCTCGACCGGCTCCGGGAGGGTGCGAAGGCGATCATGCTCGACCTCGGGATGAGCCGCGACGCCCTGACCGCGGCCATCTACGACACGATCCGCGGCAACCGGATGACCGACGGCGTGCACATCCGGCTGATGGTGACGCGCGGCGTGAAGTCGACGCCGTACCAGGACCCGCGGATGACCATCGGCCCCGCCACCGTGGTGATCATCGCCGAGCACAAGGAGCCGATGCCCTCCACCGTCACCGACGGCATCACGCTCTTCACCACCCACGTACGACGCGCGAGCCCGGACACCCTCGACCCCAAGCTGAACGCGCACTCCAAGCTCAACGACATCCAGGCGTGCATCCAGGCCTACACGGCCGGCGCCGACGAGGCGCTGATGCTCGACCCGCACGGCTTCGTGGCGACCTGCAACAGCACGCACTTCTTCTGCGTGGTCCAGCGAGACCAGGGGCCCGAGGTGTGGACGTCGGACGGCCGGTTCTGCCTCGCGGGCATCACCCGCGGCAACGTGCTCCGAATCTGTCGCGACGCCGGCATCACGGCCCGCGAGACGACGTTCAGCCTGACCGACGTGTACTCCGCGTCCGAGGCGTTCGTGACCGGCACGTTCGCCGGCGTCGTGCCGGTGCGCTCCGTCGACGGCCGCACGATCGGCTTGGGTGCGCGCGGACCCGTCGTCGAACGCCTCCAGGGCCTGTACGGCGAGCTGGTCGCGGCCGACGTACGGTCCCGCTCGTGACCCGGGTCGCGATGTGGTCGGGTCCGCGCAACATCTCCACCGCGATGATGCGGGCGTGGGAGAACCGCCCGGACACGGTGGTCGTGGACGAGCCGTTCTACGCCGCGTACCTGGCGCGGACGGGCTCGGACCACCCCGGCCGTGACGACGTGATCGCCTCCCAGCCGACCGAGCCCGCCGAGGTGGTCGAGGCCCTGCTCGCGCCGCTGCCGGACGGCGTGGACGTCAGGTACGTCAAGCACATGACCCACCACCTCCTGCCGGACGACGACCTGTCCTGGGTCGGCGCCTACCGCAACGTGCTCCTGATCCGCCGCCCCGACGAGGTGGTCGCGTCGTACCTCCGCTCGCGCGACGCCTGCGAGCCCGAGGACATCGGTCTGCTGCAGCAGGTACGGCTGCTCGAGGTGCTCGACGACCCCCCGATCGTGGACTCGGCTGACTTCCTGGGTGATCCCGAGGCGTACCTGAGATGGCTCTGCGACTGGCTCGGGATCGGCTTCACCGAGCGCATGCTGTCGTGGCCCCCGGGGCCACGCGACAGCGACGGCGTGTGGGCCCCGCACTGGTACGACGCGGTGTGGGCGTCGACCGGTTTCGAGCCGTACCGCCCCCGCGACGTCCACCTGGACGCCGAGGGTGAGGCGGTCGCGGCGGTCTGCCGGCCGGCGTACGAGCTGCTGCACGACGCCCGCCTGGTGTTGGCATAAACCGGTCGCGCCGGGACCTCGTGGTTCCTAGGGTCGGGCCATGGTGATGTACATGGTGATGGTGCGTCGTGTCCGGGAAACCGGGCGGACGACCGCTCTGGGGATGGCACCCGCTCCGCGCTGACTGGGCCGAGCGTCTCGTGGCCGGGTCCCCCGTCGCCCGGCACGACGTCGTCCTCGACCTCGGCGCCGGTCTCGGCGCGCTGACCCGACCGCTCGCCGCCACCGGCGCGCGGGTGATCGCGGTCGAGCTGCACCCGCGTCGCGCTGCCGCGCTCCGCGAGCAGTACGCCGGCAGCCGGGTCGCCGTCCTCGAGCTGGACCTGCGCGACTTCACACTCCCGGGGCGGCCCTACCGGGTCGTCGCGAACCCGCCGTACGCCGGTGTCAACGCGCTGGTCCGCCGTCTGCTCGCGGACCGGCACCTGAGGTCCGCCGACCTGGTGGTGGACGAGGGCGCCGCCCGCGGCCTGCTCCGGTCCTCGCCGCGTCTCCGGCTCGGTGAGCGGGTGCCGCGGCACGCGTTCGTGCACCCGCCGCCCCGCGCCGCGCGGGTGCTGCGCGTCCGGCGGTGAGTGAGGTTGGTTC
>JAICRP010000224.1 GCA_025966445.1 Nocardioides sp.
CCCGCGCCGACGGTGTCGCGCATCTCGAGGTCGGAGAAGCCCCAAGCCTCCTGGAGCCTGGACCGCCGCTCGTGCGGCGGCTCGGGCAGCGAGGCGCGCAGCCGCTCCACCCAGTCCTTGTCCGGCGCCATCGGCACCAGGTCGGGCTCGGGGAAGTAGCGGTAGTCCTCGGCGTCGGACTTCTCGCGACCCGAGGTGGTGATGCCGGTGTCCTCGTGCCAGTGGCGGGTCTCCTGCAGGATCGGCCGGCCCGAGGTCAGCACGGCGGCGTGCCGCTGCACCTCGTACCTCACGGCCCGCTCCACCGAGCGCAGGGAGTTGACGTTCTTGGTCTCCGTGCGGGTACCGAGCGTGTGGCGAGGTCCGTCCGTCTCCTCGCCGGTGTCGCGCGGGGCCAGCGACAGGTTCACGTCGCAGCGCAGGGAGCCCTGCTCCATCCGTACGTCGCTCACGCCGAGGCCGAGGAGCAGGTCCCGCAGCTGCGCGACGTACGCCTTGGCCACCAGCGGGACCAGCTCGCGGGTGCCGAGGATCGGCTTGGTGACGATCTCGATGAGCGGGATGCCGGCGCGGTTGTAGTCGACGAGGGAGTACTCCGCGCCGTGGATGCGTCCGGTCGAGCCGCCGACGTGCAGCGACTTGCCGGTGTCCTCCTCCATGTGCGCACGCTCGATGTCGACGCGCACCGTCTGCGGCCCGTCGGGCCCCTCGACGACGACGTCGGTCCAGCCCTCGAACGCGATCGGCTCGTCGTACTGCGAGGTCTGGAAGTTCTTCGGCATGTCCGGGTAGAAGTAGTTCTTCCGGGCGAACCGGCACCATTCCGCGATCTCGCAGTTCAGCGCCAGCCCGATCCGGATCGCCGACTCCACGGCGACCGCGTTGACGACGGGCATCGACCCCGGCAGGCCCAGGCAGGTGGGGCAGGTCTGGGTGTTGGGCTCGGCGCCGAACTCGGTCGGGCAGCCGCAGAACATCTTCGAGCTCGTGTTGAGCTCGACGTGCACCTCGAGCCCGAGGGCGGGGTCGAAACGCTCGAGCGCCTCGTCGTAGGACATCAGGTCTTCGCTCATGCGGACACTCCTTCCAGCCCGCGGGCCTGGTCGAGCAGCGGGCCGCCCCACTTCTCGGTCAGCGCCGCCTCGAGGGCCGCGCCCACGACGTACACCCGGTCGTCCCTCATCGCCGGCGCCAGGATCTGGACGCCGGCCGGGAGGCCGTCCTCGTCGGCCAGGCCGCTCGGCACCGAGATGCCCGGCACACCCGAGAGGTTGGCGGGGATGGTCGCCAGGTCGTTGAGGTACATCGCCAGCGGGTCGTCGAGCTTCTCGCCCAGCTCGAACGCCGTCGTCGGCGCGGTGGGCGAGAGCAGCACGTCGGCGTGGGTGAACGCCTCCGCGAAGTCCTGGCTGATGAGCGTGCGCACCTTCTGCGCCTGGCCGTAGTAGGCGTCGTAGTAGCCGCTCGACAGGGCGTACGTGCCCAGGATGATGCGGCGCTTCACCTCGTCGCCGAAGCCGGCCTCGCGGGTCGCACGCATGACCTCCTCGGCGCTGGGCGCCTCGACGCCCTCGGGGTACTTCCGCAGCCCGTAGCGCATCGCGTCGAACCGGGCCAGGTTGCTGGACGCCTCGGCCGGCAGGATCAGGTAGTAGGTCGCCAACGCGTGCACGAAGCTCGGGCACGACACCTCGACCAGCTCGGCACCGGCCGCGACCATCAGGTCGACCGACTCCTGGAACCTGGCGAGCACGCCGGCCTGGTACCCCTCGCCACCGAGCTCCTTGACCACACCGATGCGCACGCCGGTGAGATCGCCCTCGGCGCCGCGCCGGGCCGCACCGACCAGGTCGGGCAGGGGGGCGTCGATGGACGTGGAGTCCCTGGGGTCGTGGCCGCCGATGACCTCGTGGAGCAACGCCGCGTCGAGGACCGTACGAGTGACCGGCCCCGCCTGGTCGAGGGAGTTGGCCAGCGAGACGAGGCCGTACCGCGACACGCCGCCGTACGTCGGCTTCACCCCGACCGTGCCCGTGACGGCGCCCGGCTGCCTGATGGAGCCGCCTGTGTCGGTACCGATGGCGAGCGGCGCCTCGTACGCCGCCACGGCCGCGGCCGAGCCTCCGCCGGAGCCGCCCGGGATGCGGCCCAGGTCCCACGGGTTGCGCGTCGGCCCGTAGGCCGAGTGCTCCGTCGAGGAGCCCATCGCGAACTCGTCCATGTTGGTCTTGCCCAGGATCGGCAGGCCCGCCTCCCGGAGGCGGGCGACGACGGTGGCGTCGTACGGCGGCACCCACCCTTCCAGGATCCGCGAGCCGCACGTCGTGGGCAGGCCCTTGGTGGCCATCACGTCCTTGACCGCGATCGGCACGCCGTCGAGCGGGCTCAGCGACCGGCCGTCGGCGCGGCGGGCGTCGGAGGCCGCGGCCTGCTCGAGCGCGCCCTCGGCGTCGACGTGCAGGAAGGCGTGCACCTGCCCGTCGACCGCGGCGATCCGGTCGAGGTGCCGCTGGGTCACCTCGACGGCAGTCACGTTGCCGGCGGCCAGCTCCTCGGCCAACCGGGCCGCCGTCGTGTGCGAGGCGCTCACTGCTCGTCCCCCAGGATCCTCGGCACCTTGAAGCGCTGGCCCTCGTGCTCGGGAGCCCCGGACAGCGCCTCGTCGGCCGTCAGCCCGGGCGTCACGACGTCCTCGCGGAACACGTTGGTCAGCGGCAGCGCGTGGGAGGTCGGCGGGGTGTTCTCGTCGGCCACGCCGCTGATGGAGGCGACGGACTCGAGGATCACCGACAGCTGGGGCGCCAGGTGGTCGAGCTCGGCGTCGGTCAGGTCGATCCGGGCCAGGTTCGCCAGGTGGGCGACCTCGTCCCTGGTGATCGAAGGGGTGGTGGCCATGCTGGGAATCCTAGGAGAGGCAACCGATCGCTCCCCCACCGCATCTCTGGGGTGACGCGGCGTACGTCTTGGCCGGCGCCGTCTGCACCAGGTCCTCCGCACCGGAGAGCTGGAGAAGTCTCGTGGCTCCCTGTCGATCTCGTCGTACCACCGGCGCCGTACGTGGTGAACACTTGCCCCGGAACCGTCCGAGGGCCCGACGAGAGGGATCCACCATGAAGTACGTACTGATGTTCACCAGCCGGCCCGACCTCAACGCGTCCGTCGACCCGGAGCTCGGCCAGGCGGTCTACAAGAAGGTCTACGAGTGGTTCCAGGAGAACGGCGACAAGTTCGCCGACTCCGGCGCCGAGCTGCTCGGGGTCGAGACCGCCACCACGATCAAGCACGGGGACGACGGCCCGGTCGTGGTCGACGGCCCGTTCAACGAGGCCAAGGAGGTCGTCGGCGGCTTCAGCGTCATCGACGTCCCCGACATGGACGCCGCGGTGGCGCTGGTCAAGACCTGGCCGCACCTCGAGCTGCCCGGCGTGGCCGTCGAGATCCGGCCGATGGTCGAGGACTACAGCCAGTTCGCGTGACGCCCTCCCAGCAGGTCGACGGGCTCCTCGCGCGCACCCTGCGCGAGGAGTCCGGTCTGCTGGTGGCCCGGCTGGCCCGCCAGTTCCACGACTTCGACCTCGCCGAGGAGGCCGTGCAGACCGCGGTCACCGAGGCGCTCGAGGCGTGGCGCCGCGACGGACCGCCGAACAACCCGGCCGCCTGGCTCTCGACGGCCGCCCGGCACAACGCCCTGGACCTGGTCCGCCGCCGCTCGCGCCAGACGGCCCTCGCGATGCGGCTGGCACCGACACCCGAGCCGGTCGAGGCGACCTACGACGCCCCCGACGGCCCCACCGACCGGGGCAGCAC
The DNA here is from genome assembly GCA_025966445.1 of Nocardioides sp. Classification (GTDB taxonomy): domain Bacteria; phylum Actinomycetota; class Actinomycetes; order Propionibacteriales; family Nocardioidaceae; genus Nocardioides. The sequence goes on from JAICRP010000224.1 coordinate 3,808, forward strand.
CGACGACCGGCTGGCGCTGCTCTTCGCGTGCTGCCACCCGGCGCTCGCGCCCGAGGCACGGCTGGCGCTCACCCTCCGGGCGGTGGTCGGCATGACGACGCCGCAGATCGCGCGGGCGTTCCTGGTCAACGAGCGCACGCTGGCGCAACGGATCGTCCGCGCCAAGCGCAAGATCGTGACGACCGGGATCGCCCTGTCCGTCCCCGCCGACGAGGTGCTGGCCGAGCGACTCGCCGACGTTCTGGCGGTGGTCGCGCTGATGTACAACGAGGGCTTCGTGTCCTCCGACGGCGGCACCCAGGACCGCGACCTCGCGGGCGACGCGGTCTGGTTGGCCGGCGTGGTGGCGACCAGCCTGCCGCGCGAGGCGGAGGCGTGGGGGCTGGCCGCGCTGCTGACGTTCCAGCACGCGCGCGCCGCCGCGCGGTTCTCCGACGCGGGCGACCTGGTGCTGCTGCCCGACCAGGACCGGTCGCGGTGGGACCAGGCCGCCATCGCGACCGGGGAGCAGATGCTCGAGCGCGCCGCGGCGCTGCACTCCCCCGGGCCGTTCCAGCTGCGCGCCGCCATCGCGGCCTGCCACGCGACCAGCCCGTCGTGGGCCGAGACCGACTGGCTCCAGATCGTGACGCTGTTCGAGGTGCTCACGCGGTACGACCCGTCGCCCGTCGTCCGCCTGAACCGCGCGGTGGCGATGTCGCAGATCGGGCACCACGAGGTGGAGCCGTCCCTGGACGCCGTCGACCAGCTCGCCGACCGGCTCGACGGCTACCACCTCTTCCACGCCACCCGTGCCGAGCTGCTCACCCGGCTCGGCCGCGACGACGAGGCCGCGGCGGCCAACGCGCGCGCCCTGGCCCTCACCACCAACGAGGCCGAGCGCCGCCTGCTCACCACGCGCCTCCACCGCCGTCCTCTCGAGGACGGGTCGTGAGCCGAGCGCACCGCGTGGCGTCGGCTTCGAGTCGTGTGGCCCCACCGGATCCTTCGACCGACGAGGGGGGCTCACAGCCCCGACGGACCCGCCTCCAGCAACACCTTGAACGCCGCCTCGTCGAGGACGGGGACGCCGAGGCCCTCGGCCTTGTCGGCCTTGGAGCCGGGGTTGTCACCGACCACCACGTAGTCGGTCTTCTTCGACACCGACGAGGAGGCCTTGCCGCCGCGGGCGAGGATCGCCTCCTTGGCAC
>JAICRP010000031.1 GCA_025966445.1 Nocardioides sp.
CCAGACGACGGGATCGCCGCAGACCAGCGCGATCGCGGTGTTCCACGACCAGACCGCGACGGGGAAGTTGAACGCCGAGATCACGCCGACCACGCCGAGCGGGTGCCAGGTCTCCATCAGCCGGTGGCCCGGCCGCTCGGAGGTCATCGTCCGCCCGAACAGCTGCCGAGACAGGCCGACCGCGTAGTCGCAGATGTCGACCATCTCCTGGACCTCGCCCCGGGCCTCGGAGGTGATCTTGCCGACCTCGATCGTCACCAGCGTGGCCAGGTCGTCGAGGTGCTCGCGCAGCAGCTCGCCGAACCGCCGCACCACCGCACCGCGCACGGGAGCCGGCACGAGCCGCCACGCGTCGTACGCCGACGCCGAGCGCGCGACGGCATCGGCGACGTCGTCGGGTGTGGCCCAGGCGAGAGTCGAGACCGGGAGGCCGTTGACCGGCGAGAGCCCGACGTGATCGCCGCCGACGGCGGCCAGGTCCACGCCGCACGCGGTGGCGGCCGCCTCGGCGCGCGAACGGAGGTCGGACTCGGAAGGGAGGCTCATATCAGCGACGATAAGGCAGCCACCACGTCGTCCTCCGTGAGCACCACGTGAGCGGCCGCCGGCCCCAACGGGATGAAGGAGTCCGCGGCGGTGACCCGCTCGACCAGACCCGTGTAGCCACCCTCGACGAGCGCAGTCACGACCCCCTCGGAGACGCCTCCGGAGCGCCGGGTCTCGTCGACGACCAGCACGCGCGGGAAAGCGGCGACCACCGCCAGCAGGTGCAGGACCGGCAGCGGCGCCAGCCAGCGAAGGTCGAAGATCGAGGCCGCGACACCCGCTCGCTCGGCGGCGCGCCTTGCCATCCCGACACCGTTGCCGAACGTCACGACCAGCACGTCGCGGCCTCCCCAGTGCAACCGGCCCATGTCGCGGCCGTGGTGCCCGGGGCGCCAGTGCTCGGGGGCTACGTACGGCGCCGCCTCGCCCTTGTCGTGGTAGAGCGCCGTCGGCTCGAGCAGCACGCCCACGCGTCCCTCGCCGACGGCGAGCCCGGCCAGGATGCGGAGCAGCTCGGGTGCCTCGGCGGCGCTGGAGGGGCAGGCGACCAAGATGCCGGGGATGTCCCGCAGCACGCCGATCGCGTTGTCGTTGTGGAAGTGCCCGCCGAAGCCCTCGAGCGAGGCCAGCGCGGCGATCCTGACGACCAGGCCGTTGGCGTACTGCCCGTCGGAGAAGAAGCCCAACGTCGCGGCCTCACCCCGCAGCTGGTCCTCCGCGTTGTGGAGGTATGCCAGGTACTGGATCTCGGCGATCGGCAGCAGCCCGGCCAGCGACGCGCCGAGGGCCAGGCCGAGGATGGTCTGCTCGTCGAGCGGGGTGTCGAAGACGCGGGCGGCGCCGAAGGTCTTCTGCAGGCCGAGCGTGACGCCGTACACGCCGCCCTTCGTGCCGACGTCCTCGCCGAGCACGATCGCCTGGGGGCAGGCCGCGAGCACGTCGGTCAGCGCGGCGTTGACGGACTGGGCCAGGGTGAGAGGCCCGCCCTCCTCGGGCAGGCCCCGGAGGAACGACGCCTTGCGGTCCTCGGCAGCGGTGAGGTGGCCGGCCCTGGTCCGCCGGTCGACGGGGTGCGCGATGGCGGCAGCCGAGGCCAGGTGCTCGACGGGCTGGATGTCGTCGGCGGTCGCCCGGACGCGGGAGCGGGCGGCGTCGTACCTCGCCAGCACGGCCCCGGGCGACCAGCCGGCGTCGACGAGCGCCTGGGCGGTGCCCAGCAACGGGTCGCGGGTGAGGTCGGCGGCCAGGTCGCGCTCGCGGCGGTAACCGAGCTCGGCGTCGGAGCCCGCATGGCCCAGGAAACGTACGGTCCGCAGGTGCAGGAGCGCGGGCTTCCGGGTCGCGCGGACCCGGTCGGCCGCCTCGCGGGCGGTGGCCAGCGTGGCGTGCGGCTCCGAGCCGTCGGCCTGCAGGTACGTGAACCCCGGCCGGGACGACAGCGCCGTCTCGACCCAGCCCGGGGGGCTGGGCACCGAGATGCCCCAGCCGTTGTCCTCGACCACGACGAGCAGGGGCAGCGGCAGCCGGGTGTGCACGGCGTGCCCGGCGGCGTTGAGGGCACCGACCGCCGTCGAGTGGTTGATCGAGGCGTCGCCGAGACTGGCGACCACGACGGCGTCCTCGGGCCACGGGGTCGGGACCCCGATCCGCGGCGCGCGGTGCAGGGCGAACGCGAGACCGACCGCCCGCGGCAGGTGCGAGGCGATCGTCGAGGTCTGGGGGATGACGTTCAGAGCGGCGTTCCCGAACACCTTGTGCCGCCCGCCCGTGATCGGCTCGTCGCGGGAGGCGGTCAGCCCGAGCAACACGTCGCGGACCGGGTCGTGGCCCGAGACCTGCGCGGCCCGCGCGCAGTAGAAGCCGCCCGAGCGGTAGTGCAGCAAAGCCGGGTCGGTCGGCCGCAGCGCCATCGCGACGGCCGCGTTGCTCTCGTGGCCCGCCGACCCGATCGTGTAGTAGCCCACGCCCGCAGCGGACAGCCGACGCGCCTCGAGGTCGAGGTGCCGGCTCAGCGCCTGCGCCTCGAAGAGCCGCGCCAGCTCCGCCGGGTCGCCGGCCGTCACGCCGGACGGCGACAGCGAGGCGGCCGCCGTGCGGAAGTGCTCGTCGAGGCCCGCCATCACCCGACCATGATGCCGGGCGGCCGGATCAGCCGCTCAGCAGGTCCCGATGGTGACTCAGTCGAAGAACGAGCGCTTCATCGAGAACACCCAGCGCCGGTGCGGGTGCTCGCTGACCGACCAGAACCGGTCGGTCGAGGGCCAGTAGGCGATGTCCTCGGGACCCATCGGGGTCGCGAGCCGGTGCTCGACCATCTCGCCAGGAGTGCCGACGTACACGCTGCCGGGCTTCCACGGACCGTGCGAGACGGTCACGTGGTACCTCCCGTCGACGATCGAGGCCCCCTGCATCCGGGAGATGCCGCCGTCGTCGATGCCGATCGGCCGCGAGAGCCCGTCCTCGCCGGCCTGCAGCATCAGGGTGTCCGGCTCGAGGTGGTACCGCGCCAGCCGGGTGCTCTGCCCGGTGCGCCCGTACTCGCCCGCGACGATCGCCGGCGGCTCGGTGCTGCGGTCGAGCGAGAGGAAGGAGTACCTGAGCTTGTCGAACCCGTCGTCGGCGTACGCCCGGTAGGAGAACCGCACGGGCAGCACGTAGCGATAGCCGTACGACGCCACCTCCTGGCCGCGAAGCCCGAGCCGGTGGGCGCCGGTGCCGCGCACGTCCGGCACCCGCATGATGTCGTCGACGCGGCACGTGACCAGGCCGCGGGCCGTGGCGGCCACGTGCAGGTACGGGCCGTTCCACACGACACCGCCGGCGTGCACGCGCAGCGGTCGCAGCACGAGCGTCCCGTGCTGGTCGAGGACCGGCACGACGAGCAGCACGTGGCGGTACCGCAGGCCGGCCAGGTCCACGAACGTCATCCGGACGCCGCTCTCGTCCTTGGCGTACCAGCTGACGGCGAGGACGTGCTTGCCGCCGATGTCCTCGGTGTCGGACGCGTCGGCCGAGGTGGACACGCCCTGCGGCCACCAGCGCTCGTCCCCCCGGTCCGCGCGGTCCCAGGCGAAGCCCCAGTCGACCGCTCGACCGAGGCGACCGCGTCCGAGCACGAACGTGCGGGACGCCTTCCTGTTGAGGTCGGCGAGGACGGCGTCGACCCCGACGGGCCCGCCGAGCAGGGCGCCGAGCGCGTCGATCTCGCGAACGTTCTCGTCCGTGCGCCGCAGGTGCACCCCCATGCTCACGGCGCCCAACCTAGTGTCGTGCCGTGGTCGGTACCCGCCAGGTCGTCGTCGGCGCCGCGATCGTGCGTGACGGTCGGGTCCTGGCGTGCCGCCGTACGGCGCCTCCCGAGGCCGCCGGCCGGTGGGAGCTCCCCGGCGGCAAGGTCGAGCCGGGGGAGGTGCCGGAGGCGGCGCTGGTCCGGGAGGTGCGTGAGGAGCTCGGCTGCGACATCGCCGTGACCAGCTGGCTCGCCGCCGAGACGACGATCGGGGACCGCTACGTGCTGCGGGTCGCGGTCGCCGCCCTGGTGGCCGGCGAGCCCGACCCGGTCGAGCACGACGCCGTCCGTTGGCTGGGCCCCGACGAGCTCGGCGACGTCGACTGGCTCGACCCCGACCGCCCGTTCCTCCTGCCGATCGCGGAGTGGCTCGAAACCCCCAACGCGGACCCGCGGCCTACGCTCGACACCGTGACTTCCGTACCCGACGAGCGTCTGCTGCTCGTCCACGCCCACCCCGACGACGAGACGATCCAGAACGGCGCGACGATGGCGAAGTACGTCGCCATGGGCCGCGGTGTCACCCTGGTCACGTGCACCGCCGGTGAGATGGGCGAGATCCTCGTGCCCGAGCTCGAGCACCTCGCCGCCGACCGCGAGGACGGGCTGGGCGAGCACCGGCGGGGCGAGCTCGACGACGCCATGAAGGAGCTCGGCGTCACCGACCACCGGTTCCTCGGCGGCTTCGGCACCTACCGCGACTCCGGCATGCAGTGGCACGCCGACGGCTACGCGATCCCCGCCGACGAGACGCACCAGAACGCCTTCTGGAACGCCGACCTGCGCGAAGCCGCCGACCACCTGGTAGCGATCATCCGCGAGATCCGGCCCCAGGTCCTGCTCACCTACGACCAGTTCGGCAACTACGGGCACCCCGACCACATCCAGGCCCACCGGGTCGCGACGTACGCCGCCTCGCTGGCCGCCGTGCCGTCGTACAAGCCCGACCTCGGCGAGCCGTGGGACATCCCCAAGGTCTACTGGTCGGCGATGGCGGAGAGCCGCTTCCGGGCGACCCTGAAGCTGCTCCGCGAGGCCGGCGACACCGAGACGTTCAGCGGGATGGAGCCCGACGCCGACTTCGGGCCGTTCGTCACCCCCGACGAGCACATCAGCGCCCGCGTCGACGGCTCCGAGTACCTCGACACCAAGCTGGCGGCGCTCGCGCGGCACCGCAGCCAGGTGGAGACGGACGGCCTCTTCTTCCGGGGCAGCGAGAACGGCCAGTCGATGTGGGGCGAGGAGTTCTACCGGATCGCCAAGGGCACCCCCGGGCCGGTCGGCGAGGACGGCTGGGAGTCGGACCTCTTCTCCGGACTGTGACCGGGGCGGCCGGTGAGCCGGTCGGATCGGTGACCACCGCTTTCCTACGATGAGCCGGTGAGCAAGAAGCCGCAGCGAGAGCGCGCCGGTGCCCGTGTGGTGCTGGTGATGCTGCTCGTGCTCGCCCTCATGCTCGGCGTGGGGTACCTCGCGGCGTACGCCGCCGCGCAGGACAAGACGCCGCGTGGCACCGAGGTCGCCGACGTGCCCGTCGGCGGTCAGACGCTGGCCGACGCCGCCGCCACGCTCCGTTCGGGCTTGGCACCGCGCGCGGAGGCCCCGATCACGATCCGGATCGACAGTGCCGTCGGCGGCGAGGAGCTGACGGCGACCCCGGCCGACCTGGGGCTCGGGGTCGACTACGTGGCATCGGTCCGCGAGGCGGGCGCCGGCCGCAGCTGGGACCCGGTCTGGCTCTGGAACTACTACACGGGCGGCACCGAGCTCGACCCGGTGGTGACGGTCTCGGACATGACCATGACCGACTACCTGACGAGCCTGGCCGAGCGCGTGGGCAGACCGGCCCGGGACGGCCGGGTCCGGTTCCAGGGCACGCGGGTGCGCGTCGACCAGCCCAAGCCCGGCCGGTCCATCGACCCGGTCCAGGCGCGCGAGGCGATCACGGCTGCCTACCTGGCAGACGACCCCACGGCGGTCCTCGACCTGGTCGCCGCCCAGCCCGTGATCGACGACGCCGACGTCCGCGCCGCGGTGAACGACGTCGCGAACCCGGCCGTGTCGGGCCCGGTCACGCTCGTGTTCGGTGACAGCCGGGTACGCCTCCAGCCCCGCGACTTCGCCGCCGCGTTGTCCTTCAGGGCCGAGGGCGGCGCGCTCCGGCTGCACGTCGACCGGCGGAACCTGCTTCGCCTGGTGGAGCAGATGGTCGCCGCCGACGGTGGCACGCCGGTCGACGCGACCGTCGCCCTGGTCGACGGGAAGCCGGAGGTCGTCCCGGCGAAGCCGGGCATCACCTTCGAGCCGGCCGAGGTGACGGCCGCCTTCACCGCCGCCCTCACGCGGCCGGAGGGGGAGCGTGAGGCCACCGTGAGCGCGCAGGTCGAGGAGGCGGCGTTCAGCACGGCGGACGCCAAGGCACTGGAGATCAAGGAGCAGGTCTCGACCTTCACCACGTACTTCCCGTACGCCGACTACCGCAACACCAACATCGGCCGGGCCATGGAGCTCATCAACGGCACCGTGCTGAAGCCCGGCGAGACGTTCTCGCTCAACGACACCGTGGGGGAGCGCACCCCCGAGAACGGCTTCGTGAAGGGGTTCATCATCGAGGACGGCATCTTCAAGGAGGACTACGGCGGCGGCGTCTCGCAGTCGGCCACGACGACCTTCAACGCCGCCTTCTTCGCCGGCCTCGAGGACGTCGAGCACAAGCCTCACTCCTTCTACATCGACCGCTACCCGGTGGGCCGCGAGGCGACCGTGGCCTGGCCGACGGTCGACCTGAAGTTCACCAACAACACGCCGTACGGCGTCCTGATCCAGGCGGGCATCACCCCGAGCAGCCCGTCGGCCCAGGGCGTCGCGACGGTGACGATGTGGTCGACGAAGTACTGGGAGATCACCACGTCGGAGTCCGCCAGGTACAACCTCACCGAGCCGAAGACCCGGGTGCTGCGCACCGAGGACTGCTACCCGAACACGGGGTACGGCGGCTTCGACATCGACGTGACCCGCCACTTCCACCTGCCGTCGGACCCGAGCCAGGACCACGACGAGGTCATGCACACCACGTACACACCCTCGGACACCGTGATCTGCAGGCCGCCACGGGACTAGTCGCCCGGCAGCACCGCGTCGAGCTCCACCTCGACGACCCACCGCGGGTCGAGCATGCCGACGACGACGAGCATCGTGGACGCCGGGCGCACGTCCGCAAAGACCTCGCCGTGCGCCCGGCTGGCCGGACCCTCGAAGCTGCGGTCGGTGAGGTACGTGCGGGTGCGCACGGTGTCGGCCGCCGACCCGCCGAGCCGGGAGAGCGCGTCGAGCGCGATCTCCCAGCACCGGCGGGCCTGCGTCAGCGGGTCCGGGTCGACGTGCCCGTCGGGCCAGATCGGCGCGGTGCCGGACACGTACACGTGCCGGCCGGTGCGCACGGCCCGGCTGAAGCCGACCGTCTCCTCGTACGGCGACCCGCTGGCCACCCGGTCGTCCATCAGGGCGCCAGCCGGTGCAGGTCGCGCGGGAACAGCGTCACCTCACGGATGTTAGGACTCTCCGTGAGCCGGCCGACGAACCGCTCCAGGCCGATGGCGAAGCCGCCGTGCGGCGGGATGCCCCTGCGGAACGCCTCGACGTACGACGCGTAGGGCGCGTAGGGGTAGCCGCGCTCCTCGAGTGTGCGGACGTAGTCGTCGTAGCGGTGCAGCCGCTGGGCGCCGCTCACCAGCTCGACGCCGCGGAAGATCAGGTCGAACGACCGGCTCCAGTGCGGGTCCTCGGGCTCGGGGTGGCTGTAGAAGGCGCGGTTCGCGGTCGGATAGCCCTCGACGACCAGGAAGTCGCTGCCGTGCTCGGCCTTCGCCCACTCACCGAGCGCGCGCTCGTGCGCCGGGGCCAGGTCCGGCTCGTCCTCGGGCGCTCCGGCGATCGCCAGTGCCTCGCGGAAGTGCAGCAGCGGGATCTCCTCGGGCACGACCGGTACGTCGAGGCCGAGCCGCTCGACCGCCGGAGCGGCGTGCTCGTGGACGGCCGCCACCATCCCGGCGACAACGTCGCGCAGGCACGCGATCACCTCGCGGTGGTCCTCGATGAAGCCGAGCTCGACGTCGAGGCTGACGTACTCGGCCAGGTGCCGGACCGTGTCGTGCGGCTCGGCGCGGAACACGGGCGCGACCTCGTACACGCGCTCGAACACCCCGACCAGCACCTGCTTGTAGAACTGCGGGCTCTGGGCGAGGTACGCCGGCCGGCCGAAGTAGTCGACCGTGAACACGTTGGCGCCGCTCTCGGTGGCCGACTCCACGAGCTTGGGGGAGCAGACCTCGGTGAACCCGCCCGCGTCGAGCGTCGTGCGGAAGCCCTTGAGGCTGGCGGCCGCGAGCTCCCACTTGGCCCGTTGCAGCGGGTGTCGCCAGGTGACGGCGGCGTGGTCGAGCATGGTCGGCAGGCTGGCGTTCAGGGTCGGCCGCCACAGCTCGACGGGCGGGGTGTCCGCGTCGTCGGACAGCGCGCGGATCGTCGGCTCGGTCACCTCGATCCCGCCAGGCGCCTGCGGGTTGGCGGTCGCCGTTCCGACGACCTCGACCGGGGTCTCCTCGGGCGGTACGTCGGCCTCGCCGCGCACCACGACCTGGGCGAGCCCGGTGCGGTCGCGGACGACGAGGAACGTGAGCTGGGCCAGCTCGCGCCGGCGGTGCACCCAGCCCTGCAGACGGACGGTCGAGCCGGGCTCGGCGGCGGGCAGGTCGGTACAGAGTGTTCGGTCGGGCACGCGTGGTGTCATGACTACCTCCAGTGGACGGAAGCCCTGGAGGTGTGGGCGGGGGCAAAGTCGCGGTGCCACCACACCTTCGCCGACCTGTCATCGGCCTCTCGTCGGTACGCCGGACGCGCGGACCCGGCTTCTCTGGTCGAGCGAGGGTTGTCAGGCCTCACCGGGTGTCGAGGAAATCGTACGGACCCGGGCGCCCTCCCACCAAGTCCTTTGCCACTCACGCGCCGGGCGTCAGGTACGCGTAGGTGTGATGGGTCGTGAAGCCCATCCCGTCGTACAGCGCCAGCGCCGGCGCGTTGTGCCCCAGGACCTGGAGGTACGCCGTCGTGGCGCCGCGTTCGGCGCCCCACTCCAGGAGGGCGGCCATGACCGTGCGGGCGAGGCCCTGGCGTCGGTGCTCGGGCGCCACCTCGATGCCGCGGAAGCCGACCCAGTCGTCGGCGTAGGCCGCGAATCCCTGCGCCCCGGGCACGGAGGCCGACGCCACGCCGTCCTCCGAAGTGACGACGACCCGGTCGGTGTCACCGCCGCGGAGGGCGCGCCGGGCGGTCGCCACGGACGCGAGCTGGAACTGGGTGTCCGCGTCGCTGCTCTCCGGCACCCACCCGAGGCTCGCCAGGAACGTCCGCTCCTCCGACTCGGCCAGCACCGCCGCGACCGCCGGCTTCCCGATCGCGCGGTAGGACGCCTCCACCTCGGTCACCGTCGCAACGTCATACGAGTCGCGGCCCAGAGCCTCCGATTCGGATGACGTCGTGGGGAAGGCGAGGACGGAGTTGGCCCGGCGAGCGGTGGCGGTGGCCGACGAGCGCAGCAGCCAGCCCGAGGGACCGGGGACCGGAGTGACGACCAGGTCCGGGAACAGTGCGAACGCGCGGACCTGGGCCTCGCGAGGCGTGACCCGCAACCGGGGCGACGGTCGGGGCGGCACGGGCTTGCCGGAGACGATGTCGGCGATGCGGATCGTCACGGGGGGTCCGCCCGAGGAGGGGGCGACCACGCAGACGCCGTCGGCCCAGGCCGTGCACACGCCGAGGACGTCGGTCATCGCCGGCCCGCCTGACGGCCCGGTCTCCCCGGGCAGGACGCGCCGGACGACCACCCGCGTCCCGACGACATGCGGGCCCAAGCCCTGGGCCTGAGCGGACGGCGGCACGCGCAAAGACTAGGCTGGGCGGGTCCACTCGCGCCGCTCGCATCTGCGGTCTGATTCAGGAGGAACTGGTGACCTACGTCATCGCCCAGCCGTGCGTCGACCTGAAGGACCGGGCCTGCGTCGACGAGTGTCCCGTGGACTGCATCTACGAGGGCAAGCGGATGCTCTACATCCATCCCGACGAGTGCGTCGACTGCGGCGCCTGTGAGCCGGTCTGCCCGGTCGAGGCGATCTTCTACGAGGACGACACCCCGGAGGAGTGGAAGGGCTACTACGACGCCAACGTCCACTTCTTCGACGACCTCGGCTCGCCCGGTGGCGCCGCGAAGCTCGGGGAGATCGACCACGACCACGAGCTCGTCGCGGCCCTGCCGCCCCAAGAGCACGACGAGTAGTGCGCCAGCGGGTCTCCCAGAGACTCCCTGACTTCCCCTGGGACCGGCTCGCCCCCGCGGCGGAGCGTGCTCACCAGCATCCCGACGGGATCGTCGACCTCTCGGTCGGCACGCCCGTCGACCCGACCCCGGCGTCCGTACGCCGCGCGCTCGCCGACGCCGCCGACAGTCCCGGCTACCCGCTGACGATCGGTCGCGTCGAGACCCGTCAGGCGGCGCTCGACTGGATGGAGCGCCGGCTCGGGGTCACCGGGCTGGGTCTCGACGCCGTGCTGCCGACCATCGGGAGCAAGGAGCTGATCGCCAGCCTGCCGACCCACCTCGGCGTCGGCCCCGGTGACCTCGTCGTGCACCCCGAGCTGGCCTACCCGACGTACGAGGTCGGCGCCATGCTCGCCGGCGCCCGCACCCTGGCCGCCGACTCGCTGACCGCGATCGGGCCGGAGGTGCCGAGGCTGCTGTGGCTGAACTCGCCGGCCAACCCGACCGGCCGGGTGCTCCCGGTCGAGCACCTCCGCAAGGTCGTCGACTGGTGCCGGGACCGTGGCACGGTGCTCGTGTCCGACGAGTGCTACATCGAGCTCGGCTGGGAGAGCCAGCCGGTCTCGGTGCTGCACCCGGACGTGTGCGGCGACTCCGCCGAGGGTGTCCTGGCCGTGCACTCGCTGAGCAAGAGGAGCAACCTGGCCGGCTACCGGTGCGGGTTCGTCGCCGGCGACCCCGTCCTGGTCGGCGAGCTGCTCGCCGTCCGCAGGAACCTCGGCCTCCAGGTCCCGGGCCCGCAGCAGGTCGCGATGACCGCCGCGCTGGGCGACGACACCCACGTCGAGGAGCAGCGGGAGCGGTACGCCGGCCGCCGGGCCGCGCTCCGGCGCGCCCTGGAGGGCGCCGGGTTCCGGATCGACCACTCCGAGGCGTCGCTGTACCTCTGGGCGACCCGGGGCGAGGACTGTTGGGCGACCGTCGCGGCACTGGCGGAGCTCGGGATCCTGGTCGCACCGGGTGCCTTCTACGGTGCGGCGGGGAGCGAGCACGTACGGGTGGCCCTCACCGCGACCGACGAGCGGGTCGCCGCCGCGTCGGACCGGCTGTGACACGGGCCCGGCAAAGCGAGTTGTCAACCGCCGGGCAAAGGACTGGGTAAAGAATTCCGGCGTGACGCCGAGGTTTTATCCGCCGGTATCTTGCGAAAATAAGTAAAGGCCGACAAACGCGACCAAGGGCGCATTTATCGGCCAATACCCAGGGCTAAAAGAGCCGCGGCGCCCGCCCCCCCAGACGGGCGCCACAGCCTTTTAGAGAACATGCACCTCTCTCAGCAGACAGAGGCGTCGTACAGGTCTCTCGCCTCGATCTGGTGCTCCGCCAGCCGGCCGGGCACGCGGACGGCGCTGATTGCCTCCATCCGCACCACCGAGTGGTCGTTCTGAGCGTCCACGAGTACCACTCCGTACCCGTCCACACCCGCGACGACACCGGTGAGCCACTGGCCTCCGACCAGCACCTCCACAATTGCGTCATGATCGTGCGCCCTGTTCAGCGCAGTTCCCATTGTCAAGATCGTGGTGCTCTGCATGTTCCTGATCTCCCCCCCGCTGCCGAAAAGCCCCCTCCTCGGCGTTGAAGAGAAAATTAGCCTGCGAGAACCACTGTGTGTAGCCCTTCGTGATGCTGATTTCGTCGTGTCGTAACAGCAGTGCCACCGGAGCGGGCACATCCAGGCAAACGCGTTGTCACTGGCCTAGACCACCCCCCGTCCAGGCGTGTCAACGGGGTGTCACGGGGTGTCGGGAGCCCGGAAGACTGCTCGATCCCACGCTCAACGGGCCACGTCGACGTGCACGTGGTCGCGGTGCTCCAGGATCCGGCGATCGCCCTGCGAGCCGCTCGGCACGCGGTAGTCCCGCCACCCGTCCCCGGAGCTGCTCACCCGCCAGACGCGGTCGTCGAAGATCACGGTGTTGATGTCCAGGCGGTCGGCCTGGGCGACCAGGTAGCCGGCGATGGCCCAGCCGCGGCGCTTGTTGCCTTCCGAGATCGGCCGGACGAAGACGTCGATCGCCCGGCCGTCGTAGTGCGCCGACCCCTCCATGTGGCCGTCGCGCACGCCGCCGGGCTCGAAACCACCGAGCGGGAGGTCTCCGAAGGTCGCGGCGAGGTCGGCCCGTACCTCGGCTGCCCGCTCCGTCAGCCCGGCGCCGTCGAGGGCGGGGGAGCCGGCGTCGCGGTCGTCGTCCACGGTGCACCAGAACGCCGCCCGCGAGTTGCCGGTCAGTGCGGAGGCGAGAACCCGCGCGTCCTGCTCGTGGTCGGCGTAGGCCTCGGGGAACCCCGAGCGCTGCACCTCCTGGGCCGCCTCGGTGACGGGCATCGACTCGTATCCGCCCACCTGGGCCAGCGCGTCGTAGAACGCGTTGGCAGCGTAGGACGGGTCGAGGATCTGGTCGGGCGTTCCCCAGCCCTGGGACGGGCGCTGCTGGAAGAGCCCGACCGAGTCGCGGTCGCCGTACTCGAGGTTGCGCAGGCCCGACTCCTGGTACGCCGTGGCGAGGGCGATCGTCGCGGCCCGGGCCGGCATCCCGCGCTGCACCGAGATGGCCGCGATCAGGGCGGCGTAGCGGGACTGCTCCAGGTCCAGCTCGACGAGGTGGCCGTCGACGCGCGCCTGGCACCCCTCGACGGCCGGGATCAGCGGCGGCAGCGAGCCGCCGCGCCACGTGACGAACGCCGCGGCGCCGCCGAAGGCGAGGGCCGCGACGACGAGGGTCGCCACCAGGCGCCGGGTCACGCTGGGTCGCCCCTCAGTTGGCGTGCAGGGCGGTGTTGAGCTCGATCCGGCCGGCCTTCCACGGCACCGCCTCGATCGCGCCGGTCACCGAGTTGCGCCGGAACAGGACGTGGTCGGAGCCGGAGAGCTCGACGGCCTTCACCACGGTGCCGTCGGCCAGGGTGACCTTGGTGCCGGCCGTGACGTAGCAGCCGGCCTCGACCACGCAGTCGTCGCCGAGCGAGATGCCGACGCCGGAGTTCGCCCCGAGCAGGCAGCGCTCGCCGATCGACACGACCTCCTTGCCCCCGCCGGACAGGGTGCCCATGATCGACGCGCCGCCGCCGACGTCGGAGTCCTTCCCGACGACCACGCCGGCCGAGATGCGACCCTCGACCATGGACGTGCCGAGCGTCCCGGCGTGGTAGTTGACGAAGCCCTCGTGCATGACGGTGGTGCCGGGCGCCAGGTGGGCGCCGAGGCGGACCCGGTCGCCGTCGGCGATCCGCACGCCGCTCGGCAGCACGTAGTCGACCATCCGGGGGAACTTGTCGACGCCGTAGACCATCACGGGGCCGGCCGCCTGCAGCCGCGCCCGGGTCGCCTCGAAGTCCTCGACCGCGCACGGCCCGGCGCTCGTCCACACGACGTTGGTCAGCAGCCCGAAGGCGCCGTCCATCACGATCGTGTGCGGGCGCACGAGGCGGTGGGACAGCAGGTGCAGTCTCAGCCACATGTCCTCGGCCGTGGTGGCGGGATCCTGAAGGGCGGCCTCCACCGCACGGACCTCCCGCCGCACGCGGCGTACGTCGTCGCGGCCGGCGAGCGCCTCGAGCCGCTCGCGCAGGGCCGGGTCCTCCACGAGATCGCCCAGCCGGGGCTCGGGGAACCACACGTCGAGCACGGTGCCGTCGTCGGCGCCACCGTCGATCAGGGTCGCGAGGCCGAGCCCCCCAGCGGTCGTGGGAGCGGTGGTGGGCGCGTCAGTCACGCCGAAAGCCTACGGATCAACCGCGAAACCCGATGCCGCGCTCCTACAGTGCGTCCGTGGCCAGTGCGTCCGACCTCGTCCTCGACACCACGCCGGTGCCCGTCGACGGGCCGCCGCCGTACTACCCGGAGGTGGTGGCCGGGTTCGAGGCGCTGGGCTTCCGTCGCGTGGGCGGCCTGCGCGCCGACCTGACGGACGCCGAGGTGGAGGACCTGGTGGGCGGGTACGCCCCCGGCGTCCAGGCCGACCTGCGGCGCTCGGCGCGCATCCCCGAGACCGTGCTCGCAGCGCCCGACGCCTCAGCGTTCCTCGGGGTCGACTGGTTCTACGGCCAGCCGTCCGTGCGGCTGCGCTCCCTGCTGGTCGACGGCCGCCTGGTCGAGACCCAACGCGCCTGGGACCGGATGCCCGACCATCCGCTCGCGCTGGCGCCGTACGCCGCCCGGTTCCGGTTGCGGCCCGAGCAGGACCGCTCGGCACCCGGGCGAGTGGTGACGCTGGTCGAGGGCGACGACCCGGGGTTGCTGTGGTCGGCCCACCAGGAGGGGCTGGCCCGCTCGGAGGAGACGCCGGTCGTGCACCGCACGATCCACCAGGCCCAGGCGCTCTGGAGGCAGTGCCTCGTCCACGAGATGCGGATCCAGGTGCGGGCCGGGCGGCTGGGCGTCCGGGTCGCCTGGTGGCTGAGGTACGCCCGGTGGGTGCGCCCGCGGTTCGAGGCGCCGTAGCTACTGGCCGGTGCGGCCGTCGATGCACTCTCGGAGCAGGTCGGCGTGCCCGCAGTGCCGCGCGTACTCCTCGACCATGTGCACCAGGATGTCGCGCACCTCGGTCTCGTCGTCGCCGAGGTCGACGAGCCGGTCGAGGTCCACGTTGCTCTCGGCCCAGGCCTCGGCGAACGCCACCTCACGGCGCCAGTCCTCCCACGCCTGCTCGACGACGGCCGGGTCCGCGACCGCCCCGTCGAAGTCCGAGTCGTCGACGTAGAGCCGAGGGATGTCCTGACCGTCGAGCCGGCGGCGGAACCACGAGTGCTCCACGCCGGCGAGGTGCCGGAGCAGACCCAGCAGCGACATCGTCGACGGGGGGACCGAGCGCCGGGCGAGCTGCTCGGCGTCCAGGTCGGCCAGCTTCATCTCGAAGGTCAACCGGTAGGCCCGCAGGTAGTCGAGCACCACGGCTCGCTCGCCCCGCGGGATCGTGCCCGTCTCACGGGGGTCGTCCTCCGGGTCCACCCACATGTCGGGGTACTTGCGCTCTGGGTGACTATCAGGGGTCATCGGCGTAGCGTGCCACTCATGAGGAGGGGCATGCGCACCAGCCGGACCCTCGCCGCCACCGCTCTCATCCTGGTGTCGGTGTCGTGGGGCGCCACGGCTTCGGCCGCCCCGCAGGCCGAGAAGGAGCCCGCGCGAGCACCCATCGTCGTGCCGCACCTGATGAGCTCTTGCGGCAACATGGACGGGATCTAGGGGCAGTCCGTCAGACGACGAGCCGCAGCCGCGTGTCGGAGACGGCGACGCGGAGCCGCTGACCCCACGAGATCGTGAGCGCATCGGCCTCGATGCCGTCGCCGAAGCAGACCAGCCGGTCGGAGGCCGAGACGACCTCGAGTCCACCGCCGTGGGTGAGCAGGCCCTCGGTGTACGACGTCCCCGTCGCCGGGCTGGGCCAGGCCTCGCGCACGAACCACGCAAGGCTCGGCTCGTCGCGACCGGGGAGCGCCAGGGCGCTGTGCCGCTCCTGCCAGGCCGACCGCAGCCAGCCGGTGGCGCCCGTGCCGGTGCCGACGAGGAGGCCGCTGGACGACTGCGGCTCCGTCGCCTCCCCGACGCGCAGCTCGTAGCGCGCGGACTGGTGGCCGGGCTGTCCGACGTACACCTCGTTGAGCGCGCGCAGGGTCTCGCCGGAGTCCGTGGTCGCCTCGACCATGGTCAGCTCGACGCAGGAGCCGCGGACGGCCCGGACCAGTGCCGACCCGGCGGCTCCGGGCCGGTGGGGGACCAGGATGCCCGGGTTGCGGCCCGGCTCGGGGTCGAAGCCGACGACGGGCTGACCGGCGACGTACTTGGCCACGTTGGCCACCAGCCCGTCCTGCCCGACGACGAGGACGACGTCCTCCGGCGCGAAGGCGAACCGGCTGAGGTCGGCGCGCTCCACCTCCCCGCGCCGCCACGGCGCGGGGATGGCGGCCGACACCTGGTGCACGGCCTCGTGCAGCAGCTCGTGCCGCTCGCGGACCTCGGCGACCGAGCGGCCGCGCTGTGCCAGGAAGAACTCGACCTGCCGGGCCGTTGCGTGGCGGGCGACGAGCTCCTCGTACTCCGACCGGCGGTGCACGAGGACCGCCCTGGGGGCGAGGCTCATCTCGATCCTCCGCCCGCCAGCCTGGACAGCGCCTCGCCGAGCACGTCGGGCGTGAGGGTGAGGGTGGTCAGGCTAGAGACGTCGGGCAGGTTCGCCGCCAGCTCCTTGAGCGCCAGGGCGGTCAGGGTCTCGTGGTCGACGGCGTCGTACGCCGCCAGCAGCGCGGACTGGGCGTCCGCCTCGGCCTGGCCGACCGTCCGGGTGGCGGCCGCGCTCGCCGTCGACGTGATCTCGTCGGCGGCGGCCTGCTCGGTGGCGCGCAGCCGTTCGTTCGCGCCGCGCTGCGCGACGAGCTCCTGCTCGCGCCGGGCGATCTCGATGCGGCTGGTCAGCTCGTTCTCGGCGATCGCCGACTCCTGCTCCACGGCGAGCGCCCGGCGTTCGAAGGTCGCCTTGTCGGCGGCTCCTTGGATCCGTTCGCGGGTCTCGGTCTGGAGCGCCCGCTCGACGTCGGGGTCGGTCCGCACCGAGACCACCCGCACGTCGGTGACGAGCAGTCCCCGCTCGCGGAGCCGCTGGTCGGCCGCCAGGGCGGCGGCCACCCGCTCGCGGATCGGCCCGATCCCGTGCGCGAGCGCCTCGGCCATCGTCATCTCCGCGACCAGCTCGACCGCCGGCTGCTGGGCGAGCTCGCCGAGCAGCCCGCCCACGGTCTCGAGCGGGACGGCGTTCCAGGTGCCCGTCCGCGGTGAGACGCCGAAGTCGGTGCGGGTGGCGGCGAGGGGAGGGTCCTCGACCCGGTAGGTGACCGTGGAGGCGACCGTGACGTCCTGGAAGTCGGCGGTCCGGGCGTGGAAGAGCACCGTCTGCTCGCGGTCGTCGAGCGGCACCTCGGCGAGCGCCGAGGTGCGCGGCCGGAACCAGAACGACAGCCCGGCGCCGACGTGGCGGACCTTGCCGTTGTGCTGGTGCTGCACCCAGCTGGTCGGGTCCGCCCGCAGGTGGCTGATGAAGGGGTAGCTGCGGATGTCGGCCATGGTGCTGTCTCCTCTCGTCCTTTATCGTCATTTCGACATTAAGGGCAGGAGAAACTTCTCGTCAAATTGACGAGTAGACTGCGTGCATGCAGCCGACGCCGATGCTCGTCGCGGTCGACCTGGTGGTCCTGACCCTGCGGTCGGGTGAGCTCGAAGCCCTGCTCGTGCGTCGCGGCGTCGAGCCGTATGCCGGCCGGTGGGCGCTGCCAGGCGGGTTCGTCGAGCCGGGAGAGGACCTCGTCGACACCGCCGTCCGAGAGCTCGGCGAGGAGGCCGGCATCGGCCGCCTCCGGCCGCACCTCGAGCAGCTGGCGACGTACGGCTCTCCCGACCGCGACCCGCGTGGCCGCGTGGTCAGCGTGGCCTACTTGGCGCTGGTGCCCGACCCGGGTGACCCGGTCGCGGGCTCGGACGCCGCCGACGCGGCGTGGCGGGCGGTGGGGACGCTGGGCCGGTCGCGCTCGCTGGCCTTCGACCACGCCCGGATCCTCCGCGACGGCGTGGAGCGGGCCCGCGCCAAGCTCGAGTACACCTCGCTGGCCGCCGCACTCATCCCCGAGCCGTTCACGGTCAACGAGCTCCGGGAGGTGTACGCCGCGGTGTGGGGCGTCGAGCCGGACCCGCGCAACTTCCACCGCAAGGTCACGTCGGCCGACGGCTTCGTCGTCGAGACCCACGCGACCACGACCCGCGGCGGCGGCCGGCCGGCCCGGCTGTACCGCCGCGGTCCGGCGGTCCAGCTGCACCCGCCGATGCTGCGGGGCTGAATCCGATTCGTCCGCCGCCGCCCGACGCCGTACCCTGAGCGGACAGGCGTTCGAGCCGTCATCAGCGGCGAGCCTCCGGAAGAACGGTCCGCAGCCGCGGGCTCAGTAGAACCGGACGGGTAGGCCCGTCACAGCCGTCATGAAGTGGCCCTCCCCGGAAACCTGGGGGAGGGCAAGCGAGGTGGTACCGCGGCGGAAGTCGTCCTCGTGTCAGGACCCGACACGAGGAGCGCACCGCATGGCCTACCCCCAGGTCTCCCACACCGGCGACGAGAGCGTGCCGTCGAGCCCGTCGTTCCCGCAGATCGAGGAAGCGGTGCTGGCCTACTGGGCCGACGACGACACGTTCCGCGCGAGCGTGGCGCAGCGCGACGCCGGCGAGGACGGTGCCAACGAGTTCGTCTTCTACGACGGCCCGCCGTTCGCGAACGGGCTGCCGCACTACGGCCACCTGCTGACCGGCTACGTCAAGGACCTGGTGCCGAGGTTCCAGACCATGCGCGGCCGCCGCGTCGAGCGCCGCTTCGGCTGGGACACCCACGGCCTGCCCGCCGAGCTCGAGGCGATGCGCCAGCTCGGGATGAAGACGACCGAGGAGATCCTCGAGCTCGGCATCGAGAAGTTCAACGCGGAGTGCCGCAAGTCCGTCTTCGAGTACACCTCGGAGTGGCGCGACTACGTGACCCGCCA
>JAICRP010000236.1 GCA_025966445.1 Nocardioides sp.
ACGCTGCTCGACCGCGGGGACGGCACGTGCGAGGAGGTGGCCGCCAGCTGGTTGTTCGTCTTCATCGGGGCGCAGCCGCGCACCGACTGGCTCGGCACGGACGTGGTCCGGGACGAGCGCGGGTACGTCGTGACGGGACCCGACCTCACCAAGCCGGCTGGTGCCGACGCGGGCAGGGGAACCTGGCCGCTGGCCCGGGCGCCGTACGCCCTGGAGACGAGCGTCCCGGGCGTGTTCGCGGCCGGCGACGTGCGGCTGGACTCCATGAAGCGGGTCGCCTCCGCCGTCGGCGAGGGCGCGATGGCCGTGCACCTGGTGCACCGCTACCTGGCCACGGTCTGAGGGGTCCTGCCATGCGCGTCGAGGAGCTGCGGCGGCTGGCCATCTTCGAAGGCCTGAGCGACGAGCGGCTCGAGCAGCTGCTGTCCGTCGGCCGGACCATCGAGATCGAGCCGGGTCTGCAGCTGTTCACGGAGGGTGAGCCGGCCTCGCACTGGTGGGTGCTGGTAGACGGTTCCGTCGACCTCTTCCGGACGGTCGGGCGCGAGGAGACGCGTGTCGGGCAGATGGTGCCAGGCCGCTGGGCGGGCGGCTTCCAGGCCTGGGACGACGACGGTGTCTACCTGGCCACGGGGCGCGGCGTCGAGTTCGGTCGGCTGCTGAAGGTCCCCGCGCCCGACCTGCGAGCGTTGATGGAGGACTGGCTGCCGCTGGCCGTGCACCTGGTCCGGGGCGTGTTCGGCACGGCACGGTCGATCGAGGCGACGGTGCGGCAGCGCGAGTCGCTGGTCACCCTCGGCACCCTGTCCGCCGGCCTCGCGCACGAGCTGAACAACCCGGCAGCGGCCGCGGTCCGCACGGTGGAGTCGATGGGCGAGACGCTCACCGCCCTCCTGCACTCGCTCGGCGAGCTCGCCGAGGGCGCGATCACCGCCGACCAGTTCCTGGCCCTGGACCGTCTCCGTCGCCGGATCGGAGCAGCGCCCCCGACGCGTACGCCGATGCAGCTCTCCGACGCCGAGGACGAGCTGGGCGCGTGGCTCGAGGACCACGAGGTCGACGACCCGTGGACGCTGGCCTCGACGCTGGCCACCGCCGACGTCCCCGTCTCGTGGCTCGAGGACGCGGCCGACCTGCTGCCGGGGCCGGCCCTGACCGCAGGTCTCGAGTGGGTCGCCGGCACCCTGTCGGTGAGCACCCAGCTCTCGGAGCTGCGTGAGGCGACCGGCCGGGTGTCGCAGCTCGTCAACGCGGTGCGTTCCTACACGCAGATGGACCGCGCGGCCCTCCAGCCGGTCGACGTCGTCGAGGGCCTCGAGAGCACCGTGGTGATCCTCCAGCACAAGCTGAAGCAGGGGGTCGAGGTCGTCCGCGACTACGAAGCGGACCTGCCGCGCATCGACGCCTACGCCGGCGAGCTCAACCAGGTGTGGACCAACCTCATCGACAACGCGGTCGACGCCATGGACGGGATGGGCACGCTGCGCATCACCACCCGCGCGGACGCCGACGCCGTCGTCGTGGAGATCGCCGACAGCGGGGCGGGCCTGGACCCCGCGGTCGCCGCCCGCGCGTTCGACGCGTTCTACACGACCAAGGACGTCGGCAAGGGCACCGGCCTCGGCCTCGACACCGCGCGCCGGATCGTGGTGGAGAACCACGAGGGCACCATCGCGCTGGTCCGCGAGGGCGACGAGACCGTCGTCCGGGTCCGGCTGCCGCGGTAGTCACGGGGTCGGGTGACCGGCCCGACGGCCCTCCTCGACCAGCGGTGGTGATTCTCAGGTGCGCCGACGTCCCGCGTGTCCCTAACGTTCTCGCGTGACCGGACCCGAGATCGTGCCCTTCACCCGCGAGCACCTCGAGGGGGCGGCGGAGCTGTTGGCCGCACGGCACCGGAGGCACCGGGAGGCCGAGCCGCTGCTGTCGGCGAGGTACGAGGACCCGGCGGTGGCCCGCGAGGAGGTCGCGGCGGCGTACGGGCTGTTGGACGCCTCGGGCTCGGCGGCGGTCGAGGGCAGCCGGGTGGTGGGGTACCTGCTCGGCGCACCGAAGAGCGGGTCCCCGTGGGGCGACAACATCTGGGTCGAGTCGTCCGGCCACGCCGTCGAGGCGGCCGAGACGGCGCGGGGCCTGTACGCCCTCGCAGCGACGCGGTGGGTCGCCGAGGGCCGCGTCGCGCACTACGCCCTGCTGCCCGCCCACGACCGCGAGCTGGTCGACGCGTGGTTCCGGCTCGCCTTCGGCCACCAGCACACGCACGGGATCCGGGAGCCCGCGGCGGCCGGCCCCGTCCGCGCGGGCCTGACGGTGCGGCAGCCGGTCAGGGCCGAGATCCCGGTCCTGGCCCGGCTCGACATGGTGCTGACCGAGCACCAGTCTCTCTCGCCGACCTTCTCCGGCGGCCCGCCCGACGTGTACGAGGAGCGGGTCGCGGACTGGGAGGAGGACTTCGACAACCCGAAGTTCTGGAACGTGGTCGTCGAGCACGACGGCTCGATCGCCGGCAGCGCGGTCGGGTGCGCGCTCGAGGTCTCCTCGGCGCACGTCGGACCCGCCCGTCCCGACCACGCGGGCTTCCTGGGGTTCGCGGCGGTCCTGCCCGGCGCCCGCGGTCTCGGCGTCGGACGCGCCCTCGGCGAGGCGGTCACGGCGTGGGCGCTCGAGGCGGGCTTCACGAGCGTCGTCACCGACTGGCGGGAGACCAACCTGCTGTCGTCACGGGCCTGGCGCGGCGTCGGTTACCGCGACACCTTCACCCGGGTGCACCGGCTCGTCGGCCACTGACCACGCCTGACCTGGAATTTCTCACACACCCAGCGGTCGTGGGCGAGGCCGCGGAGGGATAGCGTGTGGATTCGTGGCCACCACGACTCCCCGCCCCCTCGTCCGGGGGACACGCGGCGTGCGCACCACGATCGCGCTGAAGCTCCTGATGGCCGTCACCGGCGTCGTCTTCCTGGCGTTCGTCGGCCTGCACATGTACGGCAACCTCAAGGCGTTCGCCGGTCACGACGCCTACAACGAGTACGCCCACCACCTGCGCACGTTCGCCGAGCCGATGCTCCCGTTCGGGGGCCTGCTCTGGGTCACGCGGGTGGTGCTGCTGGTCTCCCTCGTCGTCCACGTCGCATGCGCGGTCGCGCTCTGGCGACGGGCCCGCTCGGCCCGCACGGTGCCGTACGTCGTGAAGAAGCACACCGGGGCCACCTACGCGAGCCTGATGATGCGGTGGGGCGGGGTGACCATCCTGGTCTTCCTGGTCTGGCACATCCTCAACTTCACGGTCGGCAAGATCAACGTCTCCGGCGGACCCACCGACGACCCCTACGACCTGCTGGTCGACTCCTTCTCCGTGTGGTGGCTGACGCTCCTCTACCTCGTGGCGATGGCGATGCTGGGCGCACACCTGCACCACGGCATCTGGAGCGCCGCCCAGACGCTGGGGCTCACCCCGCACGCGCGTTCGCGGCACCTGGCCAAGGTGCTCGCCTTCTGCATCGCCGTGATCATCGCCGGCGGATTCAGCCTGGTGCCGATCTTCGTCCTCGCGGGCGTCATCGAGAAGTGAAGGACTGCCAGTGACCGACATGCCCGACACGACCACCAGCGCGCCGTCGTCCCCGTCGGCGCCGGCGGAGTTCTCCGACGACGCCGCCGGCTACTACACGCCCGGGGAGCCGATCGCCGACACCAAGGCGCCCGGCGGTCCGATCGACGAGCGCTGGAACACCCGCCAGTTCGAGGCCCGCATCGCCAACCCCGCCAACCGCCGCCGGCTCTCGGTGATCGTGGTCGGCACCGGCCTGGCCGGCGCGAGCGCCGCCGCAACCCTGGGCGAGGCGGGGTACGTCGTGAAGTCCTTCTGCTACCAGGACTCACCACGACGGGCCCACTCGATCGCCGCTCAGGGCGGCATCAACGCGGCCAAGAACTACAAGGGCGACGGCGACTCCGTCTACCGGCTCTTCTACGACACGATCAAGGGCGGCGACTACCGCTCTCGCGAGTCGAACGTCTACCGCCTCGCCCAGGTCAGCGCCAACATCATCGACCAGTGCGTGGCCCAGGGCGTGCCCTTCGCCCGCGAGTACGGCGGCCTGCTGGACAACCGCTCCTTCGGCGGCGTCCAGGTCTCACGCACGTTCTACGCCCGCGGGCAGACCGGCCAGCAGCTGCTCATCGGCGCCTACCAGGCCCTCGAGCGCCAGGTCGCCGCCGGCACGGTCAAGTGCTACACCCGGCACGAGATGGTGGAACTCATTGTCGTCGACGACGGTGACACTCCTCGGGCCCGCGGGATCATCGTGCGGGACATGGTCACCGGCGAGATCGAGACCTACTTCGCCGACGTCGTGGTGCTCGCCTCCGGCGGCTACGGCAACGTCTTCTTCCTCTCCACCAACGCGATGGGGTGCAACGTCACAGCCACCTGGCGCGCGCACCGCAAGGGCGCCTACATGGCCAACCCGTGCCTGACGCAGATCCACCCGACCTGCATCCCGGTCTCCGGTGATCACCAGTCCAAGCTCACGCTGATGAGCGAGTCGCTGCGCAACGACGGCCGCATCTGGGTGCCGAAGAACGAACAGGACCGGGAGAAGGACCCCCGCGAGATCCC
>JAICRP010000267.1 GCA_025966445.1 Nocardioides sp.
AGTGGCCGCCCGAGCGACCGTCTCAGCACACGACGTCAGGCCAGGGCGCGGTCGAGGGCCGCGTTGACGTGCAGCGTGGTGCAAGGGAGAACCGGGAGCTCGACGTCGGCCTGGGAGACGAGCAGCTCGATCTCCGTGCAGCCGAGCAGGATCGCGCGGGCCCCGGCGTCCCACAGCTCCTCGGTGAGGGCGACCACGCGCCGCCGGCTGGCGTCCACGACCCGACCGTGCACGAGCTCGTCGTAGATGGCGGAGTTCAGCCAGTCGTGGTGCTCCTCGGCGGGCATGATCACCGACACGCCGTGACGGCCGAGGCGCTCGGCGAAGAACGTGTCCTCCATCGCGACCTTGGTCCCGATGAACCCGACGGTCGTCGCACCCTGCGCCAGGCAGGCCTCGGCGACGACGTCCGCGAGGTGCAGCAGCGGGATGTCGACGGCCGCCTCGACCTGGTCGGCGACCTTGTGGAACGTGGTCGTGCACAGCAGCAGGAAGTCGGCGCCGGCCCGCTCGACGCCCCGGCCGGCGTCGGCGAGCAACTCACCGATCTGGTCCCAGCGCTCGCTCTCCTCGAGGTCGGTCAGCTCGGCGAAGTCGACGGTGCTCAGCACCAGCCGGGGCGAGGACAGCCCGCCCAGCCGCTCCTGAACCCCGACGTTGAGGTCGCGGTAGTAGACCGCGCTGCTCTCCCAGCTCATGCCCCCGACGAGGCCGATGGTCTGCACGAACCGAAGTCTGCCCGAAACCAGCGCGGTCAGGTGACCCGGTGCACCTTGTGCTGGGCTGCCTGGGCGACGGGACGCACCACGATCTCGTCGATGTCCACGTGCGCGGGCCGGGTGGCCACCCAGCCGACGACGTCGGCGATGTCGTCCGCGGTGAGCGGCTCGGGTACCCCGGCGTACACGGCGTCCGCCTTCGCGGTGTCCCCGCCGAAGCGCTTGAGGGAGAACTCGTCGGTCCGGACCATCCCCGGCGCCACCTCGGTGACGCGGATGGGCTCGCCGCTCAGCTCCAGCCGCAGCGTTCCCGTCAGCGCCTTGAGGGCGTGCTTGGACGCCGTGTAGCTGCCCCCGCCCTCGTAGACCACCCGACCGGCGGTCGAGCCCAGGTTGACGACGAGGCCGTCACCGCTGGCGCGCAGGGCGGGCAGCAGCGCCTGGGTGACGTGCAGGGTGCCGAGCACGTTCACGTCGTACGCCCGGGCCCAGTCGCCGGGGTCGGCCCCTTCGACGGTGTCGGCACCGAAGGCGCCGCCGGCGTTGTTGACCAGCACGTGCAGCACCGGGCCGACGCGCTCGGCGAGCGCGGCGACCGACTCGCGGTCGGTGACGTCGCACGCCGTCGCGACACCGCCGATCTCGTCGGCGAGCGCCTCGATCCGGTCGGTACGGCGGGCGGCGCAGTGCACGAGGAAACCCTCGGCCGCGAGGCGTCGGGCCGTGGCGGCGCCGATGCCGCTGCTGGCGCCGGTGACGAGGGCGATCCGTCGGCTGCTGGGTGCTGGAACCATGGTGCGATTGTGCCGCGCGGCCTCCGACGGCAGACTGGCCGGTCGTGTCGGACCATCGGAGGACGGACGCCCAGGGAGCACAGGTTCCCGCTCGCCTGACGCGTGTCGCTCAGGTCATCGGTCTTCTCGGCGGCCTGGCCTGGCTGGTCGCCGCCTTCCTCTGGGACGGCGGCGAGGACCCGGTCGAGCTCGGCCTGTTCTGGGCCGGCGCCGCGATGATCACGCTGTTCCTCCTCGAGCTCGGCACGCTGCTGGTCAAACGCGGCCTGCTCGCGCTGCGTCTGTTCGTGGCCTGCGCACTGCCGCTGCTGTTCTGGATGGTCGTCGCCTTCGCCGCCTCATCGGTCGACGACGACGGGATCGTCTGGGGCATCGCCGGGGCCTCGGTGACGGTGTTCGCGATCGTCCAGCTGGCGCGGCCGACCCCGCAGCGGGCCACTCTCTGAGACACCCAGCGACACCAGCGGGAATCAGTCGTCGAACTCCGCGGTTGGGCTCTCTGGAGGAGTCCGCCGACCGGAAGGCATGCACGTGGGGTCACTGGATCGCGTCGCGATGATCAGTCTGCACACCTCGCCGCTCGACCAGCCGGGTACCGGCGACGCCGGCGGCATGAACGTCTACGTGATGGAGCTGTCCAAGCGGCTCGCGGAGCGGGGCGTCGAGGTCGACATCTTCACCCGGGCCACAGCCTCCGAGCTGCCCACGGTCGTCGAGGCGGCGCCGGGTGTGCTCGTCCGCAACATCCACGCCGGTCCGTTCGAGGGGCTGACCAAGGCCGAGCTGCCGGGCCAGATGTGCGTCTTCGCCCGCGAGGTGCTGCGCGCCGAGGCCTCCCAGCCACTGGGCCACTACTCTGCCCTGCACTCGCACTACTGGCTCTCCGGACAGGTCGGGGCGCTG
>JAICRP010000108.1 GCA_025966445.1 Nocardioides sp.
GTCGACCTCGACCGCCGCGGCCCCGCGGCGCGCGGCCTCCTGGGTCTCCCCGAGCACCCAGCACACGGAGTGCCCGTGGAACATCACCTCGTCGGGGAAGAGCGGCTCGTCGTGCTTGATGCCGGCGTCGTTGACGCCGGGGACGTCCTGCTGCGTCAGGACCCTGACGACGCCGGGGACGTCGTACGCCGGCGTCGGGTCGAGGCGGGTGATCCGCGCGTGGGCGTGCGGCGCCTGCACCGGGTGGGCGTGCAGCACGTGCTGGCTGCGGCGGACGAGGTCGTCGGTGTAGAGCGCGTGCCCGGTGACGTGAAGGGCCGCGCTCTCGTGCTCCATGGTGAGGCCGACGACGGCGTTCTCGGGCCGGTCGCTGAGGTGGCTCATGCGGGCACCTCCGCCCCCAGCTTCCGCAGCGCGTTGCCGAGCATGGCCTGACGGAACGCCGCGCTCGCCCGCTGGTCCGAGATCGGTGTGCCTTCGCCGGCCAGCACCTGCGCGGCGGCCTCGACGGTCTCGTCGTCCCAGGGCCGTCCCTCGAGCGCCTGCTCCGTGGCGATGGCTCGGATCGGCGTCGCGGCCACGCCGCCGAGCCCGATGCGGGCACTGGCCACCGTGCCGCCGGCGATGTCGAGGGCGAACGCGACGGCCACGCTGCTGATGTCGTCGAACGGCCGCTTGGCGATCTTGTGGAACGCCGTCGTGGTGGCAGCCGGGAGGGGTACGACGACCTCGGTGATCAGCTCGCCCGGCGCGCGCACCGACTCGCGGTACCCGGTGAAGTACTCGCTCAACGGCACCGTCCGCGTCCCGTCGGTCGAGGCGAGCACGACGGACGCCTCCAGCGCGAGCAGCACCGGTGGCGCGTCGCCGATCGGCGAGCCGGTGCCGAGGTTGCCGCCCAGGGTCGCGCCGTTGCGGATCAGCCTCGAGGCGAACTGCGGGAAGAGGGCGGCCAGCAGCGGCAGCCTCCCGTCGAGGCGCCGCTCGACCTCGCTGAGGGTGAGGGCCGCACCGATGCGGATCTCCGCGTCGACGACGGACCAGCCGCGCAGCTCGTCGAGCCGGTCGACGGCGACCACGAGGCCTGCCCGGGCGCCCTTGAGGTTCACGTCGACGCCCCAGTCGGTGCTGCCGGCGACGACGGTCGCCTCGGGCTCGGCCGCGAGGATCCTCAGTGCCTGCTGCAGATCGGTGGGTCGGATGAACTGGGCCTCGGCGTCGTGCAGGCGGGTCGGTACGGCGGCCGGCGGGGTCGCCGTACGACGTGAGGCCAGCCGGTCGTCGGCGCTCGGGAACCCGAGGGCGTACGCCGCATCCATGATCGGCCGGTAGCCGGTGCACCGGCACAGGTTGCCGCTCAGCGCGTGGAGGTCGAAGCCGTTCTCGCCGTGGTACGCGTCGTGGGGCGCGGGTCCCGAACCGTTGGTCGCCGATCGTCCGGCCCGGTAGAACTCCGCCGCCATGCTGCACACGAACCCCGGGGTGCAGTAGCCGCACTGCGACCCGCCTCGTACGGCCATCTCGTGCTGGACCGGGTGCAGGTCGTCGGGGGAGCCGAGCCCCTCGGCCGTGACGACCTCCTGCCCGTCGAGGCTGGCCGCCGGGACGAGGCACGAGTTGATCGCCGTCCACTCGGTCGCGTCCGTGCCGTCCGCGGCGGGCCGCGCCACCAGCACCGAGCACGCGCCGCACTCACCCTCGGCACAGCCCTCCTTGGCGCCCGTCAGCCCGCAGGCACGCAGGAAGTCCAGCGCGTTGGTGTGCAGGGGCACGCCCTCGAGAGGACGCTGCTCGCCGTTCACCACGATCCCGGCCATCCACACCTCCCCGCGCGCGTCGACACGGCATGGTTGCAGGCCCAGGTCCCTCGGGCGGGCTCGGCCTGCTGGTTATCCATGCGAACACCAGGCCGTACCCGCCACTGTAGCCACGCCTTCGCTGGCTGGTCACGGTGTCATTTCCGGATAGTCCGTGACGTCACTGTCACGGACTATCGCGTACAGCGCACCCCGTGCCACGTCAGGGCATCAGGGGGACCAGGGGTGCGTGACGGTTGACGTCCTTGTACAGCAGGTAGCGGAACGGGCCCGGGCCACCGGCGTAGCAGGCCTGGGGGCAGAACGCGCGCAGCCACATGAAGTCGCCGGCCTCCACCTCCACCCAGTCGGTGTTGAGCAGGTAGACGGCCTTGCCCTCCAGCACGTACAGCCCGTGCTCCATCACGTGCGTCTCGGGGAACGGGATCGTGCCGCCGGGCTGGAAGGTGACGATGTTGACGTGCATGTCGTGGCGCAGGTCGTCGATCTCGACGAACCGTGTCGTCGACCAGACGCCGTCGGTCCCCGGCATCACCACGGGCGCCACCTCGCGCTCGTTGGCCACGAACGCCTCCGGGGCGGCGAGGCCGTCGACCCGCTGGTACCTCTTGCGGATCCAGTGGAACGTCCCCGTCGCCTCGGTCTCGTTGTGCAGGGTCCAGGCCGCACCCGGCGGCAGGTAGGCGTACCCCCCGGGCGCCAGCTCGTACGCCGCCTCGCCGACGGTGAGCGCCAGCGTCCCGGAGGTCACGAACAGCACGGCCTCGGCGGTCGGGTCCACCTCCGGCGCCGACGAGCCGCCACCGGGCCGCAGCTCGACGACGTACTGGCTGAACGTCTCGGCGAACCCGCTCAACGGCCGGGCCAGCACCCACATCCGCATGTGCGTCCAGCCGGGCAGGTGCGAGGCGGTGATGTCGCTCTGGGTGCGCGCCGGGATGACGGCGTACGCCTCGGTGAACCGCGACCGGTCCGTCGTCAACGCCGTCTGGGGCGGCAGCCCGCCTGTCGGCACGTGGTAGCCCATCAGTTCCCTCTCACCAGCAGCTGTCCTCGGGGCACATCGTCGTCCACCGGTACGCCGCGCAGCCAGGTCTCCCGTACCTCGCCCACGAGCGGCCGGTCGGCGTACGCCGACACGGCGTTGCGGTGCTTGAGCCTGGCCACGTCCACGGTGAACGACGCGTCCGGGGCGAACCGCACCAGGTCGGCCTGGGCGCCGACGGCGATCCGCCCGCGGTCGGTCAGCCCCACCCGGTCGGCCGGGGCGGTCGCCATCCACCGCACCACGTCGACGAGCGAGTGTCCGCGCGCCCGGGCCCCGGTCCACACGACCGGCAGGCCGAGCTGGACCGAGGAGATCCCGCCCCAGGCCACGCCGAAGTCGGGGCTCGCCTTCAGCGAGGCCGTGCACGGGGAGTGGTCGGAGACGACCAGGTCGACGTCGCCCGCGGCCAGCGCGGCCCACAGCGCCTCGCGGTTGTCGGCCTCGCGGATGGGCGGGCAGCACTTCAGCTCGGTGGCGCCGTCGGGAACGTGCTCGGCGTCGAAGGTCAGGTAGTGCGGGCAGGTCTCGACCGAGACGTCCACGCCCTCGGCGCGGGCGGACCGCAGCATCGGGACGGCGTCCGCGTCCGACAGGTGCACGACGTGCGCGCGCCCGCCCGTCGCCCGCGCCTGCTCGAGGACGAGCGCGATCGCGGCCTCCTCGGCCGCGCGGGGGCGGGAGGCCAGGAACCCCGCGTAGTGCTCGCCGTCGAGCGCGGAGTCGTCGAGGAGCGAGCCGTCCTCCGCGTGCACGATCATCAGCGCGTCGAGCCGCGCCGTCTCCGCCATCGCGGCCGCGAACGCGTCGGGGGCCAGGTGCGGGAACTCGGCGACGCCGGAGTCGAGCAGGAAGCACTTGAAGCCGAACACCCCGGCCCCGTGCAGCGGCGCCAGGTCGGCGAGGTTGTCGGGCACCGCCCCGCCCCAGAACCCGACGTCGACGTACGCCTGCCCCTCGGCGACCGACCGCTTGAGATCCAGGGCGGCGACGGTCGTCGTCGCCGGCACCGAGTTGAGCGGCATGTCCAGGATCGTGGTCACGCCGCCCGCCGCGGCCGCCCGGGTCGCCGTCGCGAAGCCCTCCCACTCGGTCCGGCCCGGCTCGTTGACGTGCACGTGGGTGTCGACCAGTCCCGGCAGCAGCACCTCGTCGTCGCCGAGCGTCACCACGATCGGGACGGACGGCACGCGGTCGTACGGCGTCACCGCGGCGATCCGTCCGTCCGTCACCGCGACGCACGCCGCCACCTCCGCATCCCCGACGACCACGCGCCGGGCGCGCACCACGAGATCAGCTGCCACGGTAGGTCGAGTAGCCGTACGGGCTCAGGAGCAGCGGTACGTGGTGGTGGCGGTCGTCGGCGACCGTGAACACGATGACGACCTCGGGGAAGAAGCCGTTCACGTAGGCGCCGGTGTCGAAGCGCAGCACGTACCCCCCGAGGCCGAGCCCGCCGCCGAGCGAGCCGACCCGGCCGTCGTCGTCGGTGACGCCCGAGTCGAGGACGTCCCCGTCGCGGGACTCCAGTCGGACGGCGACCCCCACCGCCGGGCGACCGGCCGCGGTGTCGAGCACGTGGGTCGAGAGCGTGGCCATCAGAGCAGCGCCTCCAAGCGCAGCAGCGCGATCTGCCTCAGGTTGTCGACCGTCTCGGCGCGCTCGGTCGCGTCGTCGTTGCCGAGCCGCCGGTCGAGCTCGGCGAGGATCGCCTCGGCGTCGCGGCCGGCGGCCCGGATCAGGAAGACCCGCCCGAAGCGCTCCTCGTACGCCGCGTTGCCGGCCGCCAGCCGCGCGGCCGTGTCGCCCGCCGCGGGGTCGACGCCCGCTTGCTCGCGCTGCGACTGCGTGCCGCCGCGCTCGCCGATCCGCGGGTGGCCCGACAGCGCCTGGTCGAGCTCCTCGTCGGTGAGCGTGCGGGCCGCCTCGTCGGCGCGGGCCACAGCAGCGGCCCGGTCGGCGTACGGCTCGCCGGCCAGCACGTCGTCGGCCCACCGAGGCACGGCGAGGCAGGCGAGCAGCTGGTCCCGGCCGAGCGTCACGAGTCCCGTTCCTCGCGCACGACCGTGCACTCGATCAAGCCGTACGGCCGGTCGGCGGCGATGAACACCTCGCCGTTGTTCTCCAACCCGTCGACGTCGAACCCGGAGAAGTCGACGAGGAAGTGGTGCTTGTTCGGCGCGGAGAACCGCACCTCCGCGATGCCGGGCAGCGTGTCGACCACGGCCGCGCCCATGAGATAGAGCGTCTCCTGCAGCGCCCGCGAGTACGTCGTGGCGAAGGTCGACAGCAGCACGTCGCGCACCAGGTCGTAGGACGCGTTCCAGTCCGCGTCGACCGCGTCGTGGACCCACTGGGCGGCGAGCGAGGTCGCCAGGATGCGGTCGTCGGCCTCGGGCAGGGTGGTGAACTCGTCGACCAGGAAGCCCTTGAACTCCGAGCCCGTCGACTTGAGCAGCACCAGGTCCTGGAGTCCCGAGGTCACCTGGACGGTCTCGCGGCCGATCTCGACGACGCACGTGCGTACCTCACCGCCTCGCCGTGCGAAGGCGTGCCTGCCGAGCCGGTCCCAGGCGTACTGCTCGACGCGCACCTGCGCCGAGGCCGCGGCCGGCGTGGCCTCGAGCAGTCGCCGGCCCAGCGCCAGCGCGTAGTCCTCGGGCGAGGCGATGCCGTGGAGCTTGGCGTAGGCGAACGCGGTGTTCTTCTGGGTGTCCGTCGGCAGCACGGCCGACTGGTCTCCGTCGACGTGGGCGGCGTCGAAGTCGCCGCGCAGGGACGTGCTGACGTTGAGGTCGTGGATCTCGTGCCGGTCGGCCCCGCGCACGATCCGCACGACCCGGCTCTCCGCCTTGCCGTACTGGTTCGCGCCCAACACCGCCATGCGCCGACCCTAGCGATTCTCGGTAGGGGCGCGGTTGTCGTGCCCGTTGACCGCTCACTACCGTGGGCTCGGGTGCCCCGCCTGGGGGTCTCGCGGCCCCGCGGTCCGGGGAGGAGCGGTGGCCACAGCCGTACCCACGGTCGAGGAGCTCACGGCCCAGCTGCGCACCGCCTGGCCGGTGATGACCTGGCGGCCCACTGGCGACGCGCAACGCACCATCGTGGTGAACCACTCGATCTCCGCCACCGTGACCGAGCACTGGCTGCCGCTGATGCCCGCCTTCGAGGAGCGCTTCTTGTGCCACCTCCTCGGCCTGGCCTCGCCGGGCACCCGCATCGTCTACGTCACCTCGATGCCCATCCACTCCCGGCTCATCGACTACTGGCTGGGGCTGGTGCCTGGCCTGGACACTCCGGAGGTGCGGTCGCGGCTGACGCTGGTCCCGGTCGTCGACGCGCGACGGATGTCGCTGACCCGCAAGGTGCTCGACCACCCGGGCACGGTTCGCCGGATCCGGGAGGCGGTCGTGGACCCCAGGCTCGCCGTGGTGGTGGGCCACACGGTGACCGAGGACGACGTCAGGCTGGCGGGTCTCCTGGGCATCCCGGTGTACGGCGCGCACCCCGTGTACGCGCACTGGGGCACCAAGACCGGCAGTCGGGAGGCGTTCGCGGCGGCCGGGGTGCCGACCGTGCCCGGCGTCAGCGGGGTCCGCGACCGGGGCGACGTTCGGGAGGCGATCGAGCAGCTGGTGGGAGCCGACCCCGGCCTGGCCCGGGTGATCGTCAAGCACGACGAAGGTGTCAGCGGCATCGGCAACGGCACGATCGACCTGAGGTCCGGGTCGAGCGACGTCGTCGACTCCCTCGTCCCCGAGGACCCCGGCTACGACGTCGAGAGCTTCTACGCCCGTCTCGCCGACGAGGGCGGGGTGGTCGAGGCGTTCCTGGTGGCCGAGGAGGTGCGCAGTCCCAGCGCCCAGCTGCGCACCACGCCGGACGGGGACGTCGACCTCTTCGCCACGCACGACCAGGAGCTGGGAGGTCCGCACGGGCTCTCCTACCTGGGCTGCTCGATGCCCGCCGCACCGGCGTACGCCGCCCAGGTTGCCGACCAGGCCCTGGCGGTCGGGAAGTTCCTGGCGGCGCAGGGGATGGTCGGCCGACTGTCGATCGACTTCCTGGCCGCCCGGACCGGTGACCGCTGGACGGCGTTCGGTTCCGAGATCAACCTGCGCAATGGTGGCACCACCCACCCGCTCGCCACCCTCAACTCGCTGGCCGGCGGAGGGTACGACGTCTCGGTGGCGACGTACCTCGACGGTGACGGGTCGGCCAAGTACTACCGCGCCACCGACCACCTGACGGGGCCGAGGTACGCCGCCCTCACCACCGACGACCTGCTCGACGTGCTGCCCGAGCACGATCTCGGGTGGGACCCGGACACCCGGACCGGCACCGTGTTCCACATGGCCAGCGCCATCGGCGGCAACGGCCAGGTCGGCATCACAGCGATCGGCGACGACCCCGCGTCGGCCGCAGCCCAGTTCGAGCGGTCCCGGTCCGCGCTCGACCGGGCATCCACGCGGATGTCGTCGGGCTAGCGGCGGGCCAGTCGACGCAGGTCGTCGTGGCCGAGCCCCGACTCCTCGCCGACCTCGGTCGCGTCGACCGCGCCACAGTCAAGGCCCCGGAGCACGAAGTCGGCCAGCGCCCGGGCAGTGGCGGGCTCGTCGGCGACCGACCCCTCCTGCCGCTGCTCGGCGTACGCCCGCAGCCGCTCGAGCGCGCGGGCCAGGCCGCCGCGGAAGAAGGCGTACGTCGCGGCGTACCGCGTCGGCAGGTGGCCCGGGTGCAGGTCCCAGCCCTGGTAGAACCCGCGCTCCAGCGAACGGACGACCAGCCGGTGGTGGTTCTCCCAGGCGAGGTGCACCGCGTCGCCGTCGCCGACGGGGAGCACGTTGGTGGAGCCGTCGGAGAGACGTACCCCGGTGCCTGCGGCGGCCGCCTGCATGACGAGCTTGGCGTGATCGGCGACCGGGTGCTCGAGCGACTGCTGGCCCGCGGCGATCCCGCAGAACGCCGAGTAGTCGTAGGTGCCGTAGTGCAAGGCGGTCAGCCGGCCGCCGGCCGCGTGCACCATCCGGGCGACCAGGGCGGTGCCGTCGGGGCCGATCACCGACTGCGGGGTCTCGACCTGCACCTCGAACCGCACCGACGCATCGGCCAACCCGAGCTCGTCCTCGATCGTGGACGCGGCGTGCACGAACGCCGCCACCTGCTCGGTGCTGGTCACCTTCGGCAGCGTCACCACGAACCCGTCCAGCGAGCCGCGCGACTCGGCGTACGCCGCCAGGAAACCGGTCAGCGTGCGCACGCCCCGCTCCCGGGTGGGCGCCTCGAACGACTTGATGCGGATCCCCGCGAACGGTGGCGCGGTCTCGTCCTGCTGCGCCTCGGCAAGCGCGTGCGCGGCCTTGCGTACGTGCTCGTCCTCGCGCTCGCGGCCGTGACCGACGTACCCGTCCTCGAAGTCGATCCGCAGGTCCTCGACCGGCTCGTCGGCCAGCTTGGCCTTGACCCGCCGGATGATGTCGGCGTCCGCGACCACCGTCGCGAACCTGTCCGCGTGCTCGTCGAGCAGCGCCTCCGCCTGCCGGCCCCAGTCCCGCCCCGTGCCGGCCGTGAACGCGTCGGCCGGCACGTACGCCGTGTGGACCGGCTGGCGTCCCGCGCGCTCGCCGGGGTAGCGCGCCGCCAGCTGCGCGTCCGCCTCGGCGAGCCGTTCGTCCAGCTCGGACGTGAGCCGCGCGGCCAGGTCGTCGGGGTCGATCAGGGAGCTCAGCCCTCCTTGGTGACGCTGGTGTTGCCGAACTTGTCGTGCCAGCCACGCTTCAGCGGGTCGGAGCTGATCGTGACGGCGATGGCGATGACGGCGATCAGGACGCCGAGGCTGGCGATGATCCCGAGGATCGGCACGGAGCTCACGATGCCGAGGACGTACCAGGAGTTCCTCTTGAACGACTCCTCCGCCGTCGGGTTGCCGCCGGAGGCGCCGTGGACCCGCAGCTTGAGCAGCTGCTTGCCCAGCGTCCGGCCACGGCTGGACTCCATGTAGATGAAGTAGGCGAGGTAGAGGATGCCGCCAAGGACCCCGCCGGCGACGGGGCTGTCGAGGATGACTCCCAGGATGCCGGTGATGACGCCGATGAGGATGCCGTCGATGAGGCGGGCCAAGAAGCGTCCGCCCAGCCCTCCGGGCTGGACGCCGGCGACGGGCGGGGGACCGCCAGGGGCCACGGGGTAGGACGAGGCGCCGTAGGGGTTCTGGCCCGCAGGCGGCTGAGGCGCGCCGTACGGCGTCTGGCCGGCGCTCGGCGGGTTGCTCGCGTAGGGCTCGGCCGGCGGCGGCGGCTGGGAGGCGTACGGGTTCTGCGGCGGCGGAGGTGGCGCGGACGGCTGGCCAGCGGGAGAGCCGTAGGGGTTCTGAGGCGGCGGAGGAGTACTGCCACCGCCCTCGGGCGTGCCGGACGGGGGAGGCGGGTTCTCGGTCATGCCCCGAGGCTAGATCACCTGACACGCAAATGGACTGACCCGCCCGGGTCGCCCCGGGCGGGTCAGTCAAGCGGTGTTGCGGGTCTGACTACTCCTCGCCCGCGATGAAGGCCTCCACGCGGCGGCGGCCCTCGTCGTCGGGCAGCTGCACGGGCGGCGACTTCATCAGGTACGACGACGCCGAGATGACGGGGCCGCCCTGGCCGCGGTCCTTGGCGATCTTCGCGGCGCGGATGGCGTCGATGATGATGCCGGCCGAGTTGGGGGAGTCCCAGACCTCGAGCTTGTACTCGAGGTTCAGCGGCACGTCGCCGAACGCACGACCCTCGAGGCGGACGTAGGCCCACTTGCGGTCGTCGAGCCACGCGACGTAGTCGGACGGGCCGATGTGCACGTTGCGGTCGGAGA
>JAICRP010000033.1 GCA_025966445.1 Nocardioides sp.
GATCGCGCCGATCGGCGCCCCGACCTTCGCCGAGGCCGTCCGCACCGGCGCCGAGGTCTACCACGCGCTCAAGTCCGTCCTGAAGAAGAAGGGCCTCTCGACCGGCCTCGGCGACGAGGGCGGCTTCGCGCCCAGCCTCGACAGCAACCGGGCCGCGCTCGACCTGATCGGCGAGGCCGTCAGTGCCGCCGGCTTCACCCTCGGCACCGACATCGCGCTGGCCATGGACGTCGCCGCAAGCGAGTTCCACGACAAGGGCTCGTACGGTTTCGAGGGTGGCTCCAAGTCCAGCGACGAGATGGTCGCCTACTACACCGAGCTCGTCGACGCCTACCCGATCGTCTCCATCGAGGATCCCCTCGACGAGGAGGACTGGGACGGCTGGAAGGCCATGACCGAGACCCTCGGCGGTCGCATCCAGATCGTGGGCGACGACCTGTTCGTCACGAACGTGGAGCGGCTGCAGCGCGGCATCGACACCGGCACGGCCAACGCCCTGCTGGTCAAGGTCAACCAGATCGGCTCGCTCACCGAGACCCTCGACTCCGTCGACCTCGCCCACCGCAACGGCCTGCGCTGCATGATGAGCCACCGCTCCGGCGAGACCGAGGACGTCACGATCGCCGACCTGGCCGTCGCGACGAACTGTGGCCAGATCAAGACCGGCGCCCCGGCCCGGTCCGACCGCGTGGCGAAGTACAACCAGCTGCTCCGCATCGAGGGCGAGCTCGGCGACGCGGCCAGGTACGCCGGAGCCGGCGCCTTCCCGCGTTTCCAGGGCTGATTCGCGGAGGCGGTCGGGCAGACTCGGCACGTGCCGAAGCCCGACCGCCGTACGTCGCGCGCGCCCCACGGGGTGTCGCGCGACGGCTCGCGGCGTCCGGGGCAGCGCTCTCCGCGTGGCGCCGTGCGACGGGCCCCGACCGTCGACGACGCCCCGGAGACCGAGGTGCGCGGCACAGCGTGGGTCACCACGGGCTCGACCCCCGCCGTCACGAGCAAGCGGTCGTGGCGACCGAGGCTGACCGGGCGCGCGGCGGTGCTCGTGCTGGTGCTGGCGGTGCTGACCGTCAGCTATGCCTCATCGCTCAAGGCCTATCTCCAGCAGCGCCAGCACATCGCCGAGCTCAAGGCCCAGATCGCGCAGAGCGAGTCCGACATCGACGGGCTCGAGCGTGAGAAGGAACGATGGCGCGACCCCGCTTTCATCCAGAGCCAGGCCCGCGCGCGGTTCGGGTACGTGATGCCGGGCGAGACGTCCTACGTCGTGCTCGGCGCCGACGGCAAGCCGCTGGAGTCCGTGACCGCACTGCTGCCGAAGAGGGACGTGCTGGTCAAGGAGCCGACGGCCTGGTGGACGACGGTCTGGGACTCGGTGCTGATCGCCGGCAACCCGCCCGCTCCCGAGGACGAGCCCGAGCCGCTGGCCAAGATCGGGCCGCCGAAGGAGTAGCGTGATCGACCCCTCGGACGAGGCCGCGGTCCAGGCCCAGCTCGGTCGCGAGCCGCGGGCGATCCACGCGATCGGCCACCGGTGCCCGTGCGGCAACCCCGACGTGGTCACCACCGAGCCGCGGCTGCCCAACGGGACGCCGTTCCCGACGACGTACTACCTGACCTGCCCGCGCGCCGCCTCGCTGATCGGCACCCTCGAGGGTTCGGGTCTGATGAAGGAGATGGAGGCGCGGCTCGGCGAGGACGACGGGCTCGCCGCCTCGTACGCCGCCGCGCACCGCTCGTACCTGGCCGATCGGTCCGCGCTGGGCGAGGTACCCGAGATCGACGGCATCTCGGCCGGCGGCATGCCGAACCGCGTGAAGTGCCTGCACGTGCTGGCCGCGCACGCGCTGGCGGTCGGTCCGGGGGTGAACCCCCTCGGCGACGAGGTGCTCGATCGCCTGGGCGCTTGGTGGGAGGCCGGGCCCTGTGTCTGAGGTCGCGGCGTTCGACTGCGGCACCAACACCATCAAGCTGCTGGTCGGCGACCTGCCCGAGGTGTCGGTACGGGAGTCGCGCATCGTCCGGCTGGGCCAGGGCGTCGATGCGACCGGTCGGATGTCCGACGAGGCACTCGGGCGGGCGTTCGCCGCGATCGACGAGTACGCCGCGATCCTGGACTCGCACGACGTCGCCCGCATCCGCTTCTGCGCGACGTCGGCGACGCGTGACTCCTCGAACGCCGACGTCTTCGGTGAGGGCGTGCACGCGCGGCTGGGCGTCTGGCCCGAGGTGCTGTCGGGCTCCGAGGAGGCAGCGCTGGCCTACGACGGCGCGGTCCGCAACCTGCGGACCCCACCGGAGCTCCCCGTCCTGGTGGTCGACATCGGCGGCGGGTCGACCGAGCTCGTCCTCGGCGACGCGGCCGGGCCGACCGCGGCGCAGTCGATGGACATGGGCTCCGTGCGGATGCACGAGCGGTACCTGACGGTGGACCCGCCGTCGCCCGAGGCGGTCTCCGCTTGCGTCGCTGACATCGACGCCCACCTCGACGCCTGCCCGGTGCCCGTGGCGTCGGCGGCCACCGTGGTCGCGGTCGCCGGCACCGCGCTCTCGATCACCGCCGGTGTGCTGGAACTGGCGACGTACGACAAGAGCGTCATCGACCAGTCCGTGGTCGCCGCCGCCGACGTGCACGCGTTCGTCGACCGGCTGGTCGCGATGCCGATCGCCGAACGGCTCACCTTCGGTTGGATGCACCCCGGCCGGGTCGACGTGCTCGGCGCCGGCGGGCTGATCCTGAGCCGGGTCCTGCGCCGCTGCTCGGCGACGACGATGGTGGCCTCCGAGGCCGACATCCTCGACGGGATCGCGTGGTCGATGGTCTGACGGCTACTGGTCGTTCCTCATGATCGTGAACGTCACGGTGGAGGGATCGCTCAGCGGTACACCCGAGGCAGCTCCGTCGAGCTTGAGCACGACCTTCTCGGGCCCCTCGGCCTCGTGGTCGTCGAGGATGCGCAGCTTGAGCGTCTTGACGTTCTCGCCCGGTCCGAAGGTCAGCGTGTTGCCGATGACCCGGAAGTCCTCGCCCCGGGTGGCCGAGCCGGGCGCCACGGTGTAGGCCACCTGCACGGGCCGGAACTGCTCGGCGATGATGCGTACCGGCACCTCGATCACCCCGGCCCTCTCGCGGATCCTCGACGACGCGACGCCGAAGATCGCCTCGTCCCTGCTCATCCACACGGCCCGGGTGGCGAGCCAGTTCCTGAGGAAGGAGACCTCTCCGTCGAAGGTGTCGGCGTGCACGCTGCCCTTCAGCTCGCTCTCGGTCGTCTCGGGCCAGATCGCCCAGTTGGTCAGCGCGGAGGGACGGATGACGTCGGCAGCGGCCGGGATCTCGGCGATCATCGTGTCGACGACCGGCCTCAGCTGGGCCCACCTGGCCTTCACCGCACGCGTGAACGCCGGGTCGTCGAACAACCGGTCGATCCAGTGCTCCCCGTGGTGCCGGGTGTAGTAGCCCTCGGGGGAGGACGTGGCGTTCCACTTCGTGCCGGCGCTCAGGTCGAAGTCCCACAGGGGCCCCATCGCGATCTCGCCCCCCGGCGACCACGTGAAGTGGACGCTGGTGGCGAAGTACGAGTCCTGGTTGAGGAACAGCTCCTCGACGAGGTACCAGTCGATGAAGCTCTCGACGTCGATGTGACTGGCGTAGCCGGTCTCGGGGTCGGTGAAGTCCTTGCCGTAGAGCGCTTGCTCGAAGCGGTTGACCGCGCCTCGCACCTTCTGTCGCTTGGTGCGGTTCGGCTCGTCGGGGTCCTTGAACGACACGGGCATCCGGTGGTCGGACCAGAACCCGCGGTCGCCCTGCTCGCGGAACCTCTTGTTGATCTCGAGGAGGAAGCCCTTGTCCGGGAGCTCGACCCGTTCGGTCCCCTGCTCCACCTGGTCGGTCAGCAGGTAGAGACCGACGGGGGTGCCGTTGAGGACGACGTCGACGAAGCGGGTTCGCGGGGTGAACGCCAACCGGGTCGACGCCCCCAGGCTCATGGCGAGGAAGGTGCGCAACGCGCTGCGGTCGGCGTAGTTGGCCAGCAGCACCCACTCGTCGCGGGGCTCGGTGCCGAGCAGGGCCGCGTCCTCGGCGAGCTTGATCTT
The DNA here is from genome assembly GCA_025966445.1 of Nocardioides sp. GTDB lineage: Bacteria > Actinomycetota > Actinomycetes > Propionibacteriales > Nocardioidaceae > Nocardioides. The sequence continues at coordinate 4,099 of JAICRP010000033.1, forward strand.
GTAGGGCTTCTTGGGCCACGTCCACGTGGAGTTGCCGCGTCCCCGGATCTCGATCGTCCGCTGGACGCCGTCCAGCAGCATCGAGCCGTTCACGTACTCGTCCCTGCTGGTGATCGGCACGCCGCCCTCGGTCGTGATGGTGAGCGGTGCGGGTGTACCGGGCACGGACCGGGCAGGGGTCACCGGGGGTGGCGTGCCCTCGGCCGCTGACGGCCCCGGCACCGTCGCGATGACGGCCGCGAAGCCGGCGAGTGCGCCGATCCCTGCTCTCAGGTACTTGCGTGCGTGTCCCATGGGTGCCCTCCGGCTGTTAGACCGGTCGCGGAATGCTGGCCCCGTCGAGCGGTGTGGTCATGCTAGGTGGTGTGACGCTCCTGACCCACCCATTGGTTCGGCGGCGGTTCGCCTCGCCCGTACCTCCCGGCACCGGCTGGCCCGACGACCCGGCGTCGGCCTCGACGCCGGTCGCGGCGACCGCGGACGACGTCCGCCGGCTGGCCCTCGTCGACGACCTCGGCGAGCTCGACGCGCGGGTGAGTGTCTGCTCGGCCTGCCCGCGGCTGGTGGCGTGGCGCGAGCACGTCGCCGACCAGAAGCGGGCGTCGTTCGCCGACCAGCCGTACTGGGGCCGGCCGATCGCGGGCTGGGGCGACGAGCACCCGTCGGTGCTGATCGTCGGCCTGGCCCCGGCGGCCAACGGCGGCAACCGGACCGGCCGGGTGTTCACCGGCGACTCGTCGGGGGACTGGCTGTTCGCGTCGCTGCACCGGGTCGGGCTGGCCGCGCAGCCGACGTCCGAGCACTCAGGCGACGGCCAGCGGCTGTTCGGCGCCCGGATGGTCGCGACCGTGCGGTGCGCGCCACCGCTCAACAAGCCCACGACGCTCGAGCGCGACACCTGCCAGCCGTGGATCCGCCAGGAGATCGCATTGGTGGCCGACTCGTTGCGCGTGGTCGTGGCCCTGGGTGGCTTCGGGTGGGTCGGCGCCCTCGACGCCCTCGCCGCGGCCGGGTACGTCGTGCCGAAGCCCCGCCCCAAGTTCGGCCACGGCGCGTCGGTCGCGCTTGCCGGACCCGACCGTCGATCCGTCACCCTGCTCGGCTGCTACCACCCCAGCCAGCAGAACACCTTCACCGGCCGCCTCACCGAAGCCATGCTCGACGACGTCCTCGGCCGCGCCGCGTCGTACCGCCCGTGACGTCATACGATCTGGTCGCCCGGGCGACCACTTCGTATGACGTCCGGCCCGGGCCCCCGTATCCCAACCGGTAGAGGAAGTCGCCTTAAAAGCGATCCAGTCTGGGTTCGAACCCCAGCGGGGGCACCACGGTCGGAGCGCCCCGGCACTCGGGTGGTGGCCCGGGCCCCGCCGCATGCTGTACCAATGGTCCATGACCTCCGTGGACGCGGGGCGGGACACCGCCAAGCAGCGGCGGGTCCGGGCCAGCCTCGTGGAGCTGATCGCGACCCTGTCGCCCGGTGAGCCGTTGCCGGTCGAGCGCGAGCTCGCCCGCGACCTCGGCGTCGCCCGGATGACCCTGCGCCGAGCGGTCGACCAGCTGGTCGCCGAGGAGCGGCTGATCAGGCGGCAGGGCTCGGGGACGTTCGTCGCGTCCCCGAAGGTGACCCAACGGCTCACGGCCACGTCGTTCTCCGCGGACATGCGGGCGCGGGGTCTGCGGCCCGGAGGCCACACCGTCTTCGCGCGCGTCTCGCCCGCCGGCATGATGCGCGCCGGCCTGCTCGGCGTACCCCCGCACGCGAACGTCCTGCACGTACGCCGGGTTCGCACCGCCGACGACGAGCCGATGGCCCTGGAGGACCTCCACGTCCCGTGCGAGGTGGCCCCCGGCCTGACCGGTCAGGACCTCGAGGACACCTCGTTCTACGAGCTGCTCGCGGCCCGCTACGGCACGCCGATCGTGGCCGGCACGCAGACCGTCGAACCCTGCCTCACCTCCGTGGAGGAGGCCGAGCTGTTGGGTGCCGAGGCCGGCGCGCCGGCGTTCCTGTTCGAACGGACCTCGCGGGTGGCCGACGGTCGGATCGCGGAGTTCGTCCGGTCGGTCTACCGCGGCGACCGCTACCGGATCGTGGTGGACATCTTCCCCGGTGGCAGCGCCCGCCATTGACGGACGCCCCGGGCATGGCCACAATCGACCACAGAGTTAGACCTATGGTCTCATTTCCGAAGGGTTCCATGATCAGACGTCTCGCCCACGCGGCGGTCGTGACCGGCTTCGTCGGCACGGACGTCCCCGACTGGCTTGCCCGCAGGATCGACGCCGGCCTGGGCGGCGTGTGCTGGTTCGCCCAGAACGTCGCGGACGAGTCGCAGGCGGCCACGCTGGCCGGCGCGCTGCACGGGCTCGGCCCGGTGCTGGTGATGTCGGACGAGGAGGGCGGCGACGTCACCCGCCTGGAGGCGGCGACCGGCTCGTCGTACCCCGGCCACGCGGCGCTCGGCGCGCTGGACGACGTGCATGCGACCCGCCGGGTGGCTGCGGCGATGGGACGGCGCCTCCGCGACGTGGGCGTCGACGTGGCCCTGGCGCCCGTGGTGGACGTCAACGCAGACCCCGAGAACCCCGTCATCGGCGTCCGCTCGTTCGGCGCCACATCGGAGGTGGTCGCCCGCCACGGCGCGGCGTTCGTCACCGGTCTCCAGGGCGCGGGGGTCGCCGCCTGCGCCAAGCACTTCCCGGGTCACGGCTCGACGCGTACCGACTCCCACCTGGCACTCCCGACCGTCGCCGACCCGGTCGAGGTGCTCCGCGAGCGCGACCTGGCGCCGTTCCGCACGGTCGTCGAGGCCGGCGTGCAGTGCGTGATGACCGCGCACGTCGTGTTTCCTGCGTACGACTCCGAGCCGGCCACCCTGAGCCCGGCCCTGCTCGGCCTGCTGCGCCAGGACCTCGGCTTCGAGGGCGTGGTCGTCACCGACGCCCTGGACATGAAGGCGATCTCGGACGGGGTCGGGCACGCCGAGGGGGCGGTGCGGTCGCTGGCCGCGGGCGCCGACCTCTTGTGCATCGGCAACCCCGGCTACCCCGAGACCTACGACGCGGACGCACGGGTCGGGCTGGTGGTCGACGCCGTCGTCGCCGCCGTGGAGCAGGGACGCCTCAGCGTGGAGCGGCTCGAGCAGGCGGCCGCCCGGGTCGCCGCCCTGCGCGCCTGGCTCCGGGACGACCCCACGGCGGCGGTCGAGGACGCCGGCGACGTCGCCGCCCGTGCCGTGACCCGGCGTGGCGACGTCCGCGTCGCCCGGCCCCGGGTCGTCGACCTCGGCGGTGCCGTCAACATCGCGGCCGGCGACCGCGACCGTCACCTGCGCGACCTCCTCGAGGCGAGCGCCGGCGACGGTCGCCTGGTGGTGCTGGCTCGCCACCCGAGCCAGCTCGCCGAGGTCGCGGACCTCGTCGGCCGGCACCCCGAAGCGGTCGTGGTGTGGTCCGGCATCGACCTCGAGGTGCCGGGCGACCACGTCGTCCTCACCCATGGTGGCGGCCGTGCCGTGGCCGAGGCCGCGGCCGACCTGGTCCTGGGGGAGGTCCGGTGACGCCGCCCCCACGTCTGGTCGCCGGCGTCGACCTCGGCAAGACGACGTGCCGCGTGCGTGCGGTCCGCGACGGCCAGGTCCTGGGCGAGGTCCGCGTCCCGGGGTCGCGGGGGCTGGCCGACCCTGGTGGCGCCGATGCGGCCCGGGCCGCGATCGCGGCCGCGCTGGCGGTCGTACGACGCGACGCCGGGCTCCCGGACGACACGACGTTCGACGTGCTCGCGGTCGGCGCGGCCGGCAGTGAGGCGGCGCCCGCCCTGGGCCGGGCCCTGCTCGTCGGTCTGCAGGCCCGCGAGCTCGTGCTGACGTCCGACGCGATCATCTCCCACGCCGGTGCGTTCTCCGGTGGCCCCGGAGCGGTGGTCGCGATCGGCACCGGGGCCGTGGCCGTCGGCCTGGGCGGCCGCGGGCTCGTCCGCGTCGACGGGCTCGGCTACTGGCTGGGCGACGACGGCGGCGGGTCCTGGATCGGCCGCCGGGCACTGCGGCACGCGCTGGACGCCCGCGCCGGCCGTGGTCCCGCGACGTCCCTGCTGGCGCTGGCCGAGGAGAGGTACGGCGACCTCGCGCGGCTGCCCGGCACCCTCGCGGCCGGCGACCGGGTCGCCGCGGTGACGGCGGCGTTCGCCGTCGACGTGGTCGCCGCGGCCGAGTCGGGCGACGCCCTGGCCCGCGAAGTCCTGGAGGCTGCCGGCGAGGCCCTCGCCCGGACCACCACGGCCGCGGCCAGGGAGAGCGGGACCGACCTGGTCGCTGCCATCGGCGGCCTGGGTGCCGTGCTCGCGGACCGCTGGCGCAGCCACTTGCCCGACGACGTCACCGTGGTCGCGGCGGCCGGCTCCGCCCTCGACGGTGCCGTGCTCCTCGCGGAGCGGACCGACCTCCCGCACGAGGCCCATGTCGACCGTCTCAGCGGTGGCGGCGGCGGTCGTGGCGGCGTGGGCGCGGTGTCGGGGTTGGACCTGCTCGCGACCGAGCAGGTCCGGGCCGACCTGGCCGACCTCGACACCGCCTCGCCGGAGCGGCTCGTCGACCTGCTGCTCGCCGCCGAGGCGACCGTCCCTGCGGCCGTGGCGGCCGCCCGGGTCAGCATCGCCGCCGCGGTCGCCCTGGCCGAGAAGGCGTTGCTCGCCGGCGGCCGGCTCCTGTACGTCGGGGCCGGCACACCTGGCCGGCTCGCGGCGCAGGACGCCGCCGAGATCCCGCCCACCTTCGGCACCGACCCGAGCCGGGTGGTCGCCATCCTGGCCGGGGGCAGTGAGGCCAGCGCGAAGGCGGTCGAAGGGGCCGAGGACCGGGCCGAGGACGGTCGCGCCGACGTGCTCGCCCGCGCACCTGGTCCCGACGACCTCGTCGTCGGGATCGCGGCGTCCGGCCGGACGCCGTACGTCCTCGAGGCCCTGCGCGCCGCCCGTGAGCACGGAGCGTCGACCGTCGCGATCGTCAACAACCCTGGCAGCGTGATCGCGGCGGAGGCCGACGTCGCCATCGAGCTGTTGACCGGCCCAGAGGTGCTGGCCGGGTCGACCCGAATGAAGGCCGGCACCGCACAGAAGGTCGTCCTCAACGTGTTGTCGACGAGCGCGATGGTCCGGACCGGCAAGAGCTACGGCGCCTGGATGATCGACGTGCACGCCTCCAACGCGAAGCTCCGTCGCCGCGCGCAGCGGATGCTGACCGAGGCCACGGGCGTGACCGAGGACGAGGCACGGGTCGCGCTCGAGGCCGCCGACGGGCGGCCGAAGACGGCTCTCGTCTCGATTCTCGCCCGCGTCGACGCCGCGACGGCAGAGAATGCCCTCAGCAAGAGCGACGGTCGCGCCCGCGACGCCGTCGCCCAGCTGGAGGGGGAACGGGGATGAGGGTGTGCGCGGTCGCATCGGGGACCTCGGCCGACGACCTCGACGTGGCCGTGGTCGATCTCGGACTCGAGGACAGCAACGTGAGCATGGAGACGGTGCTGTGGCGCTCGCACCCCTGGCCCCACGGGCTGCGCGAGCAGATCCTGGCGCTGCAGCCACCGGCCGCGACGTCGGCGGCGGCCCTGTGCCTTCTCGACCAGCGCATCGGCCAGGCCGTCGCCGACGCCGTGGAGACGACCATCGCGATGCTCGACCGGCCGCCGCACCTGGTCGTCTCGCCGGGGCAGACGGTGTTCCACGACATCCGCGACGGGCTCTGCGTCGGCTCCTTGCAGATCGGCCAGCCCGCCTGGGTGGCCGAGCGCACGGGCCTGCCGGTCATCTCCGACCTGCGCGCCCGGGACGTCGCGGCGGGCGGTGACGGCGCGGCTCTGGCCGGCACCCTCGACTCCCTGTGGCTCGCCGCGCCGGGCGGCCCGCGGGCCGGGCTGGACCTCGGCGGCATCGCCAGCGTCACGGTCGTCCGCGACGAGGGCGAGCCGGTGGTCGCCTGGGACACCGGCCCGGGCAACTGCCTGCTCGACGTCGCCGCCGCCCGGGTCACCGGCGGCCGGCAGACCCGTGACGACGACGGACGGCTGGCGGAGGCCGGCACCGTCGTCACGACGCTGCTCGACCAGCTGCTCGAGCACCCGCACTTCACGCTCGCCCCGCCGGTGTCGACCGGCCGGGAGGAGTTCTCGGCCGGCTACCTCGACGACGTGCTCGACCGCCACGGCGAGGTGTCCGGGCCCGACCTGCTCGCCACGCTGACCGAGCTCACGGCGCACTCGGTCGCGCGGGCCCTGCGCCCGCACGGCGTGACGTGCGTCGTGGTCTCCGGCGGGGGCGTGCACAACCCGGCGCTGATGGCCGCCCTGCGTCGCCGCCTGGACGGGGTGAGTGTCGTCGTCAGTGACGAGCTCGGCATCCCCGCCGACGCCAAGGAGGCGGTGATGTGGGCGCTTCTGGGCTTCCTGACCTGGCACGGCGTGCCCGGCACCACCCTCGCCATCGGGGTCGAGGCGCCGCGCGTGCTCGGCCGCATCACGCCCGGTGCGGAGCCCCTGCGCCTGCCGCCGCCCGCGAATGCCTACCACAAGCTGCCCAGGCGCCTCCGCGTCCTGGTGCCGGGAGGAGCGCCATGACGCGCAAGCTCGGGGTGTCCGCCGCGCTCGTCGACGGGACCCTGGTCCCCGGGGACGTCAGCCTCGACGGTGACGTCGTCGCGGCCGTGGGGCTGCCTCCGGCTCCCGGCGGACGCATCGCGGCGCCCGGCCTCGTCGACCTCCAGGTCAACGGGTTCGCCGGTGTGGACCTGATGGCCGCCGAGGTCGACCAGATGCTCGCGCTCGCGGCGGCCCTGCCGACGTACGGAGTCACGGCGTTCCTGCCGACCCTGATCACCGCGGCGGCGGCGGACACCGACCGGGCCCTCGACCGGCTCACCGAGGCCTTCCGGCGATCGTCGAGCGGGGCCGCGCGGTCGCTGGGGGTGCACCTGGAGGGGCCGTACCTCTCGCCGCGACGGCTCGGCACCCACCCGCCCGAGCACCGGCGCGACCCCGACCCCGACGAGCTCGCGCGCTGGCGCCGCCGGGCCGACGTGGTGGCCGTGACCATCGCCCCCGAGCTGCCCGGCGCCGTCCCCCTGGTCAAGACCCTGGCCACCGAGGGCGTGCTCGTCTCGCTCGGCCACTCCGACGCGACCGCTCACGAGGCGGGCCTGGCCTTCGACGCCGGCGCCCGCACGGTCACGCATCTGTTCAACGCGATGAGCCCGCTGCACCACCGCGAGCCGGGGCTCCCCGGCGCCGCCCTCTCCCGGTCGGACATCGTGGTCCAGCTCGTGCTCGACGGGCACCACCTCGCGCCGGAGGTGGTCCGGGTCGTCTGGGCTGCGGCCCGTGGCCGGGTCGTCCTGGTCACCGACGCGACGGCCGCGGCCGGCCGCCCGGACGGCCGGTTCGCCCTGGGCGACGTGGCTCTCGACGTCACCGACGGTGCGGTCCGCAACAGCGACGGCGCCCTGGCCGGGAGCGCCTTGACCCTGTCGGCCGCGATCGCCAACGCGGTCGAGCTCGGCGTCGACCCCGTCGAGGCGTTGCGCGCCGTCACCTCGGCGCCCGCCGCGTTGATCGGACGCGACGACGTGGGCGTGCTGCGACCCGGGTCGCGCGCCGACGTGACGGTGCTCGACGACGGCCTGGTCCTGCGCACGACGTACCTGGGCGGCGTGCCGGTCGCATGAGTCTGCTCACCTCCGAGATCGCCGAGCAGCCTGCGGTGCTGGCCCGGCTGCTCGACGCCCAGCTGCCGCGGCTGGACGCGTGGCGCACGGCCCTGCGCTGCGGCGACATCGACGGGGTCGTCGTGGTCGCGCGCGGCAGCTCCGACAACGCCGCGAGGTACGCGCAGTACCTCTGGTCGCTGCGGACCGGACTGTCCGTCGCCCTGGCGACGCCGAGCCTCCACACCGTGTACGGCGGCCGGATCGACGTCCGGGGCAAGGCCGTGGTCGCGCTGTCGCAGTCGGGCGCCTCGCCCGACGTGGTCACGGTGCTGGCCGCCGCGCGCGACCAGGGGGCCCCGGCCGTCGCGATCACCAACGACCCGGACTCACCGCTGGCCCGCTCGGCGACCGACGTGCTGGACCTGGAGGCCGGCGCCGAGCGTTCGGTGGCGGCGACCAAGACCTACACCGCGTCGGTCCTCGCGGTCGCGGTGCTCGGCCTGGCCCTGGGTGACCCGGCCGACGACGCCGAGAGGCTGGCCGAGCTGGCGGAGGTACCCGGGGCCGTCGCCGCCGCGATCGACGGGACCGGAGGCATCCACGCGGCCGCCGAGGTGCTCGCCGCATCGATGCGCGGGGTCGTGGTCGGCCGCGGCCTCAATCTGGGCACGGCGTTCGAGGCGGCCCTCAAGCTGACCGAGCTGACGGGCTCGCTGATGGCGCCGTACTCGCCCGCGGACCTCTTGCACGGCCCGGTCGCCGCGGTGGGCCCGGAGGTCCCCGTGCTCGCGGTGGCACCGGAGGAACCGGCCACGGCCAGTGTGCTGGACCTGGCCCGCGAGGTGGCGCGGCGCGGCTCCCCGGTCGTGACCGTCGGGCCGACCGTCGTCCCCGACCTGGACGCCGTCCCCGTCCTGTTGCCGCCCGGAGCGCGGGTCGCACCGTGGCTGACGCCGCTGCCGGCCGTCGTCCCGGCCCAGCTCCTCGCCCAGCGGGTCGCCGAGGCCCGAGGCATCGACGTGGACCGTCCCGGCGGTCTCACGAAGGTGACTCGCACGACCTGATCGCGGGAACACCGGGGGTCGCGCGCTCGTTCTATGGGTGTCCACTCGATAGAGTCGTGTGGACTGGTGGACATCACCTCGACCCACCTCGGCCTCCAAGGAGGAGACCAATGCAGAGCAACAACCCCGTCTTCCGCCGCTCGGAGGCGTTCAACGGGCAGGCCACCGGTCAGGCCAACGCCTACGGCAACCAGACGTACGCCGGCAACGGCGGCTCGTACGCCGGCTACGGCGACCCCGCGACCTGGGGCACCGGCACGCCCGGCTCGCCCACCACGCAGGGCACCGAGCGCCGCGGCCCGATGACCATCGACTCGGTCGTCCAGGCCAGCGCGATCTCCTTCGCCGTCGTGCTCGTGGCCGCCGCCGCGACGTGGTTCCTGACCCCCGAGATCACCTCGGAGCCCAACCAGGATCTCTCCGGCCTCTTCGCCCTGATGACGATCGGGAGCCTCGCGGCCTTCGGCCTGTCGATGGTCAACTCGTTCAAGCGCATCGTCAGTCCCGCCCTCGTCCTGGCGTTCTGCCTGGCCGAGGGCGTCGCGCTGGGCGCCATCAGCAAGTTCTTCGACGCCCAGTTCGGCGACCACATCGTCATCAACGCGGTGCTGGGCACCTTCGGTGCCTTCATCGGGACGCTGGCGGCGTACAAGTTCTTCAACATCAAGGTCGGCGCCAAGTTCCGCACGTTCGTGATCGCCGCCATGTTCGGCATGGTCGGCCTCTCGATCATGGAGCTCGTGCTCCGGATGTTCGGCAACGGCACCGGCCTGTTCGGCGTCTCCGGCATCGGCATGATCACCGCCTTCGCCGGCCTGGCGCTGGGTATCTTCATGCTGATCCTCGACTTCGACATGGTCGAGCAGGGGATCGCGGCCGGCGTCGACGAGCGGGAGTCCTGGCGGGCGGCGTTCGGGCTGACCGTCAGCCTGGTGTGGATCTACACCAACCTGCTGCGCATCCTGGCGTTCTTCAACCAGGACTGACGCACCACTGATCGCCTGAGGGGCCGGGGTCGCGATGACCCCGGCCCTTTGGCGTGCTCAACGCCGGTTGGACAGAGGCCAGGCGGCGACCCAGTCGACGTCGAGGTGCTGGGGGAGCGCCTCGTCGTCGATCAGGTCGAGCTCGTAGTCACTGGACAGCATGCTCAGGATCAGGAACTCGGGGTGGTGCGAGACGCCGGAGGTGATCCGCGTGGTCTCCCGGCCGTCGATCCGGAACACGTACTCCAGCGGGGTCCACTCCACCGAGAACACGTGATAGCCGGTCCACCAGCTGTCGCTCCTGCCGGCCAGGAAGCGGTCGGGGTCGTCGATCCTCCCGCCCACGCTGGTGAGCTCGTCGCCGCCACCGGTGTGGCGGTGCACGGCGGTCGACATCCGCTCGCGACCCCGAGAGGCGCCGAACCACTCCACGACGTCGATCTCGGCGCCCCATGGGGTGGGCCCGGTCTCGAGGAGCCCGCGCGGCTGCATCCAGAAGGCTCCGTGCTGGCCGCGGTGTCGCTGGAACCGGATGCGCGCCGCCGCGACGCCGTACTGGAAGTCGAACGCGCTCTGCGTCGAGATGTGTCCGTTGAGGCGGTAGGTGTGGGAGCCCGTCGGGCGGCCGTGCTCGTCGTACGTCAGGCAGGTCTCGTTCGCGAGCGCAGGGTCGGGCAGCACGCTGAGCCGCACCGTGCCGCCGCTGACGAGCACCGCTGACGGGTCGCCCTGGGAGCACGCGCGGCCGCCCCACGGGTTGTGGAACTGGATCCGGTGCTCCCAGGCCGGCCCGAGGGCTTCCCCGTCGAACCCGTCGAGAAACGCGGGGTCTCCCCAGGCGGCCGCCGACGCCGGCTCGGACCGGACCGCGGGCAGCCCGCCGTACGCCACCGCCCGGACGCGGTACGTGGCCGCGCTGCCACCGACCCGCGTCGCGGCCGTGAACAGCACGGTGCCCTTTCGGTCACTCACCTGCGTCGCGACTGACGACCAGCGGCCCTGGCGACGTACCTCGAGGTGGACCGTCCTGCCTCGGGCCGGTGGGCTCACGGTCGCCGTCAGCACGGTGCGGGCGCTCCGGGGAGCGGCCGGGGTCACGCCCGGCTGGGCGATGGGAGGGAGCACGCCGACGCTGACGGACTGGTGCGGTGCCGCGGGCACCGCTGTGGTGGCGGGCGCGATGGCCGGCACACCCGTGACCAGGAGCGCCACGAGCACGAGGAGACGGAGGCGTGACATGGGCACGCCAAGGACACGGGGGGCGCAAGACATGGGGGGGATGCCTTCCGAGAGGCGGTCCGGGGTGGCCCCGCCGAATGGGTGGATGGGGGGAGGGTCCACGCCAGCAGTGGATCGTTCGGGTGTCGCGTCCCCCTAGGTCTAGACCTCGGAGTTTCCCTTGTCAACAACCGGTCAACTGGTTTGCTGCACCCGCTCTCCCGTCACCGCTGCCAGAACGCCACCCAGTCCACCTCGGCGGTGCGCGGCTTCGGGTCCGAGCCGACCAACGGGAGCTCGAAGTCGTTGGACAGCATGCTCAGGATCAGGAACTCGTGGACGTCCGAGACTCCCTCGCGGGTGCGCCAGACCTCGTGCCCGTCGATGCGGAAGACGTACCTCCTCGGAGTCCACTCCACCGAGAACACGTGGAAGTTGTCCCACCAGGTGTCCGCGCGCGTGGCCAGGTAACGGTCGGGGTCGGCGATCGGTCCCCCGATCTGGCGCTTGCTCCCGTCCGGCATCGGCTTGTGCACGGCAATGGCCATCTTGTTCTTGCGGCGGTGGGCGCCGTACCACTCGACGATGTCGACCTCGGCCCCCCACGGGGTGGTGGACTCCTCCAGGAGGCCGCGCGGCTGCAGCCAGAAGGCCGCGTGCTGACCCAGGCTCCGGGGGAACCGCATCCGCGCCGCTGCCACGCCGTAGAGGAAGTCGGCGCTGTGCTGGGTGGAGACGTGACCGTTGAGCCGGTAGGAGAAACGACCGAGGCTGCGGCCCCGCGCGTCTCGCGCCACGCACAGGCGGTGCGCGGCCCGGTCCGGCATGGAGCTCAGCCGCAGCGCGCCGTCGGCGACCGAGACTGCCTCGGGCGAGCCCTTGGAGCACCCGCGGCCGCCCCAGGGGTTGTAGAACTGGATGCGGTGCTGCCACGCAGGACCCAGGGCGCTGCCCTCGAACTCGTCGACGAAGTCGGGCGCACCCCAGGTCTCGGACACCCGACGGCTCGGGAGGACCCGCCCCTGCCGGTGGGAGGCGGCGACCGCGCGGTAGACGGAGGTGGCGCCGGCCGCGATCGGGAACCGGGCCTCGCCACGTCGCAGTCTCTTGGTCGCGATCGTGCGCCACTTCAGGCCGACGCGACGTTGGAGCTCGACCGGTCGGCCCGTCGTCCGGGGCCGGAGCGTGACGCGGACGACCGAACGCGCGGCGCCGCTCGGCGCCACGACGGCTCCGGGCTGACGCACGGGCGGCAGGATCGCGATCCTGAGCCGTGGGTGGTGATGGTCGCGCGGCTGGGCGGCCTGCGCGCCGGCGGGGGTGCTCGCGGCGAGGACGGTGGCCAGGAGGCCCGCCACCAGGGCGGCGACGAGCGAGAGGACGAGGCTCTGGACGGAGGGGGGCGTCGTCGGCAGGGCAGGCTGACGCCGATGTGGGGTCGACATGGGGGGGACATGCCTTCCGGGACGGGCGCGGGGGGACGCGCGTACGGGGGGTCAGGGGGCCTCGTACCGAGACAAGGCGGGTGCCAGGGCGTCCGAGACTGCCCGGGCTGTTGGTTCACCAGCGAGGTGCGCTGGCACCACGACGGTAAGTAAAGACGTGCCGCCAGGCCCGCGGAACCGATGAAACCGGTGTCACCGACACCGGACCCGTCTAGACCGCGGCCGGTCCCCGGTCCCGGTCGGCATCCTCGGCGCCCGGGAGGATGGCGCCCTCCTCGTCGTCCGCGGGGACCTCGGTGGCGGCGGTCGGCTTCCGCCGGCGGTGCCGCATCTCGACCCACAGACCGCGCATGCCGCGGCGCGAGCCGCCGACCACGGTGCCGTCGACCTCCGTACCCGCCGTCTTCACGGCCTCGACGGCCGCCGTCGTGACGGGCAGCACGCCCTCGCCGCGGTAGGCCTCGGGCTCTGCCTCGTCCTCGGGGGCGAAGCCGAGCGCGGCGAGCGTCGACGGCAGCAGCGTGTCGACCATCCGACGGTAGCCGTCGACCGAGGGGTGGAAGCGGTCCGGCCCGAACAGCAGCGCGGGGGCCGCCGCGAACTCGGGTCCGAGGATCGAGGCCAACGAGACGGTCCGGCCGCCCTCCTCGACGACAGCGATCGTCTGGGCGGCGGCGAGCCGGTGCGACCAGGCGCGACCGACCTGCTTGAGCGGGGGAGCGATCGGCTTGACCGTCCCGAGGTCGGGACAGGTCCCGACGACGACCTCGACGCCGGCGTCCCGCAGCCGGCGCACAGCCTCGGAGAGGTGTCGCACCGACTGCGAGGGCAGCACGCTGTGGGTCACGTCGTTGGCGCCGATCAGGATGATGGCGACGTGCGGCTCGGTCGGCAGGGCACGGTCGATCTGGCCGACCAGGTCGGACGAGCGGGCGCCCACGACGGCGTACGACCGCAGGTGCACCCGCCGGTCGGCGCTCTCGGCGAGCCCGCTGGCCAGGAAGGCGCCGGTCGTCTCGGTGACACGCTCGACGCCGTACCCCGCCGCGCTGGAGTCACCCAGCAGCGCGACCTTGATCGCCGGGCCGGGCCGGCCGCGGCCGTACCAGCCGGTCGCGTCGGGCGGCGCGCCGGTCGTCTCGCCGATGGCGCGGCGGGCCAGCTTCGCCTCGGCGCGGAGCAGGCCGTAGAGCCCGGCCCCGAGCACGGACAGGCCACCGCCGCCGTACGCCGCCGCCGACGCCAGCTTCCGAGCCGCTCCCACTGTCCCCACGCAGCCAGGTTACGCACCGCGAATTCCGACCGCGCAGCGCTTTCCCCATAACCTGCTGAGGTGCAGTACGTGAACTCTCTCCTCGAGCTGATCGGTCACACTCCCCTCCTGCGGCTGTCGACGTCGCTGGGCGGTCCGGACGGCGAATGGCCCGACGACGGCCCCCTGGTGCTGGCCAAGGTCGAGTACCTCAACCCGGGCGGCTCGGTGAAGGACCGCATCGCCGAGCGGATGATCGAGGCGGCCGAGGCCTCGGGCGAGCTCCAGCCGGGCGGCACCATCGTCGAGCCGACCTCCGGCAACACGGGCGTGGGCCTGGCCATGGTCGCGCAGCGCAAGGGCTACAAGTGCGTCTTCGTGTGCCCCGACAAGGTCAGCGAGGACAAGCGCAACGTGCTCAAGGCGTACGGCGCCGAGGTCGTCGTCTGCCCGAC
>JAICRP010000249.1 GCA_025966445.1 Nocardioides sp.
CACGAGCTCGCCGCGCAGGCCGGGGCGGCCCGTCGTATGCGCACCCTCGAGGACCACCCGTGACGTGGCTCGTTCCCCTCCTGGTGCTGGCGAGCCTCGCCGTCGCCGCACCGGTGCACGCCGATGCGACCCTCGACGGGGTGCGCGTTCACACGAGCGAGCGCACCAGCCAGGTCGTGACCGTGAAGCACATCCGTGGCTGGCACGCCCGCGTCACTTACTGGACCCGTGAGCCCGGAGGTCCGTGGGAGGCGCGGCGCCAGGTCACCGACGGTCGCACCGGGTACGGCGGCCTGGTGCGGGCGGCGTACCGGCGCCAGGGGACCGGCACCACGCCGCTCGGCACGTTCCGGCTGCCGTCGTTCTTCGGCACCCACGAGCAGTCGGACGCGTGGCGGCTGCCCTATCGGCGGATCCGGCCGGGCGACTACTGGGTGCAGGACAACGAGTCCGCCTACTACAACCGCTACCGCAACAAGGACCAGGGCGGCTTCCGCTGGTGGCTGCCCAGCAGCCATGCCGACAGCAGCGAGCGGCTGACGGACTTCCGGCAACCCTACGAGTACGCCGTCGTCACGTCCTTCAACCGCGAGCAGGTGCGGCACCGAGGGGCCGGCATCTTCCTGCACGTCAACGGCCGCGGTGCGACGGCGGGCTGTGTGAGCGCTCCCCGATGGCTGTTGCGGTACCTGGTCCGCGTCCTCGACCCCGCGCGGGAACCGGTGGTCGCGATCGGTCGATGACGTTGGCCTACGCCCCGACCCCCGTCTGCTCGGAGACCCAGGCCCACATCCGCTCGGCGTCGGCGGCGGGTGTGCGGGTCGTGGGCAGGAAGTGGGTCGGACGCTGCCGGCGGTCGTGCCAGAGCCCGCCGGCGGCCGGCGCCGGGTCGGTCGCAGCCAGCCAGACGGTCGTGTCGGCACCGCCGTCCGCGTCGCGCAGCACCGGGCCGGTGAGCCTGTTGAACCTCGGCAGCGACTCGGCCACGCCCGGAGTGCCCGCCCACCCGGGGTGCGTGGCCCAGACGTGCGCGCCCTCCGACCCCCAGCGCTCCTGGAGCACGGGCAGCAGCTCGACCTGGGCGCGCTTGCTGCGCGCGTACGCCGTGGTGGGGGAGTAGTCGCCCGTCAGGTACTCGGGGTCGTCGGCCCGCAGCTTCTGGCTGTACATCCCTCCGGACGTCACCAGCAGGACGCGCGGCCCGTCGCTCTCGCGCAGGGTCGGCCGCAGCAGCTCGGTCATCAGGACCGGGCCGAGCACGTGCACGGCCATCGCCAGCTCGTGGCCCTGGGCCGACTCGGTGCGCTGGGGAGGCATCACGCCGGCGTTGTGCACGAGCACGTCGAGGCGGTGGCCGGTGGAGCGGAACTCACCGACGAATCGCCGTACGTCGTCCAGGTCACCGACGTCGCACCGGTGCACCTCGACGACCGTCGACGGGCTGGTGGCCGCGATCTTCGCCACCACCGCCTTGGCCTTGGCCGGGTCACGGACGACCAGGTGGACCCGGGCGCCCAGCCGTGCGACACCCAGCGCCGTGGCCAGCCCGAGCCCGGAGGTGGCGCCGGTGACCGCGACATCCCGCCCGAGCAGAGCGTCGCCGGGCGGGTCGGACGGCCAGCCCGACAGCCGCGAGCGCACGCTCAGGCCGATCCGGGAGAAGCCGAGCACCACCGAGCGGTCGAGCAGGGTGTCGACGACCCCGCCCACCGTCATGCGGCGGCGGCCTTGGCCTCGAGGGTCCTGCGCAGCTGGGTCTCGGTGTCGTCGGCGAGCTTCTTGAGGAAGGGCGACAGGAGCGGCGAGATCACGCCGGCGACGCCCTTGAACGTCATGTCGGCGCGGTACTCGACCTGGGCCCCTCCGTTGGCCGACGGCGTGACGATCACGGTGTCCTTGCTGATGACCGTCTTGTTCTCACCGGTGATCACGAAGTTGCGGCCCGGCACGATCTTCTCCACCTCGTAGTCGAGCGTGGTCTCGCGCCCGAGGAACTTGGAGACGTTGCGATACCGCGTGCCGATGCCGCCGTCGCCGGTGACCCGCTCGCAGCTCACCGTGCCCGAGTCCCACTCCTCAGCGTGCTCGAAGTCGAGCAGGTAGGCGAAGACCGAGTCGGCGTCCCAGCGGGTGGTGATCGTGCGCCGGAGGGTATGAGGCATGCCTCCAACCTAGGCATCCACCCGAAAGGACGAGGCCGCAGGGACGACCCGGAGGCCGGGAGGGCAGCGCGGACCTGCCGCCGGACGCGTCGACGGTGACGGTGAGGATCGAGCCGACCGACGCCGGCTGCCGGGTCACACTGGTCCACGAAGGCCTCGACGCCGGGCAGGCGGCCGGGCACGCGATGGGCTGGGAGCACTTCTTCGAGTGTCTGGAGCGGCTGGCCACGAGTGGCGACGTCGACCCCGACGAGTGGAAGGCCGTGCCAGACCCTCTGGACCCGATCGGTGCGGCCGAGGCATCCCTGGCCGTGCTCCAACCGGTGCTCCGCGGCCTCACGTCCGACGACCAGCCGAAGGCCACGCCCTGCGCGGACTTCACCTGCGAGATGGCCGAGCAGGTCATCAGTGCGTGGCGACGTGAAGGAACCGACGAGACGTCCCGCCCCGGCCCGGCGATTCTCGCCGTCGAGTTCCTGCCGCACGGCTGGGACCTCGCCCGGGCCTCCGGGCAGACGGTCGTCGCCGCCGACCCGCTCGTCGACTACGTCCGCGAGCTGGCCCAGCCGATTGTCGGGGGCGGCTCACGCCGATGTGACGAGCCCACGAGGGAGCACGGCAGGATGGCGGGGTGAGCGAGGACCACTACTTCTCCGCTGACCCGGCCGTCCCGTTCGCGAGGGAGCCGCTCGTCGCCGAGGCGTGGGGCAGGCGGCTCGCACTGACCAGTGGCTCGGGGGTCTTCGCGCGGGGCCGGCTCGACGGCGGCACGGCGGTGCTCTTCCGTGAGACCGAGCCGCCCATCGGAGGCCGGATCCTCGACCTGGGCTGCGGCTACGGCGTGATCGGCCTCGCCATCGCCGCCTGCTCGCCTGACGCCGTGGTCACCGGCGTCGACGTCAACCGGCGCGCGGTGCTGCTCGCCACCGAGAACGCCGCCACGCTGGGGGTGTCCGACCGCTACGCGGCCCTGACGCCGGACGACGTCCCTGCCGACGCCACGTACGACGAGATCTGGTCCAACCCGCCGATCCGGGTCGGCAAGCAGGCGCTGCACGACCTCCTGCTCACCTGGTTCGCCCGGCTGGCGCCGGACGGCCGAGCAGTGATGGTCGTCGGCAAGAACCTCGGCGCCGACTCGCTCCAGCGATGGTTGGGCGCGCAGGGCTACCCGACGGAGCGGCTCGCCTCGGCGAAGGGCTTCCGGGTCCTCGAGTCGCGGTCCGCCTAGCCCGGCTTCACCCAGTCCGGCCGCCGCCACCTCTCCGTGCCCAGCCGCCGCCGATGGGGGGCAGCGAGAAGTACCTGGTGCTGGTGGCCGCCCGTCGCTGACGGCCGCTCCGGCAGGATGGGGGGCATGACCTTCGAGGCCGCCGACGACCGCTACGACACCGACCACTACCGCTACACCGGACGGAGCGGGCTCCAGCTGCCGCTGCTGAGCCTCGGGTTGTGGCAGAACTTCGGCACCGACCGGCCCGAGGAGACGCAGCGGGCCATCCTGCGGCGGGCGTTCGACCGCGGTGTCACGCACTTCGACCTGGCCAACAACTACGGGCCGCCGTACGGGCGCGCCGAGGAGAACTTCGGCAGGTACGTCGCCGACGACTTCCGCCCGTACCGCGACGAGCTCGTCATCTCGACCAAGGCCGGGTACGACATGTGGCCCGGGCCGTACGGCCAGGGCGGCGGCTCCCGCAAGTACGTGCTCGCCTCGCTCGACCAGTCCCTGGCGCGGATGGGGCTGGAGTACGTCGACATCTTCTACAGCCACCGCTTCGACCCGGAGACGCCGGTCGAGGAGACGATGATGGCCCTCGACACGGCCGTCCGGTCGGGGCGTGCGCTGTACGCC
>JAICRP010000147.1 GCA_025966445.1 Nocardioides sp.
ATCGACGGCGACTGGGCCGTCGTCGCCGAGGACGCCGAGGGCGCCCAGGCCGTCGTCGACGCCACCGGGAAGGGCACCCTCGCTGACGACCCCGAGTTCCAGGAGCTCACTGCTGCCGCGGGTTCGGCGGGCATCGTCAGCCTGTACGCCGCCCCCGAGGCCGGCGCGTTCATGGCCGACTCCATGGGTGGCATGAGCGGGATCGCCACCGACCTCGAGCAGGGCCTGACGGGTACCGACATGCTGGGTGAGGCCGGCGCCGCACTCGACGAGCCCGGCGGCAGCAACCCGATGTCCGATGCTCTCCAGGGCTTCAAGGGCTTCGCGGCGGCCGTCCGGTTCGACGACGGTGCCCTCGAGGTGGAGGCCGCCGGTGACCCCGGCATCGACCTCTCGAAGATCTACGGCACCGGCCGTGGCGGCGACGTGGTCGAGACCCTGCCGGCGGCCACCCCGGCGGCGATCGGTGTGGGCTTCGAGGAGGGCTGGCTCACCCAGCTCGTCGAGCAGGTCGCGGCCTACACCGGCGGCGAGATGACGCCGGGCGAGCTGTTCGACGAGGCCTCGCAGGCGACCGGGCTCGACCTCCCGCAGGACGCCGAGTCCCTGTTCGGCCGCTCGGCGGCCCTGGCGTTCGACTCCGAGTTCGACCCCGAGGCGTTCTTCAACTCCGGCGACAGCAGCGACCTCCCCATCGCCCTCAAGGTGCAGGGCGACCCCGAGGCTGCCCGGGCCGTCGTGGACAAGATCCTCGCGCAGGCGCCGCCCGAGGCGGCCGAGTACCTCGGCGTCGACAGTGACGGCGACGTCTTCGTGATCGGCCCCAACGAGGACTTCCGCGCGGGTGTGCTGGGCAAGGGCGACCTCGGCAGCGACGAGGTCTACCGCGACGTGGTCCGCGAGTCCGACCAGGCGAGCGCGGTGGTGTACGTCAACTTCAACGCCGTCGACGACTGGCTGATGGAGCTTGCCGGCGACGACGCTTCTGTGGAGGAGAACCTCGCCCCGCTGGCGGGTTTCGGCGTTGCCGTGTGGCAGGACGACGACTGGACCCACGGGATCCTCCGGGTCACGACCGACTGATGTCTGCGGTGACCGCCCCGGTGACCGCGACCAGGTCCGCCGGGGCGATCCCGAGGTCGAGCCCGCGCCGGCCCGCGGACACGTACACCACGTCGTACGCCGTCGCGCTCTCGTCGACGACCGTCGGTAGCCGGCGCTTCTGGCCGACCGGGGCGATCCCTCCGACGACGTAGCCGGTCGACCGCTCGGCGTCCTTCGGATCGGCCATGGCCGCCCTCCGGCCGCCGAGCGCACGGGCGAGTGCCTTGAGGTCCAGCCAGCCGGCGACCGGCACGACCGCAACCACGAGGTTGCCGTCGACGTCGGCCAGCAGCGTCTTGAAGACGCGGTCGGGGTCGAGTCCCAGCGCCTGGGCCGCCTCCGACCCGTACGAGGTCGCGCGCGGGTCGTGGGCGTACTCGTGCAGCGTGAACGCCACGCCCGCCCGGGTCAGCGCAACGGTCGCGGGCGTCCCTCCTGCGGACTTCTTCGGCACCTAGTTGGGCGACCAGCGGGTGCGGGCGACCTCGGTGGCCGGGAGCGACGCGATCACGTTCATGGCCCTGAGCTCGGCGCGCAGCAGCTCGGTCACCATCATCAGGCGGAGCTCCGCGTCCTCCGCCTCGAGCAGGGCCTGCCGCTCCTGCAGCGGGAGCGGGGCCACCGCCGCGAGGGTCCAGGAGAGGAACGCCGGGTCCCGGGGGAGCGGGTAGGGGTACGGGTCGTCGCGGAACTCCATGAGCACCGTGCGGTAGGCGATGAACGTGGCCTGGGCCAGCTCGACGACCTCTGGGTCGACTTGACCGGGGGTCTCCGGCCGGTCCACGACCTGACCCACCGGGTAGGTGCCCGTGACGTCGAGGTGCTCGAGCGAGATGCGCTCGAGGCCGACCGCGACCAGGCTGAAGCTGCCGTCGGCGTGGGCCTCGACGTCGGTCATCTTGACCCGGCAGCCGATCCGGAACAGCGACTGGGCACCGTGCTCGCCGACCTCGTAGCCCTCGCGGATGCCGACCGACCCGAAGTACCGCTCCTCGGGGTCGACGCGCAGCAGGTGGTGGACCAGGGCGCGGTAGCGGTCCTCGAACACGGTGAGAGGCACGCTGACGCCCGGGAACAGGACCGCGTTGAGCGGGAACATCGGCAGCGTCGTCGCCACGCCCCGACAGTAACCCGTGAGCGTTCCACCGCACGGCACCGTGGCCGGGTCGTGGCGGCGTCACTCCTAGACTCGGGTGTCATGATGCGCCGGATCGACCTCCGGGGAGCCGACCGCTCCCTCGACTACCGCGCGGCCCTGCCGCGCGCGGAGCTCGACGTCGAGGCCGCCGAGCACGTCGTCCGGCCGATCTGCGAGGCGGTCCGTACCCGGGGTCTCGAGGCGGTCCTGGAGCTGAACGAGCGCTTCGACGGCGTGGTCCACGACGACATCGCCGTGCCACCGCTGGCGCTTCAGGACGCCCTCGACGCGCTCGAGCCGGCCGTCCGGGCTGCGCTCGAGGAGTCGATCAGACGGCTGCGCGCGTCCTGCGAGGCCGAGCGTGAGACCGACGCCGTGACGACATTCGGGAGCGCCACGGTCACTCATCGGATGGTCCCCGTCGGACGCGTCGGGCTCTACGTCCCCGGCGGCATCGCGCCGCTGGTCTCGAGCGTCGTGATGAACGTGGTGCCGGCCCAGGTGGCCGGAGTCGGCTCGATCGCGCTGTCCTCCCCGCCCCAGAAGGACCACGGCGGCCTGCCCCACCCGACGATCATGGCCGCGTGCGCGCTGCTGGGCGTGGACGAGGTGTACGCCGTCGGCGGCGCGCAGGCGATCGCGATGTTCGCCTACGGCGCGGGGCCGTGCCGCCCGGTCGACCTGGTCACCGGCCCCGGGTCCATCCACACCGTGGCCGCCAAGCGGCTGCTCAAGGGTCGCATCGGCATCGACTCCGAGGCCGGTCCCACCGAGATCGCCGTGCTGGCCGACGACAGCGCGGACGCGGCGTACGTCGCGGCGGACCTGATCAGCCAGGCCGAGCACGACGTGCTCGCTGCCAGCGTGCTCGTCACGCCCAGCGAGCGGCTCGCCGACGACGTCGAGGCCGAGCTCGAGAAGCAGGTGCACGCGACCCGCCACACCGAGCGGATCCGGACCTCGCTCACCTCCCAGCAGTCGGCGATCGTCCTGGTCGACGACCTGCAGCAGGGCCTGGCCGTCGTGGACGCCTACGCTGCCGAGCACCTGGAGATCCAGACCGAGGACGCCGCGACCTGGGCCGGCCGGGTGCGCAACGCGGGCGCGATCTTCGTCGGCTCGTTCGCGCCGGTGTCGCTGGGCGACTACTGCGCCGGCTCCAACCACGTGCTGCCGACCGGCGGCTGCGCGTGCCACTCCTCGGGTCTGTCGGTGCGCGCGTTCCTCAAGTCGGTGCACGTCGTCGAGTACGACCGTGGCGCGCTGGCCGAGGTGGCCGACCACGTGGCGACCCTCGCCGAGGCCGAGGACCTGCCCGCCCACGGGGCCGCGGTCCGCGTGCGTTTCGAGTCATGACCTTCCCGCCCTTGCGCGAGGAGCTCGTCGGCCTCGCGCCGTACGGCGCGCCCCAGCTCGACGTACCGGTGCAGCTGAACGTCAACGAGAACCCGTACCCGCCGTCCGCCGCTGTGGTGGCCGACATCGCGGCGTCGGTGGCGGCGGTCGCGGGCACCCTGAACCGCTACCCCGACCGGGAGTTCACCGAGCTGCGGACTTCCCTCGCGGCGTACCTGAACACCGACGGGGGCCAGGGCGTGACGCCCGCCCAGGTGTGGGCGGCCAACGGGTCCAACGAGGTGATGCTGCACCTGCTGCAGGCCTTCGGCGGGCCCGGGCGGACGGCGGTCAGCTTCGCGCCGACGTACTCGATGTACCCGGAGTACGCGCGCGACACCGGCACCCGCTGGGTCGAGGGTCACCGGGCGGACGACTTCGCCCTCGACCCGGATGCCGCCCGCGAGCTCGTGCTGCGCGAGCGGCCGAGCGTGGTGCTGCTGCCCTCGCCCAACAACCCGACCGGCACGGCGCTGCCCCTCGCCACCGTCGAGGCGCTGTGTCAGGACGTCGGCGACGGCCTGGTCGTGGTGGACGAGGCGTACGCCGAGTTCCGTCGCACGGGGACGCCGAGCGCGCTCGAGCTGCTGCCGTCGCTGCGCAACCTGGTCGTGTCGCGGACCATGAGCAAGGCGTTCGCGCTCGCCGGCGCCCGGCTGGGGTACCTCGCGGCCGCGCCGGAGATCTGCGACGCGATCCGGGTGGTGCGGCTGCCGTACCACCTCGGCGCCGTCACCCAGGCCGCCGCGCTCGCCGCGCTGCGGCATGCCGACGAGCTGCTCGCCCGGGTCGACGACCTGCGGGCCGAGCGCGACGCGACGGCCGGCTGGCTGACCGGGCTGGGCCTCGACGTGGCCGAGAGCGACGCGAACTTCGTGCTGTTCGGGCGGTACGCCGACCGGCGGGCCGTCTGGCAGGGCCTGCTCGACCGCGGCGTGCTGATCCGCGAGGTCGGGCCGGACGGCTGGCTGCGCGTCTCGGTCGGCACGGCCGTGGAGATGGCAGCATTCAGGCAGGCACTGACGGCGCTGGGCACCCCGGCGCGTCTGGAGGAGGCACGATGACCCGCACCGCGACAGTCGACCGGGAGACCAAGGAGTCCAAGGTCCACGTCGAGGTCGACATCGACGGCTCGGGCCGGGCGGACGTCGCCACCGGCGTCGGGTTCTACGACCACATGCTGACCTCGTTCGCCCGGCACGCGCTGGTCGACCTGGTCGCGCACACGAGCGGCGACACCCACATCGACGCCCACCACACCGTCGAGGACACCGCGATCGTGCTGGGCGAGGCGCTGCGCGAGGCGCTCGGCGACAAGTCCGGCATCCGGCGGTTCGGGGACGCGACCGTGCCGCTGGACGAGGCGCTGGTGCAGGCCGTCGTCGACGTCTCCGGTCGCCCGTACTGCGTGCACACCGGGGAGCCGGACGCGCAGGCGTACGTCAACATCGGAGGCGACGCTGGACCTGCCTACGGGGGATCGCTCACGCGGCACGTCTTCGAGACGATCGCCTTCCACGCCCAGATCGCCCTGCACGTGCGGGTGCTGTCCGGACGCGCCCCGCACCACTTGGTCGAGGCGCAGTTCAAGGCGTTCGCCCGGGCGTTCCGCGACGCGGTGGCGATCGACCCACGGGAGACCGGCGTGCCGTCGACCAAGGGCACCCTCTGAGGGCAGCATGAAACACGTGGTGGTGCTCGACTACGGGTCGGGCAACGTTCGCTCGGCCGTACGTGCCCTCGAGCGCGCCGGGGCCCAGGTGACGCTGACGGCCGACCGCCGGCGGGCCCAGGACGCCGACGGCCTCGTGGTGCCCGGTGTCGGCGCGTTCGCGGCCTGCATGGCGGGGCTGCGGGGCGTTCGCGGTCACGAGGTGATCGGCCGGCGGCTCGCCGGCGGCCGCCCCGTGCTCGGCATCTGCGTGGGCATGCAGATCCTGTTCGCCCGCGGGGTCGAGCACGGCGTCGAGACCGACGGCTGCGACGAGTGGCCCGGCGTGGTGGAGCGGCTGCAGGCCCCGGTCGTGCCGCACATGGGCTGGAACACCGTCGAGGCGCCGCAGCGGTCGGCCCTGTTCGAGGGGGTCGCGGGGGAGCGGTTCTACTTCGTGCACTCGTACGGTGTGCGGCGCTGGGAGCTGGAGACGCACGGGCGCACCCGCCCACCCCTCGTGACGTGGGCGGAGCACGGCGGCGACCGGTTCGTCGCAGCGGTCGAGAACGGCCCGCTGTCGGCGACCCAGTTCCACCCCGAGAAGTCCGGGAACGCCGGAGCCAGGCTGTTGAGCAACTGGGTGGGCGGCCTGTGAGCAAGGAACGCGCCCAGCGCCGCGCCGAGCGTGAGCGGGAGGCGGCGGCGAAGGCCGCCGCTCGTGCCCGTGAGTCCGAACGCCGGGCCCGCACCGCCGCCCGCAGGCGGACGCTGACCGGTTGGCTGCCCCGACCGCACGTGATGCCCGGGACCCTGGCCGCCCGACGTCGCCGCGAGGTGGCGGCGACGATCGCCGTCCTCGTCGCCCTCAACCTGCTCGTCTGGATCGTCCGGCCCGACTGGCAGGCCCGCCTCGCCGCCCTGGTCGTCAGCATCCTCGTCGCCCCGATCCTCCACCTGTTCATCCGCCGTGCCTGAGGAGTCCCGCGTGTCCCAGTACCTCGAGCTGCTGCCCGCCGTCGACATCGCGGACGGGCAGGCGGTCCAGCTCGTCCAGGGGGTCGCGGGCTCGGAGAAGCGGTTCGGCGACCCCGTCGCCGCCGCCTTGCGGTGGCAGGAGGCCGGGGCGGAGTGGATCCACCTGGTCGACCTCGACGCGGCGTTCGGGCGCGGCCACAACCGCGAGCTGCAGGCCGAGATCGTGGGTCGGCTCGACATCACCGTGGAGATGAGCGGCGGCATCCGCGACGACGAGTCGCTGGCGGCGGCGATGGCCACCGGCTGCCGGCGGGTCAACATCGGCACGGCCGCCCTCGAGACGCCGGAGTGGTGCGCCCAGGCCATCGCGACGTGGGGTGACCGGGTGGCGGTGGGCCTCGACGTCCGCGGGCGAACCTTGGCCGCGCGCGGCTGGACGCGCGAGGGCGGCGACCTCTACGACGTCCTCGCCCGGCTCGACGCGGAAGGCTGCGCGAGGTACGTCGTCACCGACGTCGCCAAGGACGGCATGCTGCAAGGTCCGAACCTCCAGCTGCTGAAGGACGTCTGCGCCGAGACCGACCGGCCGGTCGTGGCCAGCGGCGGCATCACCGAGCTCGACGACCTGCGGGCGCTGATGGGGTTGGTCGGCGACGGCGTCGAGGGCGCCATCGTCGGAACGGCGCTCTACGAAGGACGCTTCACCCTCACCGAGGCGCTGGAGCTGACCCGACCATGACGTTGGCGATCCGCGTGATCCCGTGCCTCGACGTCGACGACGGCCGGGTGGTGAAGGGCGTGAACTTCCGCGAGCTGCGCGACGCCGGCGACCCCGTCGAGCTCGCCGCCCTGTACGACGCCCAGGGCGCCGACGAGCTCACCTTCCTCGACATCTCCGCCTCCCACGAGGGCCGCGCCACCACCCTCGAGGTGGTCAGCCGGACGGCCGAGCAGGTCTTCATCCCGCTCACGGTCGGCGGCGGCGTGTCCAGCGCCGACGACGTCGACACCCTGCTCCGTGCCGGCGCCGACAAGGTCGCGGTCAACACCGCGGCCATCCACCGCCCCGAGCTCGTCGCCGAGATCGCCGACCGGTTCGGCAACCAGGTGCTGGTGCTCTCGGTCGACGCCCGCCGGGTGGGGCACGGGTCGGGCGGGACGGACTCGGGCTTCGAGGTGACCACCCACGGGGGGCGCAAGTCCGCCGGCCTCGACGCGATCGCGTGGGCCAAGCGTGCCTGCGAGCTCGGCGTCGGGGAGATCCTGCTCAACGCCATGGACGCCGACGGCACCCGCGAGGGCTTCGACCTGGACCTGATCGGCGCCGTACGCCGCGAGGTCACCGTCCCGGTGATCGCGAGCGGCGGCGCGGGCGCGGCCGGGCACTTCCCGCCGGCCGTCGACGCGGGCGCCGACGCCGTGCTCGCGGCGACCGTCTTCCACTTCGGCACGCTCCGGATCGGCGACGTGAAGCAGGCGCTGGCCGCCAGCGGTCACGCGGTC
>JAICRP010000061.1 GCA_025966445.1 Nocardioides sp.
CGCGAGCGCGCCGGCCCACGCCGGGACGACCAGCAGCAGGCCGAGACCGGCGACGACAGCGGACGTCGCGCGCACCGGCCCAGGGTGGAGGACAACACCGTGTCCGGGGTGTTGATCGAACCGTCAACCGGTTGACAGTTCAGACGTCGTAGACGGCGCCCACGAAGGCCAGGTCGGTCTGACCGGCGAAGTGGGCCTTCGCCTCGGCCACGGCGACCGCCGTGTCGTACCAGGCCGGCACGTGCGTGACCACCAGGCGGCCGACCCCACCGCGCGTGGCGGCGACGCCGCAGTCGGCCCCCGTGAGGTGGAGGTCGGGCGGGTTGTCCCCACCGGACTGGAAGGCCGCCTCGGCGAGCAGCAGGTCGACGCCCTCGGCGACCTGGTCCAGGCCGGCGCACGGCCCGGTGTCGGCCGAGTACGCCAGCGTGCGACCGTTGGCCGACACCCGCAGGCCGAAGGTCGGGATGGGGTGCTTCACGGGCACGGGCTCGACCACGAACGGGCCCAGCTGGACAGGCCCGCCGTGCTCGTAGAACGCGAACTCGTCGTTCATCCCGATGGCCTCGGGCAGGCCGTACGCCTGGGCCATCCGTTGCGCGGTGCCCACCGGCCCCCAGACCGGGATCCGCGGCTGAGCGCCCTCCGGGTGGTAGCGCCGCAGCACGTGGTAGCCGCACAGGTCCAGGCAGTGGTCGGCGTGGAGGTGGCTGATGAAGACGGCGTCGATGCCGAACGGGTCAGCGAACCGTTGCAGCGCGCCGAGCGCGCCGCTGCCCAGGTCCAGCAGGATCCGCCACGTGCGGCCGCCGGGCTCGTCGGCCTCCACCAGGTAGCAGCTGGTCGCGGACTCGGGGCCGGGGTAGGAACCGGCGCAGCCGATGACCGTCAGTCGCATCGGGATCACCGGGTGCCCCCCTGGACCAGCCCGACGAACTGGTGGGCGGTGCCGAGCTCGGGACCGAGGAACCGCTGGCCGATCCGCTCGAACTCCTCCGGCGCGCCCGTGGTCAGGAACCGAAGACGGGGCTCCCCCGACTGCCGCATCAGGTCGGTGGCGACGAGCATCTTGTAGACGTCCTTCGCGCACTCCTCGGCGCTGCTGACGAGGGTGACGCCGTCGCCCATCACGTAGGAGATGACACCGGTCAGCAGCGGGTAGTGCGTGCAGCCGAGGATCAGGGTGTCCACGCCGGCGTCGACCAGGGGGTCGAGGTACTCATGGGCGACACCCATCAGCTCGTCGCCGCCGGTGACGCCCGCCTCGACGAAGTCGACGAAGCGCGGGCAGACCTGGGTCGCCAGCGTGACCTGGGGAGCCGCGGCGAACGCGTCGTCGTACGCCATCGACTCCGCCGTGGAGCGTGTGCAGATCACGCCGATGTGCCCGCTGCGGGTGGCGGCGACCGCGCGACGGGTGGCCGGGAAGATCACCTCGACCACCGGCACGTCGTACCGCTCGCGGGCGTCACGGAGCATGGCGGCGCTGGCCGAGTTGCAGGCGATGACGAGCGCCTTCACTCCCAGGTCGACGAGGTGGTCGAGGCACTCGAGGGCGTACTCGCGGACCTCACCGATCGGCTTGGGGCCGTAGGGCTGGCGGGCGGTGTCGCCGAGGTACAGCACCGACTCGTGCGGCAGCTGGTCGATCACCGACCGCGCCACCGTGAGCCCGCCGAAACCGGAGTCGAAGATGCCGATGGGAGCATCCGTCCCGCGGTCGGTCGGCCAGTCCTGCTGCACGACGCAAAGGCTAGGGGGTGGTCGCGCCATGTGGACGCCGACGCGACCGATATCACGGACCTTGCCGCATCCACCGCGTAACCTGTTGTCCCATGCGTGTCCTCCCCTCCGCGCTCGCGACGACGCTCGTCTCGGTGCTGGTCGCCGCCGCACCCGTTCATGCCGCGCCGCCAGCGGAGCCCCGTACCGTCGTGGTCGAGGAGAACCAGGTCACCCGCGTGGTGGTGATCTCGGTCGACGGGCTGAACCCCGATGCGATCACCCAGCTCGGCAGGTCCGGCGCCCCGACCTTCCACCGGATCGTCGACGAGGGTGCGACCACGTTCAACGCGCGCACCGAGGTCGAGATGACCAACACGCTGCCCAACCACACCGGCATGGTGACCAGCCGCCGCATCGACCTGCTGTCGGGCGGGCACGGCGTCACCTGGAACGACGACCGCCTGGTGCCGCGGACCGTGCAGGTGGCCGCCGGGCAACGGGTCGGCTCGGTGTTCTCGTCGCTCAACTCCGCCGGGCTGAGCAGCTCACTGTTCGCGGCCAAGGGCAAGTTCGCCCTGTTCGACCGCTCGTGGCCGGGCGGCGTCGACCACAGCCTGATCCGCGGCAACAACACCAAGCTGGTCAACGCGGCCCGCCGCGACCTACGCACCACGTCGCGGGCGCTGACGTTCCTCCACATCTCGCTGCCGGACGTCGCCGGTCACCACCACGGCTGGTTCTCCCCGGAGTACATGGACGCCGTGCGCGAGTCCGACTACCTGGTCGGCCGGGTGCTCGAGACCATCGGCAGGTCGGCCGAGTCCCGTGACCACACGATGGTGGTGGTGACGGCCGACCACGGCGGCTTGGGGCCCAGCCACCTCGACCCGCGGCGGTTCGCCAACTTCCGGGTGCCGTTCCTGGTCTGGGGTGCCGGAGTCGCTGCGGGCGCCGACCTGTACGCGATCAACCCGACGTACGCCGACCCCGGCAAGGCGCGCGTCGGGTACGCCGCCGCGCTCCAGCCCGTCCGCAACGGCGACGTCGGCAACCTGGTCCTCGACGTGCTCGGTCTGCCGCCGATCCCCAACAGCGAGCACGACTTCGCCCAGGACCTCGAGGTCACCCAGTGAGCGCCTAGCGCGACCAGAGCTCGCTGCCGAGCGGCCACGGGTTGTGACGGCAGCCGTCGAGGCCCTTGGACTGCTGCATCATCACCGGCGCGAGGCGACCCCGCCCGGCGCAGCCGAGATGGCCGTGGCCGAGCCAGTGACCGGTCTCGTGGTTGACGACGAGGTGGCGGTAGTCGCGCAGGCTCTTGCCGGCGCCGTTCCACGACGGCGAGGCGTACTTCCAGCGGGTCTGGTTGATGACCACGTAGCGCCCGGCCCGGCAGCTCCACTGCACGCTGCACACGCTCGAGAAGCGCGGCAGCCAGCTCGCCTCGGCCAGCACCAGGGAGAAGTCCGACGCACGGCGGACCCGCTTGAAGGCGACGCCCGCGTTCCGCCAGCCGCGCGGGTCGGCGTACGTCTGCGCCGCCTGCCTCGCGAACTCCCGCACGCTCGTGGCGATCGACCCGCGGGTCTCGATGCGGTAGGTGACGGTGCGGCGGACGGGGACGCGGTAGCCGACCCGTCCGTCGCTCCGCGCGGTCGCCTGGGCCCACTCGTAGTGGCGCTTCTTGACGTAGACCCGGGCCTTGACCCGCTGCCCCACGTCGGCCACGCCCAGCCGGTACGTCTGCCCCGTCGCGCCGCTGATCTCGGTCTCGCCGCGGAACCACTGGAAGCGGTAGCGGTCGGGCGTGCGGTTCCACTCGCCCCGCGTCACCTTCAGCGTGCGTCCGTACCTCAGCACGCCCTCGATGGCGATCTCGTTGCGCAGCTGCAGCACCGTCGGCCCGACGGCCGTCGGCGTGAGTGGTGCCGCGGTGGACGCGGGGACGGGCGCCAGCAGGGCGACGAGGAGGACGCCCAGGACCACCGATCGCATAGGCAGCACCCTAAGGTTCGGCGCGCAAGCGAGCCCGAGATCAGGCCCAGAGCTGGCCCTCGAGAGCGTCCTCGGCCTCGTCGATGGTGCCCTCGTACGCCCCCGTCGAGAGGTACTTCCAGCCGCCGTCGCAGACCACGAACGCGATGTCGGCGCGCTCGCCCGCCTTGACGGCCTTGGCGGCCTGGGCGAGGGCGGCGTGGAGGATCGCGCCGGTGGAGATGCCGGCGAAGATCCCCTCGACCTCCAGGAGCTCGCGGACCCGGCGAACGGCGTCGCGCGGGCCGACCGAGAACCGGGCGTCGATCAGCGACTCGTCGTACAGCTCGGGGATGAAGCCCTCGTCGATGTTGCGCAGGCCGTAGACCAGCTCGCCGTACCTCGGCTCGGCCGCCACGATGTGCACGTCCGGCTTGTGCTCGCGGAAGAACTGGCCGACCCCCATCAGCGTCCCCGTCGTGCCGAGACCGCCGACGAAGTGCGTGATCGAGGGCAGGTCGGCGAGCACCTCCGGGCCGGTGCCCTCGTAGTGCGCGAGCGCGTTGGCCTCGTTGCCGTACTGGTAGAGCATCACCCAGTCGGGGTGCTCCGCCGCGATCTCCTTGGCCTGCCGCACGGCCTCGTTGGAGCCTCCCGCCGCGGGCGACGCGATGATCTCGGCGCCCCACATCCGCAGCAGCTGGCTGCGCTCCTCGGACGTGTTCTCGGGCATGACGCAGACCAGCCGGTACCCCCTCAGCTTGGCCGCCATGGCCAGCGAGATGCCGGTGTTGCCACTGGTCGGCTCGAGGATCGTGCAGCCGGGGCGCAGCCGCCCCTCCTTCTCGGCGGCGACGACCATCGCCAGCGCGGCGCGGTCCTTGATCGAGCCGGTGGGGTTGCGGTCCTCGAGCTTGGCCCAGAGGCGTACGTCGGGGCTCGGCGACAGCGTCGGCAGCCCCACGAGCGGGGTGTTGCCGACCGACGAGAGGAGGTCGTCGTAGCGGGTCATTGCAGGAACGCCTCGGGGTCGAACTCGTCGAGCGGGATGATCCGGACCCGCGGCAGCATCGTGTTGAACGCGTGGACGTCTGACTCGAGGTCGTAGACCGTCACGCCGAGCGACGTGAACTGCCCACTGGTGAACTCGGGGAAGGCGATCACGCCCACCCGCCGCCCGTCGGTGTCGAGCCGCTCCACGTGCTGGGCGAAGTCGGCGTCGTGGCTGACGAGCAGCAGGTCGGCGTCCTCGTGGCCGAGCAGGGCGTCCAGAGTGCGCTGGATGCCGATGTCGACGACCTTCTCGTCGGGCTCCCCGGCCAGCGGCACGACGCGGTACTTCAGCGCGAGCAGCGCCTGCACGAACGACAACGGGAGCTGTCCCTGCGTGGCGTTGATGAAGAACAGCCCGGTGACGGGCTGGCCCCAGAGGTTCGCGGCGAACTCGGTGACGCGCTCCCAGCGCGGGCGCTCCTCGGGGTTCGGGCGGCGCTGGAGGATCGACGTACCGAGGGTGGCGTCGATGTTCTCGCCGTCGACGACGACGAAGGTACGACGCTGCGCGTCCCCCGCCATCGATCAGCCGCCGGCGACGGCGGGCAGCACCACGACCTGGTCACCGTCGGTGACCTCGGCGTCGAGGCCGCCGATGAAACGCACGTCCTCGTCGTTGACGTACACGTTGACGAAGCGACGCAGGCCCACGCCGTCGCCGGGGCCGGCCTCGACGAGACGGTCCTTGATGCCGGGGTGGTTGGCCTCGAGGTCGTCGATCACCGCGGACAGCGTGCCACCCTCGGCCGTGACGGCCTTCTGCTCGCCGGTCAGGTTGCGCAGGATGGTCGGAATGCGGACCTCGACGGCCATGATGCTCCTTCTTCAGCGGGTTTCAGCAGGCGGGAGCTCGGGGACGACCACGACGTCCTCCTCGGACACCTCGCCGTTCACGATCCTGTACGACCTGAACTCGACCGGGCCCTCGTTATTCCCGTGCTCACGCGTGCTGACCAGCACGTAGTGGGCGCCGGGCTCGCTGGCGAGGCCGATGTCGGTGCGGCTCGGGTAGGCCTCGGTGGCCGTGTGCGAGTGGTACACGACGACCGGTTCCTCGTCGCGCGACCACATGTCCTTGTAGAGCGCCAGCATCTCGGTGGAGTCGAACTCGTAGAACGTCGGGCTCCCCGCCGCGTTGACCATCTCGACCAGACGCTCGGGCCGGTCGCTGCCCTCGGGCCCGGCCACGATGCCGCAGGCCTCGTCGGGGTGGTCCTTCTTGGCGTGCGCGACGATCCCGTCGTACGTCGCCTGGTCGATGGTCAGCATCTCGCGGCCAAGCCTAGGTGACCTGGGGCGTGAACCCGCACGGGGAGCTGAGCGTCGGACAGGCATGAGGAGACTCACGTCGTACGCCGCGGCCGGCCTACTCGTGGTCTGTGCGGTGGGCGGCACGCACGCAGCCGGAGTGGCGATCTTCGCACGGGGCGGCAGCGACATGCTGGCCGGCACCGCGCACCACGACGTCCTCAACGGGGGACCGGGCTTCGACACGGTCGAGGAGACGCCCGGGGACGACCGATGCATCTCCCTGGAACGGGTGATCGACGGGCCCTGCTAGCGCACAAACCGGGCCGCCTGCTCACCCGACAGCGCGTCGGCGATCCGCCGCTCCATCGACTCGGCCATCTCCGGCATCGCGTCCCGCGGGAACCACCGCACGTCGCTCGACTCGTCGTCGGCGACGTGCGCCTCGCCGGAGAGGTATGTGCACGCGAAGGTCAGGTCCAGGTACGACGCCCGGTCGCCGTTGGCGTGCACGACCCCGGGGTGCGCGCTCGTCGAGGCCAGACGGTCGACGCTGACTTCGACGCCGGTCTCCTCCAGCGCCTCGCGTGCGGCGGCCCGGCCGGGCTCCTCGCCGGGCTCCGGGATCCCGGTGATCGGCGTCCACTCGCCGTTGTCTGCCCGCCGGACCAGGAGGATCTCGTCACCGCGCGTCACCACCGCCGTCACGCCGGGCAGCCACATCTCGTGCTGCCCGATCAGCTTGCGGATCTCGACGATGAACCCGGGGATCGGCATCGGGCCACCCTACGGAAGCCCGAGGTGCGGGTGGACTCAGGAGGTGAGGGCCTCGACCAGCGTCTCCTGGAGGTACCCCATCCAGAGGTAGATGTCGTGAGCCTGGCCGCGCGGGTCGTCCTCGGAGAGGGTCGCCCAGTAGTCCTCGTCCCCCTCCTCCACCTCGAGACGGGTGGCCAGCGCGAGCCGCATGTCGGTGAACGACCGCATCCAGGTCTCCGCGGTCGCCTCGTCGAGCTCGACGTCGATGACGAGCCCGTCCTCGGTCAGCTCGGGCGGCAGCCCGGCCTCCTCGAGGCCGTCGATGAGGGCCACGGCGGCGTCCGCCTTGCCGTCGCGCAGCGTGCCCTCGGTGAAGCGGCGGAAGTCACCGGCCGCCTCGGGGTCGTCGGGGTACGCGGTCGGGAACAGCCGCGCGAGCACCGGGTCGTCGGGCTCCTCGGTCGGACCGGTGAAGTCCAACAGCGCCTCGAGCGGGTCGTCGGCGTGGATGGGCACGGCCCGCTCGTTGCGCAGCAGCTCGACCAGCTGCGACGCCAGCGAGCGCAGCAGGTCGGCTTCGAAGCCGGAGAAATTCGCGATCACCAGCCGGCTCTTGCGGTGCCGGGTGAATCCCGTCACTGCTTCTCCATCGTGGCCCAGAGCCCGTACTCGTGCATGGCCTGCACGTCGCGCTCCATCTCCTCGCGGCTGCCGTGGCTGACCACCGACTTGCCGTCGTTGTGCACCTCGAGCATCAGCTTCTCGGCCTTCTTCTTGTCGTAGCCGAAGTACTTGGTGAACACGTAGGTCACGTAGGACATCAGGTTGACCGGGTCGTTCCACACGATCGTCACCCACGGCGTGGCCAGCAGGGTGATGTCGTCGGACTCGGGTGTGGTGGTGGGGTCGACCTGGACCGGACTCGCTGTCGACACGTCATCCATGTTGACACACACGGCCCGCTGGACGAGGAGGGGCGAAGTCGCGGCCCCTACGCTGACCCCGTGACGTCGACGGCGCTGCTCACCGACCACTACGAGCTGACGATGCTCCAGGCGGCGCTGGAGAGAGGCACGGCGCACCGCCGCTCGGTGTTCGAGCTCTTCCCGCGACGGCTCCCCGAGGGCCGCCGGTACGGCGTGGTCGCCGGCGTCGGCCGGGCCCTCGACGCGATCGAGGACTTCACGTTCGACGACGAGGCGCTGGCCACCCTGGAGGACGTCGTCAACGACGAGACCCGCGAGTGGCTGGCGTCCTACCACTTCTCCGGCGACGTGTGGGGGTACGCGGAGGGAGAGGCGTACTTCCCCTACTCACCGTTGCTGATCGTCGAGGGCACCTTCGCCGAGGCGGTCCTCCTCGAGACGCTGCTGCTCTCGATCTACAACCACGACTCGGCGATCGCGTCGGCGGCCTCGCGGATGACGATGGCCGCCGGCGACCGCCCGTGCATCGAGATGGGCTCGCGACGGACCCACGAGCAGGCAGCCGTCGCGTCGGCCCGGGCGGCCTATGTCGCGGGGTTCGCCAGCACCTCCAACCTCGCGGCCCGCCAGCGGTACGGCGTCCCGAGCGCGGGCACGAGCGCGCACAGCTTCACGCTGCTGCACGACTCCGAGGCCGACGCGTTCCAGGCCCAGGTCACCTCGCTCGGCAGCGGAACGACCCTGCTCGTCGACACCTACGACGTCGGGGAAGCGGTTCGCGCCGGCGTGGAGATCGCCGGCACCGAGCTCGGTGCGGTCCGGCTCGACTCCGGCGACCTCGGCGTGCTCGCACACCGGGTGCGCACCCAGCTCGACGACCTGGGCGCGACGAAGACCCGGATCGTGGTGACCAGCGACCTCGACGAGTACGCGATCGCCGCGCTCGCCGCGGCGCCGGTCGACGGCTACGGCGTCGGCACCCAGCTCGTCACCGGCAGCGGGCACCCGACGTGCGGCTTCGTCTACAAGCTCGTCGCGCGCGAAGGCGACGACGGCGCCATGGTCTCGGTCGCGAAGAAGAGCGTGGACAAGATCTCCATCGGCGGCCGCAAGTTCGCGCTGCGCCGCCTCGACGGCCAAGGCGTGGCCGAGGCCGAGGTGGTCGGCATCGGCACCGCGCCCGAGAACGACGGCAACGACCGGCCGCTGCTGGTCGAGCTGGTCCGCGACGGCGAGGTCGTCGGTCGGGAGCCGCTGCTCGACGCACGGGCGCGGCACACCGCCGTACGTTCCGAGCTGCCCTGGTCGGTCCAGCAGATGTCCAAGGGAGAGCCGGTCATCCCGACGATCCATCTCGAGGAGCACCTGGAAGGCTGAACCCATGGCTCTTGTCACCTGCGACTTCTTCTCCGACGTCCTCGAGGTCGGCTGCTCGATGACCGTGGTGCTCCCGCAGCCGACCGAGGAGCAGATCGGCGTCGAGGGGGACTCGATCCCCCGGACGGACTTCCCCGTGCTGTACCTGCTGCACGGCCTCTCCGACGACCACACCGCGTGGCTGCGCTACACGTCGGTCGAGCGGTACGCCGCCGCGGCGGGCTTGGCCGTCGTGATGCCGGCCGTCAACCGCAGCTTCTACGCGAACGAGGTCAGCGGCGGCCGCTACTGGGACTACGTCGCCGACGAGCTGCCCCAGATCGTGGGCAACTTCTTCCGGGTCTCCCAGGACCCGGCGCACACGTACGTCGCCGGGCTCTCGATGGG
The DNA here is from genome assembly GCA_025966445.1 of Nocardioides sp. GTDB lineage: Bacteria > Actinomycetota > Actinomycetes > Propionibacteriales > Nocardioidaceae > Nocardioides. The sequence continues at coordinate 9,450 of JAICRP010000061.1, forward strand.
CGGGTACGGCGCGATGAAGCTGGCCCTCACCCACCCCGACCGGTTCGCGGCCGCGGCGACGCTGTCGGGCGCCCTGGACCTCGGCGAGCTGTCGTCCCGCCCGGAGCGGGTGGGCCTCTTCGACCGGATCTACGGGAAGACGATCCCGGACGACGCCGACGTCTTCAAGCTCCTCGACGCGGCCGACGTCGACGCGCTGCCCCGCATCCACGTCTCCACGGGCACCGAGGACGCCCCCGGGCTCGTGGCGGGCAACCGGCGCTTCGTCGCGGCCCTCGAGGCCAAGGGCGCCGACGTGACCTCCGACTTCCGCCCCGGCGAGCACGTGTGGCAGCTCTGGGACGACCTGCTCCCCGAGGTCATCGACTGGATGCTGCACCCCGGGTCGACGTCATGAAGCGCGCGCTCATCGTCGTCGACGTGCAGAACGACTTCTGCGAGGGCGGCTCCCTGCCGGTCGCGGGAGGCGCGCAGGTGGCGCACGACATCGGCCGGCTGCTGCACCGGTGGGTGGAGAAGTCGCCGGACTCGCCGGCGTACGACGTCGTGGTCGCGTCGAAGGACCACCACATCGACCCCGGTGAGCACTGGGCGCGCGATCCCGACTTCGTCGACTCGTGGCCGGTGCACTGCAAGGTCGGCACCGACGGCGAGGCGTTCCACCCCAACCTCGACCCCCAGCCGTTCGACGCCATCTTCCTCAAGGGCGAGCAGCAGGCGGCGTACTCCGCCTTCGAGGGCCGGACGACGACCGGCGCGGGGCTGGCCGACTGGCTGCAGGAGCACGGGGTCGAGGAGGTCGACGTGTGCGGCCTCGCGACCGACCACTGCGTGCGCGCCACGGCGCTCGACGCAGCCGCGGCCGGCTTCACGACGTCCGTGCTCAGCGAGCTCTGCGCGGGCGTCGCGCCCGACACCACCGCGGCCGCGGTCGCGCAGATGCGGGCCGCGGGCGTGACGGTCGAGTAGCGGCGATCAGCCGGCCGAGCTCTGCTCCGCCAGCACCCGCTCGATGGCCGGCACCATCGCCTCCATCAGGGCCTCGAGCGCGGAGTGCGGGCGGACCATCACCCGGAAGTCGTCCACCAGCCCCAGCGAGTTGAGCCGCAGGAAGTCGACCCCCTCGATCGTGCGGGTGCCGATCCTCGCCTCGAAGACGAGCGCCAGCCCCATGGCGTGCTCCTCGACGAACGAGCGCACGTAGCGGAAGTCCTGGAACACGCTGGACACGGCCTTCAGCAGGACCAGGGTCGCGGCCTTGCCCTCGTACGGCTCGAACACCGCCGGGCTGCGGAACACCACGTTGTCGGCGAGCATCTCGCCGGCCGTGTCGATGTCGCCCCGCTCCAGGGCTGCCTGGAAGGCCTCCGGTGTCATGCCCACGCTCCCTCGTCCTGCGGTCAGCCTCTCGCCGAGAGCCACGGCAGGACAGTCTGCCTGCTCCGATCCCGCCCGTCAGCCATCTCCCCACTTCTGCGCCAAGTGCCTCACGACGGTCAGGTTGCGGTTGGTCGCCACGCCGAGCAGCTTCTCCACCGTCTCGTTGCCCAGCCGGCCGCGAGCCGTCGGCGTGACGACGAGCAGGTGCGCGCCGCGGCCGCGGACCACCGCCAGGTCCTCGCCGTGGTCCATCTCCTCCAGCTTGCTCACGGCAGCGGTGCTCGGCTGCTCCTTGAGGAGCGAGACGTAGTGGCGGCCGGTGTCGTGGTGACGCTTCGCCACCTCCACGGCGTCGGCCGCCACCTGCCTCAGCTCGGCGGGCGTGAACACGATCGTCGGCACCGCGAAGCCGGCATGCCTCTCGAAGCTCTTCTCGAGCGCCTGCTCCACCTTCGCTCGCGAGCGCAGGGAGCAGCGGAAGCGGACGTTGCCGGTGTTGATGTAGGTCTCCACGTCGGTGAAGCCACAGTCCTCGACGGCCTCCACGATCGAGGCCTTGGGGAACTTCCTGGTCGGGCCGAGGTTGATGGCACGCAGGAAGGCGACGTACGTGGGCACGATCACATCCTGCCCCACGAGAAATCCGAAGAACGGCTGAGCCGGGACTGATGGAGTCGTGTGTCAGAGGTTGCCGCGGAGGTCCTGCTCACGCTCGATGGCCTGGAACAGCGCCTTGAAGTTGCCCTTGCCGAAGCCGAGCGAGCCGTGCCGCTCGATGAGCTCGAAGAACACCGTGGGTCGGTCGCCGAGGGGCTTGGTGAAGATCTGGAGCAGGTACCCGTCCTCGTCGCGGTCGACGAGGATGCCGCGCCGCTGGAGCTCCTCGATCGGCACCCGGACCTCGCCGATCCGGGCGCGCAGGGCCGGGTCCTCGTAGTAGGAGTCCGGGGTCGTCAGGAACTCGACACCGTTGGCGCGCAGCGCGTCGACGGACGCCAGGATGTCGTTGGTGGCCACGGCGAGGTGCTGGGCGCCCGCGCCGCGGTAGTACTCGAGGTACTCGTCGATCTGCGACTTCTTCTTCGCGATCGCGGGCTCGTTGAGCGGGAACTTCACCCGGTGGTTGCCGTTGGCCACGACCTTCGACATCAGGGCCGAGTAGTCGGTGGCGATGTCGTCGCCGATGAACTCGGCCATGTTCACGAAGCCCATCACCCGGTTGTAGAACTGCACCCACTCGTCCATGTGGCCGAGCTCGACGTTGCCGACGATGTGGTCGAGGGCCTGGAAGAGCCGCTTCGGCTGGCCGTCCTTCTTCTCGTACGTCGAGGCGGCGGCGACGTACCCGGGCAGGTACGGGCCGTCGTACCGGCTGCGGTCGATCAGCGAGTGGACGGTGTCGCCATACGTCGCGATGGCCGCGACCCGCACGGTGCCGTGCTCGTCGGTGAGGTCCTCGGCCTCGCGGACCACGCGGGCCCCGGCGCGCATCGCCTGGGCGATGCACTTGTCGACGTCGGGCACCTCGAGGGCGATGTCGGTGACCCCGTCGCCGTGCTTGCGGTGGTGCTCGACCAACGGGCTGTCGGGGTCGACGGCGCCGTTGACGACGAAGCGGATCGAGCCCGAGCGCAGCACGAACGACTTGTGGTCGCGGTTGCCGTTCTCCGGGCCGGAGTACGCCTCCAGCTGCATCCCCCACGCGGACTGGTAGTAGTGCGCGGTCTGCGTCGCGTTGCCCACGCAGAAGACGATCGCGTCCCAGCCGGTGACCGGGAAGACGTCGCCCTCCTCGTCGTACTCGACGAGGCCGACGAGCTGCTTGAGCTGGTCGACGGTGAGGTCGGCCTTGAGCTCGTCCTCGGTGAGGGCGCCGCCGGTGCTGGGGGTCTCGTGCGTCGTCGTCATGGGTCCTACCGTGCCTCCTGCAGGGCAGAGTGTGCAACAGTACGATGAAACGCTAGGCAACTTGTCCAGTCAGGAGGGCTCGATGGACGGTCTGGACCGCAAGGTGATCGACCTGTTCGCCGCCGAGCCGCGCATCGGCGTGCTCGAGGCGTCCCGCCGGCTGGGCGTCGCGCGCGGCACGGTGCAGGCCCGCCTCGACAAGCTGGCCTCGACCGGCGTGATCACGGGCTGGGGGCCCGACGTGTCCCCCGAGGCGCTGGGCTACCCCGTGACCGCGTTCCTGACTCTCGAGATCCGCCAGGGCGCGGGCCACGAGACGGTCGCCGCCCACCTGGCCGAGATCCCCGAGGTGCTCGAGGCGTTCACGATCACCGGCGCCGGCGACATGTGGGCCCGCGTCGTGGCCCGCTCCAACGCCGACCTCCAGCGCGTCATCGACCAGGTCCTCCACCACGACGGCATCGACCGTTCCACCACCGTCATCGCCCTCGCGACCCAGATCCCCTTCCGGGTGCTGCCGCTGGTCACGTCGCTGGCCTGATCGGTCAACCGCGTCCCGCGCGATGTCCCGCGTGCACCGGCGGGGCCGCGTGGCTGCGCGGCGGGATGGTCACATCCACGACGAGGGCTTTGTGGGGACCCTCGACCCCCGGGAAGTGCGGAGGCAGCGTGATCGCCCGGTAGTCCTGGCACGCGAGCTCGCGGGGGACGAAGATCTCGTCGAGGCGGCCCTTGTGGTCGCCCGCGGGCCGGGCGGGCCGCAGGTCCGCGGTCGCCAGCTCGCGCTCGGCGGGCGACCCACCGCGTCCGGTGATGTGCTCGTTGAAGTCGCCGATACGGAACGGTAGTCGTCCCGCGCTCCGGGCGCGCCGTGCCGAGCCGGCGTGAGCCCGGAGCTGGGTCAGGTGGGCGGCGCGGATCGCGGGTGCGGCCGCGGAGCCGGCGAGGGTCCACAGGTGCACGGCGCCGATGTCGAGCACC
>JAICRP010000018.1 GCA_025966445.1 Nocardioides sp.
CACGCACATCGTGCGGTCCGACTCGCTCATGCGGATCGCGCTGGGCGGCCTGTACTCCGAGGAGGCCGTCGCCGCCGGGATGACCACGCAGAAGGCCGACCTCACGTTCGCGTCGCTGCCGTACCGGATCATGCACGAGTTCCAGATCCCTGCGTACGAGGCGATGGCCGAGAAGGACAAGGACTTCTACGACCGGCTCGAGAAGGCAGGGTTCTGGCTGGACTGGGGCGACGACGGGTCCGGGCTGTTCATGAAGTACCTGCGGCGCGGCTCCGGCTACTACATCGACGTCGGCGCGGCGGACCTGGTGGCGAACGGCGACGTGAAGCTCGTGCGCGGCCAGGTCTCGCACCTGACCGAGGACTCCGTGGTGCTCGAGGACGGGACGACCTTGCCGGCCGACGTCGTGGTCCTCGCGACGGGGTACAGCTCGATGAACGGCTGGGTCGCGGACCTCATCGACCAGGAGACCGCCGACCGGCTCGGCAAGGTGTGGGGCCTCGGCTCGGACACCACCAAGGACCCCGGGCCGTGGGAGGGCGAGCAGCGCAACATGTGGAAGCCCACCCAGGTCGACAACCTCTGGATGCACGGCGGCAACCTCCACCAGTCCCGCCACTACTCGCTGTACCTCGCCCTCCAGCTGAAGGCCAGGTACGAGGGGATCGACACCCCGGTCTACGCACTGCAGGAGGTGCACCACACGGCGTGACGTTCCGATGGTCGAGGTGCGAGGTGCGCCGGCGACGCCTCGAGACCACGCGCCGCTAGCCTGCGCTGGTGACCGTCGTGCTCCCCGTCGTGGAGACGGGACCCGAGGCGCTGGTGCGGATGAGCGAGCTGACGGTCTCCGACGACGGCGAGTTCCGGGGTTCGATGCCGGTCGGTCCGTGGCTCGAGGTCGAGGGACGTACGCCGGCCGGCGCGGTCGCGGTCCTGGTCGACGACCTGCTGGGGTACGCGATCGTCGCCGACCTGCCGCGCGGCCACTGGTCGGTCAGCGCGGAGATCACCCTCGACGTGCTCCGGCCGCTGCCGACCTCAGGCCGCCTGCTCGCGAACGCGCGACTCGTGCACGCCGACGCCCTCGGCGCGTACGCCACCGGCACGGTCACCGACGAGGACGGCCTGCTGCTCGCGTCGACGAGCCAGCGTGGGCGGTACCTCGTCGCTCCGGAGGGTCTCGTCGAGGAGGGCGCCTGGGGCGGCCCGCCGGCGCCCGGCGACCTCGAGCGCCTGCTGGCCGCCCGCGCCGACGAGCCGGTGACCACCACCGACGTGCACGCCAACGAGAGCGGCAACCTCCACGGCGGCGTGTCGATGTTCCTGGCCGACCTGGTCGCCGGCGCCCTGCGACCCGATCTCGTCACCGCGTCGGTGCACATCGCCTACACCCGCGGCATCCCCATCGGCGCCGAGCTCATCTGCCGCACGACCACCCGCCACGCCGGCCGGTCGCTGGCCGTCATCGACGTCGACGGGATGGTCGACGGCCGGGTCGGCACGACCGCCCGCGTCGTCCTCCACCCACCCATCTCCGCTGAGTAACCACCCCTTGAGCCCACTTCTACCCCGCTCGAGCGGGGTAGAAGTGGGTCAAGAGGGTGGTTACTCAGCAGAACTCGCCCCGCTAGGCGACCGGGGCGCGGCCGAGGGTGACGGTGGCGGAGTGGGCGGAGCCGGCGGCGTCGGTCCAGGTGACGCGGACCGAGTCGCCGGGGTCATGGGCGGCGACGGCCTTCTGGAGCTGGAGGTACGTCGTCACGGACGTACCGCCGAGCGAGGTGATCGTGTCGCCGGCACCGAGCCCGGCGTCCGAGGCGGCTCCCCCGTCGACGACGCCCGCCAGCGAGGTGCCCGTACCGGCGAGGGAGACGCCGAGGAACGCGTCGTACCCCAGCGTGATCGAGGCCGTCTCCTCGCCGGCGACCACGCGCGCGGCGATCCGGAGGACCCGCTTGATCGGGATGACGTACCCCGTGATGTCCGCGGGTCCGGACGACGCCGCGACGTTCATCCCGACGACCTCGCCGTCGGAATCGAGCAGCGCACCGCCGGAGTCGCCCGGGATGACGTCGGCGTCCACCTCGATCAGCTGGGTGAGCCGGTGCGCGACGCCGGTCTGCTCGTCGGAGACGGTGATCGGGCGGTCGGTGTCGGTGACCGTGCCGGCCGCAGCGGTCATTGCGCCCCCGTCACCGCCCGCGTCCCCGACCGCGGTCACGTCCTCGCCGACGCCGACCTCGCCGGCGTCCGTGGAGGCCGTCGTGAGACCGGACGCGTCCTCGAGCCGCAGGACGGCGACGTCGCGCTTCGCGTTGATGCCGAGCACCTCGGCGTCGTACGTCCGGCCGGTCGTCACCACCGTGACCTTGATCGACGTCGCACCCTCGACGACGTGGTGGTTGGTCACGACGAGGCCGTCGCTGCCGATGACGATGCCGCTGCCGGCGGCCTCGCCGGCGCCGAACTCGACCTCGCTGGTGATCGTGACCAGGCCCGCCGACTGCTCGGCGGTGGCCTCGGTGGTGTCGAGGGACGAGGTGGTCGCGTACGGGGAGACGTAGCCGTACGGCTGGTACCCGGAGCCCGGGGACGGCGGCCAGCCATGGTCGACCAGCACGGTCGCGGCGGCGGCGGGGGCGACCGCCGAGGCCGTCAGCGGCAGGACGAGGGCGGCTGCAGCCACGGCGGCGAGGGGGCGCTTCACGCGGATCGGGATCGTCATGACCCCACGGTGGAACCGGAACTTGTGCGCCCGCTGTGCGCCAGGTCAGGAGGCGATCAGAGCCTCGGCGCGCGCCTCGTCCTCGGGCGCCCAGCGGTACATCATGTACTCGGCCACCGCCTCGTCGGCGACCGTGAACACCTTGAAGTGGGCCTGGCCGTCGTCGCCGGTGACGCCGAACGCCTCGAAGGGACCGCAGAAGTCGAGCACCTCCACGTCGTCGTGCACCAGGATCGCGAGGTTCTTGGGAACCATCCCCGGGACGCTACCCGCGAGGTCCGACGGCCTCCAGAGTTTCAGGCGAGGTGGTCGAGACCCGCGTACACGCGCAGCGCGTTGCGGCCCAGCACACCGGCCACCACGTCGTCGTCGAGCCCGAGACCGGCGACGGCCCTGGCGTTCGCGGCCGTGTCGGCGCCCGGCCAGTCGGTGGCGAAGATCCACTTGCTCGCGAGCCGGTTGAGGTCGTACTTCGCGAAGTACTCCGGCAGCCTCTTGGGCGGCAGTCCCGACAGCTCGAGCCACACGCTCGGGTAGAGCTGCGCCATGAACGCGGCCGCGTCGTACCACCAGCCGCGCCCGGCGTGCGCGAGCACCACGTCGAGGGTCGGGAAGTCGCGGACGACGGGCAGCAGGTGCTCGGGGTGGGCGAGCTCGTTCATCGAGCCGGGGAACGACGACGTCCCGCAGTGCACGATCAGCGGCACGCCGCGCTCCGCCAGGACGGCGTACGCCGGCCACAGCGCCGCGTCGTCGCAACGGAAGCCGCCGTGGACCGGGTGCAGCTTGAGCGCCGCTGCGCCCTGGTCGAGCTGGCGGCCGAGCTCGTCGGCGATCGGGAAGTGCAGGTGCGGGTTGACGTTGGCGACCGGGCGGAACCGTGACGGGTTGTGCGCGACGATCGGCAGCAGGTCCTCGAACCGCTGGATGCCGGTGACCTTGGGGCTGTACTCGCAGAAGAGCAGCGCCGCGTCGACGCCCTGCTCGGCGAAGAGCTCGTCCAGCGCCGCCGGCTCGATCCGACCGTCGGCGTCCCAGACGCGGTCGAGGATCCCGTCCGGGCCGAAGTCCCTCGCCCACTGCACCCAGGCGGGCTTGAGCGACCCGAGCACGGGGACGTGCACGTGGGCGTCGACCAGCAGGTGTCCGTCGAGCATCAGTCTGCCGCCCAGGCGGCGACCAGCTCGGTGTCGGTCCCGAGGTCACCCACCTTGCGCGCCCCGCCGGGCATGCCCAGCGGCGCGTCGCGACCTGGCAGGACGACGTCGAAGAACGTGGCGTTGTCCTGGACGAACGGCTCGTCACCGTCGGCGACGCGGCGGTCCTGGGTGATCGCCTCGACAGGGCAGACCGGCTCGCAGGCGCCGCAGTCGATGCACTCCTTGGGGTTGATGTAGCTCTTGCGGACCCCTTCGTAGATGCAGTCGACCGGGCACTCGTCGACGCACGCCTTGTCGTTGACGTCGATGCAGGCGCTGGCGATGACGTACGGCACGTGGTTGCCCCCTCAGCCGTCCGACCTGCTGGCCAGCAGGTGGCGGACCTTGAAGCGCTGGAGCTTCCCGGTCGCGGTCTTGGGCAGGTCGTCGACGAACACGACGTGGTGGGGCGCCTTGAAGTGCGCCAGGCCCTCGCGGCACCAGGCGACCAGGTCCTCGGCGCTGACGCCCTCGGCGATGACCACGGCCACCGGCTTGTCGATGCCGTGCTCGTCGGCCACGCCGACGACGGCGGCCTCCCGCACGGCCGGGTGCTCGATGAGCCGGCTCTCGACCTCGGCCGGCGACACCCAGATGCCGCCGGACTTGAGCATGTCGCTGTTGCGGCCCAGGCACGTGAAGTAGCCGTCCGCGTCGCAGACGTAGGTGTCGCCCGTGACCAGCCACTCGCCCTGGAAGACCTGTCGCGAGGCGGCGGTCCGCTTCCAGTAGCCGAGCGCGATCGAGTCACCGCGCACCCGCAGCGCGCCGGGCTGGCCGGCCGGCAGGGGCTGGCCGTCCTCGCCGGCGACCACGACGTCGTACCCGGGCACGGCCTTGCCCGTGGTGCCGGGCCGGATGTCACCCGGACTGTTGGACAGGAAGATGTGGAGCGCCTCGGTCGAGCCGATGCCGTCGATGATGTCGACGCCGAACCGTTGCTTGAAGCGGGTGAGCAGTGGTCCGGGCAGCGCCTCGCCCGCCGAGGCGGCCAACCGGACCGACGCGAACGTCTCCTCCGGCAGGTCGCCCGAGAGCAGCGCGGCGTAGAAGGTCGGCACGGCGAAGAAGAGCGTCGGCCGCTCGGCGCCGACGCGTTCCTGCACGATCGCGGGCGTCGGCCGCCGTGCCTCGAGCACGGTCGTGGCCCCGACCGAGAAGGGGAAGAACAACGAGTTGCCGATGCCGTAGGCGAAGAACAGCTTCGCCACCGAGAACGTCACGTCGTCGCGGCGGATCCCCAGCACCTGCTGGCCGTAGGTCTCGCAGACGTGCCGGATGTTGGCGTGCCGGTGCATGGCCGCCTTGGGGAGGCCGGTGGTACCGCTGGTGTAGAGCCACAGCGCCCACGCGTCGGCCTCGGTGTCGGCGACCGCGCGGCGTCCGTCAGGTGCGGCGCGGCCCGCGGCGAGGAACTCCTGCCACGACGTCTGGCCGACGGCGTCGGGGACGGCGAGCGTCGCGTCGCCCGCCACGACCAGCCGCTCGACCTCGGGCGCCAGCGTGAGGGCGCCCTCGACGGCCTCGGTGAACTCCTGCGTGCACACCACCAGCCGCGCCCCCGAGTCCGCGAGCACGGTGCCGAGCTCGGTGGCGGTCTGCATCGTGGAGACGGGCACGGCGACCGCGCCCGCACGGAAGCAGCCCAGGATGGCGGCCACCATGGGCAACCCGTCGGACATCATCAGCAGCACCCGGTCGTCCGACCGGACCCCCGCCTCCCGCAGAGAAGCGGCGACGACACCGCACAGCTCGTCGAGCTCGGCGTACGTCGTGGTCTCGGCGGCGCGGACCGCGACCTTGTCGCCGACCCCGTCCTCGACGTTGCGGGTGACGAGGTACGTCTGTGCGTTGAAGCGGTCGGTCATCTCACACCCGCTGGTAGTCGTAGGAGCCGCGCTGGCCCGAGCCGTACCGCCGCAACGCCCCGTCAGGGCCGGAGGCGTTGGGGCGGTAGAAGATCCAGTTCTGCCAGGCCGTCAGCCTGCCGAAGATCTTCGACTCGACGGTCTCGGGACCGACGAAGCGGTGGTTGGCCTCCATGCCGGTGAGCGCGTCGGGCGAGAGCGACGCCCGCTCCTCGAGCGCGATCCGCAGCTCGTCCCCGAGGTCGAGGTCGTCGAGCGCCCAGGTGACCAGGCCGAGCTCGTCGGCCCTGCGGGCGTCGAGGCGGTCGCCGACCGCCTTGCGGACGGCCGCCAGCTCGTCGTCACGTCCCCAGAACCGCGACTCCAGGCGGCTCAGCCCGTTGCCCATCGGGAAGGCGCCGTCGTTCGCCGCGGTCAGCACGATGGTGGCGGGCTCGGCGTCCGGGTCGACGTCCTCGTAGACGCCGTCGAGCATGTACTGCCGGTCGCACGCCAGGGCGAGCTCGGCCAGCATCCCGGCGAAGCACGAGCCCGGCTCGATGACGGCGATCAGGCTGCGACTGGTGACGTCGAGACGCTTGAGCGTGCGCTTCCAGTAGTGCCGCACCTCGGCGACGTACCAGTCGTCCAGGTCGGCGAGCTGGGCGTCGTGGGCCAGCACGCGGTCGGTGTCGCCGGAGGTACGGATCACCCAGGTGCCGATCCCGGTCTCGTTGGTGCGCAGCCGCAGCACCAGGTCGTCGAGCTCTCGGGTCACGGTCATCGGCCACCAGTCGACGCCCAGCGCCCGTACGCCGTCGGCGTCGGCCGGCGGGTCGCTCTCGGGGCCGCGCACCTCGATGTCGACCCGGCGGGCCGCCCGGTCGATGGTGGCGGTCACGTGGGAGTAGGAGATCGCGTCGTCCGCCTCGCTGCGGACCAGCGGGGTGAGCGCAACCCCCGGCCCGCCCGGTCGGCTCGACCCCTCGGCGAGCACCCGCGCTCGCCCGGCCACGTGCTCGGCGAAGCGGTTGCGCGGGACGGTGGAGTCGACCAGGCCCCAGTCGACTGCGGTCTGGCCGCGGAACCCCTCGGCCTTGGTGGCGAACAGGTCGGCGCGGTCCTTGCGGACGTGCCGCTTGTCGACGACGCGGGTGAGGCCGCCGGTCCCGGGCAGCACGCCGAGGAGCGGCACCTCGGGCAGGGAGACCGTCGACGAGCCGTCGTCGATCAGCACGATCTCGTCGCACGCCAGCGCGATCTCGTAGCCCCCGCCGGCGGCCGTGCCGTTGACCGCAGCCACCGACCGGATGCCCGAGTTCTCGCTCGCGTCCTCGAGACCGTTGCGGGTCTCGTTGGTGAACTTGCAGAAGTTGACCTTCCAGGCGTGCGACGACTGGGCCAGCATCCGGATGTTGGCGCCGGCGCAGAACATCTTCTCCAGGCCGCCGGTGAGCACGACCGTCTTCACCTCAGGGTGCTCGAACCGCACCCGCTGGATCGCGTCGTACAGCTCGATGTCGACGCCGAGGTCGTAGGAGTTGGCCTTGAGCTCGTAGCCCGGGACGAGCCCGCCGTCCTCGTCGACCGCCAGGGTGAGCGTCGCGACGTCTCCCTCGGCGGCCAGCGTCCAGTGACGGTAGTGCTCGGGCGTCGTGTCGAAGTCGACCACGGGGACGGCATCGGACATGGCCGACACTCTACGCCTGCGTGATGGAACGTCAACAGGTTGTAGCATGTTGCGGGTGACCCAGCTCGGCAGCGCCCGATCCTTGCTGCTCACCGTGCTGGGGGAGTTCGTGCACCCGAACGGCTCGCCGGTGTGGACGGCCACCCTCGTCGACGCGCTGCAGGTCCTGGGCGTCGAGGAGAAGGCCGCGCGCCAGGCCCTGACCCGGACGGCGGCCGAGGGGATGCTGACCTCGGAGCGCCACGGCCGCCGGGTGCTGTGGAGCCTCACCCCCCAGGGCCATGCCCTGCTGGAGGAAGGCACGCGGCGCATCTACGGCTTCATGCGCGAGCGGCGCCCGTGGGACGGCCGTTGGCTGGTGGTCAGCGTGCCGATCCCGGAGACCCAGCGCCAGCTGCGGCACCGGTTGCGCACCCGGCTCTCCTGGCTCGGCCTGGGCAGCCCGACGTCCGGTCTCTGGATCGCCACCGACGCGACCAAGGCCGACGAGGTGCAGGCCGTGGTCCGCGACCTCGGCCTGGCCGACCTCGCCTTCGCGTGGACAGGGTCGGCGAGCGGGCTCGGCGAGGAGGGCCGCCTGCTGGCCGAGGCGTGGGACCTCGAGGAGGTCGAGGACCGCTACGTCGCCTTCCTGTCCGACTTCGAGATCCGGATCGCGCCCACCGACCTCGAGGCGTTCCTCGCCCAGGTGCAGCTGATCGAGGAGTGGCGCCGCTTCCCGTTCCTCGACCCGGACCTGCCGGCCGAGCTGCTCGACCACGACTGGCCCGGGCCGCGCGCGGCCAGCACGTTCCACGAGCAGCACGCCCGGTGGCACCGCCCCGCCCAGGCGGCCTGGCGGTCGTTCGCCGAGGCCGCCGGTCCGCTGCCCTGAGGGTGGAGCAGGGACGAAGTCCCGTCACGTAACCTGCGGGGGTCTCGTGGCGGTTGCTGGCGCAACCTCCTCGACCAACGCACTCAGTAGCGGTGCTCGTCCACGTCGACGTAGCCGCCCTGCTCCTCGCGACCCGGCGCCTGTCCGCCCTCGTCGGCCCCGGCGTCGTACGTCGCCGCGTCCGACCGTGGGGTCCGGGCGGGCGTGGCGGGGCTGCTGCCGACCCGCTTGCGCAGGTCGCCGTCGAGGTCACCGCGGAAGCCGCGGACGACCAGCCAGTCGTGCACGAGCTCGCGACCCTCGTGCTGCCGGATGGTGTTGTAGACGTAGTTGATGCCGCGCGCGGCGGCCTCGTCCTCGAGGCGGGCGAGCACGAAGCTGCCGATGCCTGCCTCCTGCCGCTCGGGGTCGACGGCGAGCAGGATCTCGGCGTCGCCGCCCCAGCCGATGTCGAGGCGGCCGTAGCCCACGACGTCGTCCCCGTCCCTCGCCACGAACCACTCGCCCGGCAGCGCATCACCCTCGTGGAACGGGATGACGAAGGCACCCTCGGGTGCGCCGCCGATGACCCGCGCCTTGTCGGCGTCCCAGACGGGTCGCTCGTCGCGGGCCCAGGTGAGCGTCACACCAGGCCTTCCTCGGCGAGGTGCACGTAGTCGAACTCGACCGGCTGGTCGTTGATCCCCGTCAACGGCGGCGCGATCCAGCCCGCGAACTTGCCGTACTCGTACTCGGGCACCATCAGGGTGGCCACGTCGGCGCGGTCCTGGTCCGACGGCAGGTAGCCGTCCCGGACGCTCGCCCACTCCTCGTCGGTGAGCACCTGACCCTCGGGGCTGACGTGGTGCTGGGAGTAGGTGCCCACCCGACGGTTGAAGCCCTCGTGCGGCAGGATCAGCCGCTCGTCGAGGCCGGCCTCCTCGAGGGCCTGGTTCCAGCGACGTACGCCGTTGGCGCAGTCGGCGACGTACTCGTCGCGGAGGTCGAGGTTGAGCGCGCTCAACATCGGCACCTCCTTCTCACGGATCTCACCGTCCTCGACGTACCGCATCGTGCGCGTGTCCTCCAGCAGCACGTGGTCGTCCTTGCGCCGGGTCTCCTGCCACCGGCCCTTGAGGCCGGAGGAGTAGTAGTTGCCGGCGTTGGTGGACTGCTCGCCGCCGAAGAGGTCCATGGACACCGAGAACTGGAAGTTCAGGTACTTCTGGATCACGTCCAACGGGATCACCCCGTCCTCGAACGTCGCGGCGCCACCCTTCTCCTTCATCACCTCGGCGGTGCGCTCCACGATCCGTTGCACACCGGTCGTGCCGACGAACATGTGGTGGGCCTCCTCCTTCAGCATGAACTCGCACGTGCGCGCCAGCGGGTCGAAGGCCGACTCCTTGAGGGTGCCGAGCTGGTACTTCCCGTCGCGATCGGTGAAGTAGGTGAACATGAAGAACTGCAGCCAGTCGGTCGTTGCCTCGTTGAAGGCACCGAGGATGCGCGGCGAGTCGAGGTCGCCGGAGTTGCGCTTGAGGAGCTGCTCGGCCTCTTCACGACCCTCACGACCGAAGTACGCATGGAGGAGGTAGACCATCGCCCAGAGGTGGCGACCCTCCTCGACGTTGACCTGGAAGAGGTTGCGCAGGTCGTAGATGCTCGGTGCGGTGTTGCCCAGCACGCGCTGCTGCTCGACGCTGGCCGGCTCCGTGTCGCCCTGGATCACGATCAGCCGCATCAGGTCGGCCCGGTGCTCGCCGGGCACCTCCTGCCAGGCCGGCTCGCCCCGGTGCTTGCCGAAGCTCACCACCCGGTCGGGGTCACGCTCGGCAAGGAAGATCCCCCACCGGTAGTCCTCCATCGGCACGTGGTCGAAGTGCGCCCAGCCGTCCCGGCCGACGGCGATCGCCGTGCGCAGGTAGACGTCCTTGGTCGGCAGCGCGGGACCCAGCGTCTTCCACCAGTCGAGGAACTTCGGCTGCCAGCCCTCGAGCGCACGCTGCAGCCGTCGGTCGTCGGCCAGGTTCACGTTGTTGGGGATCCGCTCGGAGTAGTCGATCTTGCTCAGCGGTCCCGTCGGCACCGGCGCCGGGCCGGTCCGTCCATCCGTGGTCATCCCAACGTTCTACACTCCAGCGGCGGAAATGCCAACACTGTGTCGTACGTTGCTCAACCTCCGGGGTACAGGTTCTGCAGCCGCACCTGGCCCCGCGCCGACAGGGAGCCGTCGGCGTCGGCGCACGTCTCCACCAGCCAGAGCTGCTGCGACCGGCCGCGGTGCAGCGGTGTCGCGGTCGAGGTCATCGCGCCCTGGCGGACGGCGCGGAAGAAGTCGGTGTTGTTGTTCACGCCGACGACCTTGGCGGTCTCGTCGCGGCCGGACACCCACAGGGCCGCACCGACGCTGGCCAGGGTCTCGACGACACTGCAGTGCACGCCACCGTGCAAGATCCCGTACGGCTGGTGCAGCCTGGGCTCGACCGTCCAGGTCGCCACGACCCGGTCGGGCGCGAGCTCGGTGAACTCGAGCCCGAGGAAGGCCACGAAGTTGCCGATGATGTCGGGGTCGGTGGTCCCGAGCATCGCGCTCAGGCCGGCATGGGGGGCTGCGTCGTCATTCACGCGGTCAGTCTCCCTCAGGGCCGGCTCAGCGGTTGATCTGCATCACCACGGCCTTGGGCTCGGTGAAGAACTCCTTGCTGAAGTTGCCGCCCTCGCGGCCGACGCCCGAGTCGCCGACCCCGCCGAACGGCGTGCGCAGGTCGCGGATGAAGAAGCAGTTGACCCAGACCGTGCCGGCGCGGAGCCGGGAGGCGACGCGGTGCGCGCGGGAGAGGTTCTCGGTGAACAGCATCGCGTTCAGCCCGTACCTGGTGTCGTTGGCAAGCCCGACCGCCTCGTCCTCGCTGTCGAACCGGTTGACGACGCAGACCGGGCCGAAGATCTCCTCGCAGTACGCCGGCGCGGTGCGGGGCAGGTCGGTGATGATCGTCGGCCGCACCAACCACGTGCCGTCGTCCGCGGCCCCGCCCGTCACGACGGTGCCGCCGTCGGCGCCGACACCGTCGACGTACGACGTGACCTTGTCGAAGTGACGCTTGCTGGCGAGGCTGGCGAACTTCGTAGCGGGGTCGAAGGGGTCGCCGACGGTCAGCGCCTCGGCCGCCGCGACGAAGCGCTCCATGAACTCGTCGTAGATCGCGGACGCGACGAAGAGCCGCGAGCCGGCCAGGCAGACCTGGCCTGAGTTGCGGAAGATCGCCTCGACGGTCCAGCGCACGGCGTTGTCGAGGTCGGCGTCCTCGAAGACGACGTTGGCGCCCTTCCCACCGAGCTCGAGGGAGACCGGCGCGAGGTGGCCGGCGGCCGACGCCATCACGACCTTGCCGGTGGCCGACGAGCCGGTGAAGGTCACTCGGTCGACGCGGTCGTCGGCCGTGAGCGACGAGCCGGCCGGGGTGCCGTGGCCGTTGAGCACGTTGATGACGCCGGGCGGAAACCCCGCCTCGACCGCCAGCCGGCCGAGCACGGTCACCGACGCCGGCGTGTCCTCGGACGGCTTGACCACGCACGTGTTTCCCCACGCGATCGCGGGCGCGACCTTCCAGCTCGCCATCATCAGCGGGAAGTTCCAGGGGCTGATGGCGGCGACGACCCCGACGGGTCCGTACTCGCTGTACGTGTGGTGCCCCGAGTCCATCGGGTAGGTCTCGCCGGTGTGGTCGCGCTGGTGGTCGGCGAAGAAGCGGAAGTTCTGCACCGAGCGGCCCACGTCGTGCTTGGCCTGGGCGAACGGCTTGCCCATGTTGGTCGTGTCGAGGGTCGCGAGCTCGTCGGAGCGGGCCTCCATCAGGTCCGCAAGCCGGTGGACCGCCGCGGCCCGCTCGACCCGGCCGAGCCGCGGCCACGGGCCCTCGTCGAAGGCCTTCCGCGAGCTGGCCACCGCTCGGGCCGCGTCCTCGGGACCACCCTCCGCGGCCTGCGCGAAGACCTCCTGCGTCCAGGGGTTCCAGACGTCGAACGTCGCGCCGTCGACCGACGGCACCTCTTCGCCGTCGATGACGTGTCCGAAGAACGTGTCGGTCATGGCTGTGGTCCTCCCCTACCTGGCGCCGACGGCGCTGAGGTCCCGCTCCTGCGAGAGCTGGAGCGCGATGTCGATGAGCATGTCCTCCTGGCCGCCGACGTAGCCGGCCTCGCCGGCGCGCTGCAGGATCTCGTGGGCGGGCACGCCGTACCGCTCGGCAGCGTGCTCGGCGTGCAGCAGGAACGACGAGTAGACGCCGGCCCAGCCCTGCACGATCGCGGTGCGGTCGGCCTTGGGCCACCGCGGGAGGTACGGGCGGACGACCTCCTCGGCCGCTTCCAGCACCCCACCCACGTCGACGCCGGTCTCGACGCCGAGGTGGTCGAAGGTCGCCGCCAGCACCTCGGTGGGCGAGTTGCCGGCGCCCGCGCCGAGGGCGCAGAGCGAGCCGTCGATCTGCCGCGCACCCGACTGGAATGCCAGCACCGAGTTGGCGACGCCGAGCGAGAGGTTCTGGTGGCCGTGGAAGCCGACCTGGGCCTCGCCGCCGACCTCCGCGACCAGCGCCTTGATCCGCGCCTCCGCCTCGGCGAGCACGAGGGCCCCGGCCGAGTCGACGGCGTACACGCACTCGCAGCCCGCGTCGACCATGATCCGGCCCTGACGGGCCAGGTCCTCAGGGGTCGTGCGGTGGCTCATCATCAGGAAGCCCACCGTCTCCATGCCGAGCGATCGGGCCAGACCGAAGTGCTGGATCGAGACGTCCGCCTCGGTGCAGTGCGTCGCGATCCGGGCCACAGAGGCGCCGGCCTCGCGGGCGTTGCGGAGGTCGTCCATGGTGCCGATGCCGGGCACCAGCAGGATGGCGATCTTCGCCTGCGCAGCCTCCTCGGCCGCGGCGCGGACGAGGGTGATGTCCTCGACCTTCGAGAAGCCGTAGTTGAACGACGACCCCCCGATGCCGTCGCCGTGGCTGACCTCGATCACCTCGACGCCGGCACCGTCGAGCGCGTGCACGGTGGCGCGGACCTGCGCCTCGGTGAACTGGTGCTGCATCGCGTGGCTGCCGTCGCGCAGCGTGGTGTCGGTGAGGCGGACGGGGCGGTGCGTGCCGGTCATGATGCCGCCTCTTCGCTCACGCGGTTTGGAGACGGTTGCTGCGCAACCTCCTCGACCAGCGGGGCGAGGCGTGACGCGACCAGGTCGCCGACGCGAGCCGCGGCCGAGGTCATGATGTCGAGGTTTCCGGCGTACTCCGGCAGGTAGTCGCCGGCACCCCGCACCTCGATGAAGACCGTGACCCGGCCGTGGTCGTCCCAGGACTCGCGCGGTGGGTCGTACTGCGGGTCGTTGCGCAGGGTGTAGCCGGGGACGTACTCCTGCACCTCGGCCACCCGACGTCGCACGGACGCGGTGATCGCGTCGTGGTCGGCGTCCGCCGGGATCGCGCAGTAGATCGTGTCGCGCATGATCATCGGCGGCTCGACCGGGTTGAGCACGATGATCGCCTTGCCCCGGGCGGTCCCGCCCAGCTCGCGCACCGCCCGCGAGGTGGTGTGGGTGAACTCGTCGATGTTGGCGCGCGTGCCCGGACCGGCCGACTTGGAGGCGACCGACGCCACGACCTCGGCGTACGGGACCGGGACGACGGACGAGACGGCGTGCACGATGGGCACGGTCGCCTGGGCGCCGCAGCTGATCATGTTGATGTTCACGGCGGCGACGTGCTCGGTGAAGTTGACGGGCGGGCAGACGAGCGGGCCGACGGCCGCCGGGGTGAGGTCGATGGCGACGATGCCGGCCTCCTCGAGGATCGGCGCCGCGGCGCGGTGGGCCTTGGCCGACGTGGCGTCGAAGACGATCTGCGGCAAGGTCGCACGCGACATCAACCAGTCGAGCCCGCCCGACGAGGCCTCGATCCCGAGGTCGCGTGCGCGGGACAGTCCGTCGGACTCGACCACGCCGACCATGTAGCCGACCTCGATGTGGTCGCTGCGGCGCAGCTTGGCGAGCAGGTCGGTGCCGATGTTGCCGGGGCCGATGATGGCGGCCAGGGCCTTGGTGCTCATGCGTTCCAGTCCGGCATCTCGTCGAGGGGCGGCACGTTCACCTCGGTGACGCGGTTGCGGTAGCTGACGGTCGCCGTCCGACCGCCCTTCTTGATGCGCACCACGACCTCCTCGGTGTTGACCGGCTCGCCCGGGTCGTAGCCGTGCGCCCAGGTGGCGAACGCGCGGATCGGGCCGGAGTGGGTGGCGGCGATGATCCGCTGGCCGGGCGACTCGTCGACGAGCCGCAGGAAGCCCTTCCAGAACCGGCGCACGCACGACTGCGGCGACTCGAAGTACATCAGCGGGATCGTCAGCCACTGCTGGATCGGGTCGGCGCCGCCGAGCTGGGTCCGGTAGAACCGGTCGATCTCGACCAGCCACCGGGGCCGGTCGCCGACGGCCATCCGCTCGAGCTTCTCCATCTCCGCTTGGTACTTGCGGAACGACGCGGTGATGTCGCGGATCCCGTCGGGCGTCCAGACCTGGAAGTTCTTCAGCTCGTCGATCGCCTCGGGCGGGCTGACCGTGCTGTCGCGGCCGTACTGGTCGAGGCCGTCGAGCAGGCCCCGGTGGATCTGCTCGGCGGTCTGCCGGGCGCGGTTGGTGTCGGCGCAGACGATCCGCATGTTCGGCCACTCGCGCAGCGTCCGGGACAGTGCCTGGCCGCGCTGGTGCGCCTGCCAGGCGCCCATCGGCGTCAGGCCGGCATCGGTGGAGTAGCCCTGCGTGATGCCGTGCCGGATGATCCGGATCTCGGTGACGTAGGTGTCCGCCTCGCGCCGCTCCTCGGGGATGATCTCGTGGCTGCGCGTGACGGCGGCGTACTCGGGCGAGAACCGCTCGCCTTCGTACTCGAGCGGCACCGATCGGCTCGGCGTCGGGGCGCCGGTCTGCCGGTCGCGGAACCGGCGGAGGTAGAGCGGAGTGCTGTCGTCGTCCTCGCGGTGGACCGGGACCTCGGGCGAGGTACGGCGTCGGTCCGTGTAGCGGGCGAGGTACAGCGGCGCGTCCGTGCGGTCGGTGCGCCGGAAGGCCTTCTTGTCGCTCATGAGTGAACCGTGAAGAAGCGCTCGTTGACCTCGCGGGCGTAGTAGAACATCGCCCGCCCCATCTCCTCCTCGGTCCATGTGATCGGCTCGAAGTCGGGGTCGACCCAGTAGCCGCCGGTGAACATCTCGTTGCGGTTGCCGACGGGGTCGAAGAAGTAGACGGTGTAGCCGCGGGTCACCCCGTGCCGGGTGGGTGCGACGTCGATGTTCACGCCGTTGAAGGCGAGGGTGTCGGCGGCCTCGCGGACCGCGTTCCAGTCGTCGAGCCAGAACGCGAAGTGGTGCAGGGCGCCGTTCGGCCCGGTGACGATCGCCAGGTCGTGGGGGGTGTGCGAGCGCTCCAGCCACGTGGCGATCTGGTGACCGTCGTTGCCGACGATCTGCTCGGTCAGCCGGAAGTCCAGCACCTCGCGGTAGAACGCGGTGGCGGCCCCGACGTCCTCGGCCATGATGAAGATGTGGTCGAGTCGCGGCGGCGCGATGCCCACCAGGTTGCCCGGCCGGGGAGGCGGGTTGAACAGCGGCAGCATGTTGCCGACCTTCTCCATGCCGAAGCCGAGCTCGATGGTGTGCCCCGAGGGCGCCTCGAACCGGATGGCGTCGCCCCAGCCCGGGCCGAGCTCGCCGGCGCCGTACCGCTTCACCGGGATGCCGACGGCCTCCACCCGCTCGGTGTAGTGGTC
This sequence comes from Nocardioides sp., assembly GCA_025966445.1. Lineage (GTDB taxonomy): Bacteria > Actinomycetota > Actinomycetes > Propionibacteriales > Nocardioidaceae > Nocardioides. The sequence continues at coordinate 16,134 of JAICRP010000018.1, forward strand.
GAGGTCCTCGAGCTCGGCGACCTTGAAGCTCATGTGGTCCAGCCCGTACGTCGGGGCCTGGCGCAGCACGACCGAGTGGTGCTCGTGCTCGTCCCAGCACTTGAGGAAGACCCGGTTCTCCTCGTGCGCGGTCTCGATCAGGCCGAGCACCTCGGTGTAGTAGGCCGTGCACAGCTCGAGGTCGGGGACCCGGATCTGCACGTGCTGGAGGCGCAGGATGCGGTCGCTCATGGCGAGCTCCTCAGGTGTGGAAGCGCAGGAACCGCTGCGCGACGACGTTCTCGTAGTAGAAGAGACCGCGGCCGAACTGGTCCTCGGTCCAGGTGATCTCCGGGAAGTCGGGGTCCGGGCTGTAGCCGCCGGTGAACACCTCGTTGCGGGTGCCGAGCGGGTCGAAGAAGTAGATGGTGTTGCCGCGGGTGACGCCATGGCGGGTCGGGCCCTGGTCGATCTGCACGCCGTTGTAGGCCAGGATGTCGGCCGCCTTGCGGACGTGGTCCCAGTCGTCGAGCCAGAAGGCGAAGTGGTGCAGGGCGCCGTTGGGACCGTTGACGATGGCGACGTCGTGCGGTGAGTGCGAGCGCTCCAGCCAGACGCCGAGCTGGTGGCCGTTGGCGTCGAGCACCTGCTCGGTCATCCGGAAGCCCAGCACCTCCTTGAAGAACGCGTAGGACTCACCGACCTCCTCGGCGTTGATCAGCAGGTGGTCGAGCCGCGGCGGCGCGATGCCGGGCAGGCTCGGCGGAGGTACGGGCGACGGGTTGAGCTTGCCGAGGATGTTGCCGCGCTTCTCGAGGTCCCAGACCAGCTCCATCGTCTGGCCCGACGGGATCTCGAAGCGGATCGACTCACCCTGGCCCACCGCCTCGCCCTTGGAGACGCGCTGCACGTGGCAGCCGGAGCGGGCCAGCCGGTTCTCGAGGTCGCCGAGGTCGTCCTCCTTCTCCACCCGGAACGAGAACAGGTCCATCCCGATCCGGGAGTCCGAGCGCAGCCGGAGCGAGTGGTGGTCCTCCTCGTCCCAGCACTTCAGGTAGACCGCGTCCTCGGTGCGCTCGGTGACGCTGAGCCCCAGGACCTCGGTGTAGTACGCCGTGGACAGCTCCAGATCGGGCGTACGGACGTCCACGTGGGCCAGGCGAAGTACTCCCACTGCAATGCCTCCTCGGCTCTTGACTCTCGAAACTAGGCGGGGCTAGCGTTCCGTGTAAAGGAAGGCTGTTCCGTATGACAGAACAACAGGCCACCCCTCTCCCCCGCCCCGAGGACATGCGCCAGGCCGTCGCCGGCTACGTGCAGGAGATCCACCGCGCGTACGTCGACCAGGCCGCGACCTTCCCGCCCGCGGTCCGTGGGGCGATGCCGCTGATGACCGGTCGTCAGGGCCGACGTCTCACCGTCGCCGCGGTCGGTACGCGCAACCTGCACATCCTGGCCACCGACGAGGACCTCGGCCCGCTGCAGGGCCAGGAGGTCGCCCTCGACGGCGAGCTCGGCGGCGTCGCCTGGCAGCTGAGGTTCTTCGACCCCGTCGTGCTGCCCGAGCTCGCGCTCGTGGACGAGACCGAGAAACCCGGCTTCGCAGAGGTGAAGCGCGCGCTCGGGGTGACCACCGTGATCTACCACTTCGTCGCCCAGCCCGGAGCCGGGCTCTCGGCCCACCAGGCGTCACACGTCGGCACCGGGCTGGCCAACGGCCACTCCGCGGTGCGTCGCGACTTCGACACCATCCGGTCCCGGGCGCGCGGTCGCGAGGTGCTCGTCGACGAGATGTCCGGGGCCGCCCGCGCCGGGCTGACCCACGCCCAGGCCCTGCTGGCCAAGCAGATCTCACCGCACAACGCCGGCGTGGCCGCGGCCTGCGACGTTCCGCAGCCCGACCCGGACGTCGTACGCAAGGCGCTCCTCGACGCCCTCGGCGGCCGCACCCAGTGGGAACCCTCGTGACGACCGAAGGTGGCGGCCTGTCCTCGGTCGGCAACGCCGCCCGGCTGCTCAAGGTGTTCCTCTCGCGGGAGAAGGAGCTCGGCGTCTCCGAGCTCGCGCGGCGGCTGGGCCTCGGCAAGAGCACGGTGCACCGGCTGCTGACGACGCTGGTCTCCGAGGGCCTGGTCGAGCAGAACACCGAGACCGGGGCGTACCGGCTCGGCCTGGTGATGTTCGAGCTGGGCCAGGCCGTGCGCGTGCACATGGACCTCCACGCCGCCGTCGGGCCCGTGCTCGCGTCGCTGCGCGAGGAGACCCACGAGAGCTGCCAGGTGGGCATCCTCGACGGGCACGAGGTCGTGTACGTCGACCGGCTCGAGAGCTCGCACACGCTGCGGTTGATGAACGAGACGGGCCGCCGCGTCCCGGTCCACTGCACGTCGTCGGGCAAGGTCTTGCTGGCCCACCTGTCACCTGACGCGCTGGACAAGGTGCTGGCGGAAGCACCGCTGTCACGCCTGACCCCGCGCACGATCGTCGTCCCCGACCTGCTGCGCGCGGACCTGGACAAGGTACGGGCGCGCGGCTGGTCCGAGGCCGTCGAGGAGCGCGAGATCGGCGTCGCCTCGATCGCCGCCCCGATCCGCGACACGTCCGGCCACGTCGTCGCCGCCGTCAGCATCGGTGGCCCCGCGGCTCGCATGGGCGCCCAGCAGCGCCGCCGGCTGGCCGACACCGTCGTCGAGGCCGGTGAGGCGGCGTCGCGCCGGCTCGGCTGGTCACCCGAGACGCTGCCCCACTCACTGCCCCAGACCCTGAACAGCACCGGAGGCTGACGTGCCGATCACCGATCCCGTGGCGAAGGCCAAGGAGCTCTACCGGGCCCGGCAGGACCGGGTGGCCATCGCGCCGTTCACCGACGAGGACCCGACGCTCGGGATGGCCGACGGCTACGCCGTGCAGGCCGAGCTGACGCGGATGATCCTGGCTGACGGAGACAGGATCATCGGCTACAAGGTCGGCCTGACGTCCAAGCCGATGCAGAAGCTGATCGGCGTCGACTCCCCGGACTACGGGCCGGTGCTCGGGTCGACGATCTACTCCGACGGGCAGTCGGTCTCGATGAGCCGGTTCATCCAGCCCAAGATCGAGGCCGAGGTGATCGCCGTGATGGGCAGCGAGCTGCGCGGTCCTGGCGTCACGGTGACCGGCGCGGCCCGTGCGATCGCCGGCGTCTCGGCGTCGATGGAGATCGTCGACTCGCGGTTCGCCGACTGGCGGATCAAGCTCGCCGACACCGTGGCCGACCTCGCCTCGAACGGAGCGGCCGCGGTGTCCAGCCGGCTGGTGCCGCTCTCGGAGGTCGACGTCCGTCTGGTCGGGATGACCCTGACCCGTAACGGCGAGCTCGTCGACACCGGCGCCGGCGCGGCCGCCCTCGGCGACCCGATCGCGGTGGTGGCCTGGCTCGCGAACACCCTCGGCGAGCATGGCATCGCCCTCGAGCCCGGACACCTGGTGATGACCGGGGCGCTGCACGCCGCCGTACCGATGAGAGCCGGTGACGTCTTCCGCGCAGAGTTCGACCGGCTCGGCCCGGTCACCGTGCGAGTGGTGGCGTGATGGTCGAGACACAGCTGCTCGCCGACCGGCTCGCCCAGGCCCGCGACTCGGTGACCGCCATTCCCCAGCTCAGCGACGACACCCCGGGCCTCGACCTCGAGACCGGCTACGCGGTGCAACGGCTGTCGCGGAAAGGTCGCGGCCAGGTGATCGGCTGGAAGCTCGGGGTCACCAGCCGCGCCAAGCAGCAGCAGGTCGGGGTGGGCTCGCCGATCTACGGCTACCTGACCACCGCGCACGTGCTCGACTACGGCGAGCCGCTGGTCACCGCCGAGCACATCAACCCGCGCTGCGAGCCCGAGATCGCGTTCGTGATGGGTGCGGACCTGTCCGGCGAGCACGTCACCGCGACCGAGGTGCTGGCCGCGACCGCCGGGGTCGCGCCCGGCATCGAGGTGCTCGACTCGCGGTTCACCGACTACCGGTTCACGATGCCTGACGTGGTGGCCGACAACGCGTCGGCCGGACGTTATGTGATCGGGACGCCGGTGTCCCCGGCCGGCCTCGACCTGCGGTTGGTGGGTGTGGTGCTGGAGCAGAACGGTGACGTGATCGCCACCGCCTCCGGGGCTGCGTCGCTCGGCCACCCCGCGGCGGCCGTCGCCTGGCTGGTCCGCTCGCTGGCCTCCTCGGGCGAGGGGCTGCGCCGCGGCGACGTGATCCTGTCGGGCGGACTGACCGCCGCCACCCCGGTGTCGGCGGGCGACTCGATCGTCGTCAGCATCGACCGGATCGGTTCGGTCGAGCTGGCCGTGCGATGAGCTCCACCCTGGTCCCGCTGGGGTCTGCCGACGGGCGCGACCGCTGGGTGGTCGAGCACGACGGCCGGTCGTTCGTGGTGTTCGCCCGCCCCGAGGGACTCGTGGTCACCGACGCGTTGTGCCCGCACAAGCAGGTCGCCCTCGTCGAGGGCGTGATCCGCGACGGCGCCGTCGTCTGCAACGGCCACTGGTACGCCTACGACCTCGCCTCGGGCCTGTGCCGCACCACCGACCAGTACGCGCTGACGCTCTACCCCGTCGTGGACGTCGACGGCTCGGCGTACGCCGAGGTCCCACCACTCGCTCCGGTCCTGTCCTGGTCCGAGCGGCTGCGCGCCCACGCGGCCGGCGAGGACTGAGCCACGGAATACCTCGGCGCGCGGCTGGTTGCCCCGACATGCGCATCGCCATCATCGGCGCCCACGGCAAGGTCGCCCGCCTGCTCACCCCGCTGCTCCACGAGAGCGGCCACCAGGTCACGGCAGTGGTCCGCAACCGCGACCACGTGGCCGACGTCGAGGCGGACGGCGCCGAGGCGCGGGTCTTCGACATCGAGTCGGCGGACGTCGACGCGATCGCCGACCTGCTCGACGGCCACGACGCCGTCGTGTGGTCGGCCGGCGCGGGCGGCGGCAACCCGGAGCGGACGTACGCCGTCGACCGAGACGCGGCCATCCGCTCGATGGAGGCGGCGGCTCGGTCGGGTGTCCAGCGCTATGTGATGGTGTCCTACTTCGGAGCAGGGCCCGACCACGGTGTCGCCGTGGACGACTCGTTCTTCCCGTACGCCGACGCCAAGACCGCCGCCGATGCCGCCCTCGCGACGAGCGACCTGGACTGGACGATCCTCCGGCCCAGCCGCCTGACGCTGGACCCGGCCACCGGCCGGATCGAGACCTCCCTCGGCGGCGCGACGAAGGGTTCGGTCAGCCGGGCAGACGTAGCGCTCGTGGCCGCCAAGGCTCTCGGCCGTCCCGGGCTGACGGGTGCCACCGTCGAGTTCAACAACGGCGAGGTACCCGTCGACGAGGCGTTGGCGGCGTACGAGCGCTGACAACGTCATACGAAGTGGTCGCCCTAACGACCAGCTCGTATGACGTTGTGCCGGGGTCAGAGGTCGGACGTCATGTCTGCTCGTGCTTCCCGGACGTCCAGCCGGCGCCGCCCAGCAGCTCCGTGGCCCGAGCGAGCGGGACCTCCTCGAGGGGTGTCGCCATCGAGTCGTTCCAGCGGTTGAACACCCCGAACATGCAGACGACGCCGAGGATCTCGACGATCTGGGCCTCGTCCCAGTGCTCGGCCAGGGCTGCGTACGACGCGTCGGTCACCGCGTTGGGCACCGAAGCGGCCTCCATCGCGAAGTCGAGTGCCACCCGTTCCGCGTCCGAGAACAGGGGGCTCGTGGAGTACTCGTAGATCGCCGCCATCTTCTCGTCCGAGACGCCGTGCCGAGTGGCGCTGACCGTGGTGTGGGCCTTGCAGTACTGGCAGCCCGACGCGGTGCTCGCCACGTGGGCGACCAGTCGCTTGAGGCCGAGGTCGACCCCGCCGTCGGGGGCGAAGACCGCACGGTTCAGCGCGATCACAGCCGCGGCGATGGCGGGGACGCGCTGCATCGTGAGCAGGCTGTTGGGGACGAACCCGAGCGTCTTGGTGAAGTGCCCGAGTGCCGCGGCGAGCTCGGGGTCGGTGCAGTCCTCGACCGGGATGGGTGCCATGCGTGCCACGGAGCCGATGATGCGGTTCCGCGTAGCCCGCCGGCAGCGCGTTCCCGAGTGCGGGACACCCGCGTGCCGCCTGGTGGAACGGAAGCCTTCCCCGCTCAGCCGAGCAGGAAGCCCAGGCCGACGCCGGCGGGCACGGACGAGCCGGCCACGTACATGTGGGACTTGCGCGGGAAGATCACCGCCCTCCCGTCGGGAATGCCCGCGGCCGTGCGCCGGAAGAGCTCCTCGGAGTAGAACGCGTCGGCGCCGCCGCCGAGCACCACCGTCGGGGCGGTGATCCGGCCCAGGCCCGGCTCGGCGTCGAAGACGTCCTCGGCCGCGAGCACGACCAGGGTGTCGGACGGGTCCTCAGTGGCGAACATCGGTCCCGCGAGCCACCCCACGCCGCGCGCCGGGATGGCCAACGGGCGCGGCGCCATCTCGCCCAGGAGGAGGGACCCGACGCCGCGAGCGTCCCCCGCCTCGGTCAGCCGGGCCAGCTCGGCTTGCACCCGTCGACCCTCGTCGGAGAGCCGACACGCGGCGGCCGAGACGACCAGCCGCCGCACGAGGTCCGGGCGGTCGATGGCCAGCTGCAGCCCGATCGACCCGCCGGTCGAGGTGCCGTGCACGAACGCCGGCTCGCCGAGGTCCTGCTCGACGGCCGTCGCGTAGTCGGCCGCAAGGTCCGACATGGTGGCGCCCCGAGCCAGCCCGGGCCGGCGGTTGGTCAGGTACACGGTGAAGTGCTCCGCGAACGGCGCGACGTAGGACATGGCCATCTTGCGCCAGCGGCCGGTCGGGTTCGCGTGCTCGGCCGTGAGGCCGGAGGCCATCAGGAGCGGCGGTCCCTGCCCGGCCCGCAGGTAGGGCACGCCGTTGGCGAACGCCCCCTCGACGGTCATGTCGGCATCGTGGACCCTTCAGATGCCGAGCACCAGCCTCTTCCCGCAGGCACGGGAGACGCAGACCATCATGCAGTCGTTCGCGGCCTTCTCGCGGTCGGTCAGCACGTAGTCGCGGTGGTCGACCTCGCCTTCGATGACCTTGGTCTCGCACGACCCGCAGATGCCTTCCTGGCAGTCGTGCAGCACGTCGACGCCGTCGGCGACGAGCGCGTCGAGGATGGACGTCCCCGGGCCGACCATCAGCGTGCGCCCGGACTCGGCCAGCACCACCTCGACCGCGTGCTCGTCGGCGACGTCTCGCACCGGCGCGTCGGGGACGGCGAACCGCTCCAGGTGGAGCGAACCCTCCGGCCAGGCAGCCATCCGCTCCTCGACCGCCTTCAACAGGGCCTCCGGACCACAGACGTACACCAAGGTGTCCGGCTGCGGCGTGCCGAGCAGGGTGTCGAGGTCGAGGAGGCCGTGCGTGTCCTGCGGGTGGACCGTGACCCGGTCGCCGTACCTCGCCAGCTCGTCGGTGAACGCCATCGACGAGGCCGTCCGGCCGCCGTACAGCAGGGTCCACGAGGCGCCCTCGGCCTCGGCCCGGGCCAGCATCGGCAGGATCGGCGTGATCCCGATACCGCCTGCGATGAAACGGAACCGATGTGTCGGAGAGCCGTAGCCGGGCACGGTCATGGGGAACGC
>JAICRP010000099.1 GCA_025966445.1 Nocardioides sp.
CGCGCCCTGCGCCGGGCCGATGCCGTCCGGCGGGCCGTACTGCAGCGGGTACGGCGGGGTCTTCTCGCGGACCTTGCCCGCCTGCCAGGCGCCGAACGCACCGGCGAGCACAGCCAGCACCAGGACCAGCAAGAGGTTCGTGAGGCTGCGACCGAGGACCGGGTCGAAGCGCGCCGCCCACGGCACGCTGGTCCCGGTGTCGGGCGTGGGCATGTCCAGGCCGATCTTGACCGTGACCGGCGTGTTCGGCGACAGCGCCTCCACGTCGACGGTGACCGTCTCGGTGCCGTCGCCCTCGGCGGTGCAGCCGCCGGACTGACCCGCTCCGCGCGCGCACTGCACGCCGCTGGCTGCCACGGGCAGGTGGACGGTGAGGTTCGCCGTCTCGATCTCCTGGAGCCAGCCGCCGGGGATCAGGTTCCAGTAGAACTGGGTCGGCTGACCGGTCGTGCCTTCCTCGAGGACCCCGTCGATCCTGTAGTCGATGACGTAGGTGTGCTCGCCGGCCGGGATGGTGACGTCGGCGGAGCCGATCCGGACGTTGGTGATCCTGCCGTTGTTCTCGTTCAGCAGCTCGAACGGCTCGGGCGACCCGTCACGGGTGACCGAGATGTCGTACGGCTCCCGGCGGGCGTTCGTGGCGCTCTGGTCCGCCTCGTCGAAGAAGCGGAAGATGCCGTGCTTGCCGGAGCCCGGGAAGTCGATGGTCAGCGTCTCGGTGGCGTGGAGGTCGCCCTCGTCGTCCACGGTGAAGTCGGCGACGTACGTGCGGATCGTGGTCTCTTCGTACGTCTCGGCGGCCGTGGACCAGTCGTAGCTGATGGCGGGCCACAGCATCACGCCCAGGAGCAGGGCAAGCCACACGACGACCCCCACGACCCGCTTCATGTCGCGCAGCCTAGGGCGAGGATGCCCTGACCTGGGCGATCCTCACCGGGGGTGGTCCAGACCCCTTCGTAGGGTGGTTGCATGAGCACCACGGACATCGGTTCGTACGTCGTCACCGGCGGCGCGCAGGGAGTCGGACGCGCGATCGCCGAACGGCTCGCCCGCGACGGCCACGTGGTGGTCCTCGACCCCGGCGCGGCCGCCGACGGATGGATCCGTGAGGCGGCCCGGACCACCGCCGTCGCGGGCGACGCGGGCGACGAGTCCGTGGCCGCCGAGGCCGCCGCTCGCGCCGCGGACCTCGCCCCGCTGCGAGGCTGGGTGAACAACGCCGCCGTCTTCGACGACGTCGACCTGCACCGCGCCCCGGCCCAGGACGTGGCCGAGCTGGTGCTGGCCAACCTGCGGCTCGCCGTGACCGGATGCGCGGCCGCCGTGCGGGCGTTCCTCGACGCAGGCACCCCCGGGGCGATCGTCAACGTGTCGTCGCACCAGGCGCAGCGTGCGGTCCCCGGCGCTCTCGCCTACGCCACCGCGAAGGCAGCCGTCGAGGGGCTGACGCGAGCGGTCGCCGTCGACTACGCGCCCAGCGGGATCCGGTGCAACGCGGTGGCGCTCGGCTCCATCGCCACGGAGCGGTCCGACGCGATGCTCGCGGAACGTCCCGAGGTCGCCGCCGAGCTCGCGCGACTGCACCCGCTCGGCCGGCCGGGACGCCCCGACGAGGTGGCGGACGTGGTCGCGGCCCTGCTGTCGGACGCGACGTCGTACGTCACCGGAGCCGTGCTCCCCGTCGACGGCGGCCGGTCCGCCCTCGGCGTCGACCCCGAAGCCCGCAACGTCATACGGTCTGGTCGCCGGGGCGACCAGAACGTATGACGTTACGGCGGGTCAGAGGCGGGTGATCAGCCAGATGATGATCGCGAGGACCACCAGCGCGGCCAGGGCCTGCTTCCAGTAGGACTTGAACAGGATCGGCAGGACGGTCGTCCCCAGGTTCAGGGCGTCCTCGTCCTTCTTCCGCTTCCCCGCGACCGCAGCGGCCGGGGCCGCTGAGGCCGGGGCTGCGGCCGGGGCGGGGGGTGGGACCTCGACCGCCGCCGGAGCGGCTTCGTCGGTCAGGGTGGCATCGGGCTCGGCCGCCGGCGGGACCGCGGCGGCCGGCACCTCGGGCACCTCGGGTACCTCGGCGACCTCAGGTACGTCGGCCTCCGCGCCGCCGGCGCCCTCGAACCGCTGCTCCAGGCACGCCACGAACTGTCCGAGCAGCTTGTCGGACACGTCCTGCATCACGCCTCGGCCGAACTGCGCCGGCTTCCCGGTGATGGCCAGGTCGGTGATCACCTCGATGTCGGTCGACGTGCCCGCCTCCGTCATGGTCATCACGACCGCCGCGCCGGCCGTGCCGTTCCCGCGCTTGTCCTTGCCCTTGGCGTCCACGACCATCCGGTGCGTGGCCTCGTCCTTCTCGGTGAACGTTCCGGTCCCGTTGTAGACGAGCGCGATCGGGCCGAGCTTGACCTTGACCGAGCCCGCGAAGGTGTCGCCCTCGGCGGAGGTGACCGACGCGCCCGGGAAGCACTCCGCGACCGAGCCGATGTCGTTGAAGTGCGCCCAGGCCTCCTCGATCGGGACGGGGACGGTGAACCGGTGGGTGAGATCCATCTAGCCGCCCGCCGCCGCCGCGACGGCCCGTCGGGTGAGCACCTTCGCCAGGTGCTTGCGGTACTCGGCCGACCCGTTGAGGTCCGACGGCGGGTTGGTCCCGTCGACGGCCTTCTCCGCAGCCTCGCGTACGCCGTCCTCGGACGCCGCTGCACCGGCCAGGGCCTCCTCCACGCCCCCCGCGCGCAGCGGGGTGGAGCCCATGTTGGTCAGCCCGACCCGAGCCTCGGAGATGGTGCCGCCGTCGGCCTTGACCGTCGCGGCGACCGCGACGATCGGCCACTGGTGGGCCACCCGGACGAACTTCTCGTAGTGCGCGCCCCACCCGGTGTGCTTGGGGATGCGGACCTCGGTGAGGAGCTCGTCCTCGCCGATGGCGGTCTCGAAGAGGTCGACGAAGAAGTCGTCGGCCGCGACCGTCCGCGTCCCACCAGGCCCGACGATCACGAACTCGGCCCCGAGCGCCAGCGCCGGGGCGCCGAGGTCACCGGCAGGGTCGGCGTGGGCCAGGGCCCCGCCGAACGTGCCGCGGTGCCTGATCTGCGCGTCGGCCACCTCGGTCGCCGCCTTGGTGATCAGCAGCGCGTGCTCCTTCACCAGGGCGTCGTTGAGCACGTCGTGGTGCGTGGTCGTCGCGCCGATGACAATGGCGTCGCCGTCGTCGCGGATGCCGCGCATCGAGTCGATCCGGCCCAGGTCGATGACCCACTCGGGGGCGTTGAGCCGCATCCGCAGGACCGGGAGCAGGCTCTGCCCCCCGGCCATGACCTTCGCGTCGTCGCCGTGCTCCGACAGTGCCTGCAGGGCCTCCTCGACCGAGGTCGGCGCCACGTACTCGAACGGTGCGGGAATCACTGCTGGCCCTCCTCGGCCTCGAAGTGCGGCATGGCGTCCTCGACGGTGGCGGCCCCGGAGCCCGCACCCTGCAACGCCGTCCAGACGCGTTCGGGCGTGCACGGCATCTGGATGTCGTTGATGCCGAACTGGCGGATCGCGTCGACGATCGCGTTCACCACGGCCGGCGTCGAGGCGATGGTGCCCGCCTCGCCGACGCCCTTGGTGCCGAGCGTGTTGCTGGTCGACGGGCTGGTCGTGTGGTCGATCTCGAAGCTGATCGTGTCGGCCGCGGTCGGCAGCAGGTAGTCCACGAACGAGCCGCTGACCAGCGTCCCCGAGTCGTCGTACACCGCCTCCTCCCACAGCGCCTGGGCGATGCCCTGCACCAGACCGCCGTGCACCTGACCCGCGACGATGAGCGGGTTGACGATGTTGCCGATGTCGTCCACGCAGACGTACTTGCGCAGCTTCACCTGGCCGGTCTCGGTGTCCACCTCGGCCGCACACAGGTGCGTGCCGTGGGGGAACGAGAAGTTGACCGGGTCGTAGGTCGCCTCCGCGTCGATGCCCGGCTCCATGCCCTCGGGGTAGTTGTGCGCCGCGAACGTCGCCAGCGCGACCTCCCCGATGCCCATCCCCTGGTCGGTGCCCGCGACCGAGTAGCGGCCGTTGCTGAACTCGAGGTCGTCCACGTTGGCCTCGAGCAGGTGGGCCGCGAGCGGCTTGGCCTTCTCGATGACCTTGTCGGCGGCCAGCACCAGCGCCTCGCCACCCACCACGAGGGAGCGGGAGCCGTACGTGTCCAGACCCTTGTGCGACACCTGGGTGTCGCCGTGGAGGATCTCGACGTCCTCGAACGGCACGCCGAGGCGGTCGGCGACGATCTGGCTGAACGCCGTCTCGTGGCCCTGGCCATGAGCGCTCGCGCCGGTGATCACCTCGACCTTGCCGGTCGGCAGCATCCGGATGGTCGCGTGCTCCCAACCGCCGGCGCCGTAGTTCAAGGACCCCAGCACCCGCGACGGCGCGAGCCCGCACATCTCGGTGAAGGTCGAGATGCCGATGCCGAGCTGGACCCGGTCACCGCTCTCGCGCCGCTGCTTCTGCTCGGCCCGCAGCGCGTCGTACCCGAACATCTCCTTGGCCCTGGCCGTGGCCGCCTCGTAGTTGCCGGAGTCGTAGGTCATGCCCGCGACCGTGGTGAACGGGAACTCCTCGTGCTTGATCCAGTTCATCTCGCGGACCTCGAGCGGGTCCTTGCCGACCTCGGCGGCGAGCTCGTCCATCAGGCGCTCGACGGCGTACGTCGCCTCGGGACGCCCGGCGCCCCGGTAGGCGTCGACCCACGTCTTGTTCGTGAGCACCGGCGTGCAGTTGAACTGGTAGGCGTCCCACTTGTAGATCGCGTTGAACATCCAGGCACCGAGGACGGGTACGCCGCCGCCGACGACGCCGACGTACGCGCCGAGGTCGGCGAGCAGGTCGACCTTGAGGCCGGTGACCCTGCCCTCCTTGGTGGCGGCCAACGTGAGCTTCTGCCACGGGTCGCGGCCGTGGTGGGCCGAGATCAGCGACTCCGAGCGGGTCTCGGTGTACTTGCACGGCTTGCCGATCTTGCGGGCCACCGCCCAGGTGATCCACTCCTCGGGAGTCGTCTGCAGCTTGCCGCCGAACCCGCCCCCGACGTCCGGGGCGATCACGCGGATCTTCGACTCCGGTACGCCCGTCGTCGCGGCGAGCAGGAACCGGGTGATGTGCGGGATCTGGGTCGCCGACCACATCGTGATCTGCTCACCGGTCGGGTCGACGACCACCGAGCGCGGCTCCATGAAGGCCGGGATCAGCCGTTGCTGGCGGTACTCGCGCTCGATGACGATGCCGTCGGCCCGCGCCTCCGCGATGACCTCGTCGATCGGGCGGCCGGTGCCCTGACCGGCGGAGTCGAGCTGCCAGAACGCGGTCTTGTTGGTGCCCAGGTCCGGGTGCGCGAGCACCGTGTCCTCGGCGGCCTCCTTGAGGTCCAGCACGGCGGGCAGCAGCTCGTACTCGACGTCCACGAGCTCGGCGGCGTCCCGCGCCTCGGCGGCGCTGCGGGCGACGACGACGGCGACGATCTCGCCGGCGAACGCGACCCGCTCGGTCGCCATCGGCAGATGGGTCGGGGTCACCTGGTCCGGGGTGATCGGCCAGGCGTTGGCGATCACGCCCTGGGTCTCGGCGAGGTGCTCGCCCGTGAAGACCTCGTAGATGTTCAGCGACTTGTCGGCCGCCTCGATGTCGATGCTCAGGATCTTGGCGTGCGCGTGCGGGCTGCGGACCATCGCCAGGTGGAGCATGCCCGGGAGCGCGATGTTGTCGGTCCAGCGGGTGCGGCCGGTGATGAGGCGCTGGTCCTCCTTGCGGCGGCGGTCCTTGCCGATCTCCGGGCTGATGGCCGGGCGGTCGTCGACGGCGGTCATGCGTTCGCCCCCTCGCTCTGCGGTGCGTTCGCCGCGTCCTTCTTGAGCTGGGCGGCGTACAGGACCGACTTCACGATGTTGTGGTAGCCGGTGCAGCGGCACAGGTTGCCCTCGAGACCGAGCCGCACCTCCTCCTCGGTCGGGTCGGGGTTCTCGTTGAGGAGGTCGACCGACTGCATGATCATCCCCGGCGTGCAGAACCCGCACTGGAGCCCGTGGCACTCGCGGAACGCCTCCTGCACCGGGTGCAGCGTCCCGTCGTCGTCGGCCAGCCGCTCGATGGTGTCGACCGTGCCACCGTCGGCCTGGACCGCGAGCACGTTGCACGACTTCACCGACCGACCGTTGAGGTGGACGGTGCAGGCCCCGCAGTTGCTGGTGTCACAGCCGATCACGGTGCCGGTCTTCCCGAGCTTCTCGCGGAGGTACTGCACCAGCAGCATCCGCGGTTCAACGTCGTCGGTGACGTTCTCCTGGTCGACCCTCATGCTGATCTTGGTCATGCAGCGCGCCTCCTCACCCCCGGCCACGGGGGCATGCGGATGTGATGCCGCTCACGCTAGGCCTGCCCGGTTGGCAAGTGGTTGGGTCGCCCGCCGCGACGTCATACGAATCGTGGTGTCTAGGCCTCGACTCGCATGACGTCCCGGGTCGGCACCGGGTCCTTCGGCTTGTCGAACTGCCGGAAGGCCGGGATCGCGAGCGGCGCCATGGTCGCCGCGAGGTAGGCGAACCCGACGACGAGCAGCGCGGCGGTGACTCCGACCGTCTCGGAGAGCACGCCTCCGAGCAGGCCTCCGAACGGCATCAGCGACCAGCACAGCGCGCTGTTGATCGTGGTGACGCGGCCCATCACGGCGTCGGGCACGCGCTCGTAGATCACCGCCCCGAGGATCGGGTTGAGGAAGCCCGAGGCGAAGCCACCGACCAGGCACGAGGCGAGCACCATCCACCACGGGACGCCGAGCGCGAGCAGCACGAACCGCGGCAGGCCGGTGATGAGGAACGCCCAGACGTACACCTGGAAGCGCGGCAGCCGCTCCGCGGCCCAGGCCGCCACGAACGAGCCGACCGCCGAGGCCGCGGCCCACGTGGCGAAGTACGCACCCATCACGCCGACGCTGTAGCCGCTCTCCTTGATCCACACCGGCAGCAGCACCGCCGAGAACGCGAGGTCGAGCAGGTTGGTGACCGCGACCATCCCGGACATCGCCACCAGGACCTGGTCCTTGCGCAGGAACGTCCACCCCTCGCGGAGCTCTTGCACGTACGTCGTCCCCGCCGGCCGCTCGACGACTCGCTCCGCGCGCATGGTCGCGGTCGACCAGGCGAAGACGGCCGCGCACACGCCGAAGGAGACGGCGTCGACGATCAGCGCGTTGGCCGCGCCGGCGAACGCCACCAGGGCGCCCGCCATCGCCGCTCCGGCGAAGCTGGCCGTGCGCTCGACGGCGGACGCGAGCCCGGTGACGCGCTCCAGGGGAACCTCGGCGCCGCGGGCGAGCGCCGGCACGAACGCGTGCTTGGACCCGTCGCCGGCTCCGCGCAGCCCGCCGGCGACGGCCACCAGGGCGAGCAGCGCCGGGAACGACAGCCGGCCGCCCAGGTGCAACAGCGGGATGAGCCCGACGACCACCATGCTCATCAGGTCGCAGGCGATCGCGACGCGGCGGGCGCCGAGCCGGTCGATGAGCGGCCCGGCCAGTGCCTGGACCACGACCAGCGGGAGCAGCTCGGCGAAGGCGACCAGGCCGGTCTGGGCGGCCGAGCCCGTGGTGGTCAGCACCAGCCAGGGGATCGCGATCATCGAGACGCGCGTGCCGGACAGCGAGATCGCGTCGGCGAGGAGGAAGCCGACCAGGGGCGTGCGCCGGCTCACCGCTCCTCCCCAGCCGTCGCGACGTACCCCGGGCGCGGGAACGCCTGGAACTGGAACACGAAGTCCACCGCGTCGGGGTCGTCGTCCTCGTCCTCGCGCAGGTCCATGAAGAGGTCGTGCATCTTGGTGGTGAGCTGTTCGGCGTGCTCGGCGGTGACGCGCACGTGATAGTCGCTGAGGGTCGAGGCCTCGCGCCAGCGCAGCGGCAGCAGCGACATCTCCTCCACCGCGGCCTGCAGCTGCTGGGTGTACATGACCGCGACGGCCTGCATGTAGGCGTCGAGCGCTTCCTGGTCCTCGGGCCGCTCCGGCATGTCCCCGGTGATCGTCGACTGGTGCGCGGCCTTCCACCAGCGCTCGCGGCCGTTGCCGCGCTCGGCGTCGTCCACCACGAAGCCGTGCTGGGCCAGCTGACGCAGGTGGTAGGACGTCTGCCCCGTGTTGATGCCCAGCCGCGTCGCCAGCGAGGTGGCCGTGGCCGGCCCGTCGATGCGGAGCATCCCCAGCATCTTCAGCCGGGTCGGGTGCGCCAGCGCCCGCAACATCTGCGGCGTCGGAGTGATCGAGGTGAGCTCCATGCCCCCACGTTAAAACACCAAGCTTCTCTTTGCAATGGTTCCTTTGCAAACAAGTGCTTGGAGTTGCGAGCCTGGGCGTCGGTGGTGGCCCACAGAGGCGGACGCCAGGGGGTCAGCTGCCGGCGACGGCCAGGCGGCCCTTGAGCAGCGGCTTGGTGGGGTGGGGGCGGTCGCCGAGGTGGGCGAGGCAGACCTCGATGACCTCGGCGTCGTACGGCGCGAGCTCGCTGTAGCGGACCACGGCCTCCGGCTGCGGGTCGGCGAGCAGGGCCTCCCGGACGGCGACCGCGACGTACTCGCCCAGCTCGGCGAGAGCCGGTGAGTTGGTGCCGGGCATCAGGTCGCCGCCGTACGCCGCCAGCGCACCGGCCACGTCCCCGTGGCCGACCGCGGCGAGCACGGCGTCCACGTCGGTGGTGATGGGCATGGTGAGCCGGTACGGCCGCGAGGTGAGCTGGCCGCCGAGGGCCGAGCGCAGGTGCGAGACCTCGGCCTTGAGCGTGGACAGGGTGACGCCCTGGTCGCCGTAGACGAGGGCGTGCAGGCGTTCGAGGGAGACGCCGTCGGGGTTCATCGCGAGCAGGGCCACGATCTCGGTCTGCCTGCGGTTGAGGAGAAGTCGGCGTCCGTCGAGGTGGGCCTCGGCGGTGCCGAGCAGGCGCAGGGTGAGGCCCGCGACGTCCGGCGACTGGGGGACACCCAGCCCGGGGTGCTCGTTGGACCGCGGCATCGCCTGCTCGATCAGCCGTGCCATGACCCGCGCCGTGGCGAGACCGATGGGGTGGGTGCGGTCCCAGGTGGTCGACAGGTCGATCACGCCGAGCTGCTGACCGGTGACCGGGTCGTTGACCGGCGCCGCCCAGCAGACCCAGTTGTGCACGATCGAGGCGTAGTGCTCGGCCGAGAACACCATCGCCGGCCGGCTCAGCCGGTTGGCGAGGTCGAGGGCGTTGGTGCCGACGCTCTCGTCGTCCCACCGCGCCCCCGGCACGAAGTTCACCGTCTCGGCCTTGCGGCGCATCACCCGGCCCCCGTAGGTCCACAGCACCCGGGTGTCGCGGTCCGTGACCGCGAGCACGAGGTCGCCGTCCTCGGCCGTGCGCCGGAGGTCGTCCTCGACGCGGGAGACCGCGACCTGCAGCGGCGACCCCTGCCAGTAGGCGCGGGTCTCCTCCTCGTCGGTCAGCGGCGCGTGGGTGACGTCGGTGGTGATGGCCGCGCCGGAGCGGGTCCAGCTGCTGTAGATCTCGGGACGCACCAGTCGCTCGGCCCCGTCGCCGTGCTCGACGAACGCGGTCCAGGCATGCACGGCGGCTTGCCGACGCCCGAGCAGGTCGGCGTTGTCCTCGATCATCCGGTCACCCTCACTGGGTCCTTCCTCAACGCTCCCCGACCGCCACGCTAGTCCTTCGTCGCAACCGACGGAAAGGATGTCTGCTCCGGCCGAAGCCCCGCCACGCCGGCACCAGCGCGGCCAGCGAACCCGCCCGTGCCGCGCCGCCCCAGAGTCCGACGCCGTAGGCCGCGTCGTCGAGGCGGTGCGCCACGACGTACCGCACCGGGTCCAGCCCCGGACGCACCCGCACGTAGTCGGCGACGCCCTCGGCGATCGCCGCCACCAGCAGGGCCCGCCGGGTGCGGGGCGAGACGGCTGCGACGGCCGCCGCCGCCGGCCAGTAGTGCCGGGTCAGGGCCGAGGCGGTCTGCCACACCGTCGCGACCGTGCCCTCGACGATCAGCGTGGCGGCGGCGCGCAGCGGCTGCTCGCTGCGGCCGAGCTGCCGCGCCGCCCCGGCGGCGGCGGCCCCCACGGC
>JAICRP010000090.1 GCA_025966445.1 Nocardioides sp.
CCGCCACACGACCCGGCTTCAGCTTCCGAACCCGCCGTCGACGGCGATCAGTGAGCCGTGCAGCGCGGCGCCGGCCGGCGAGCAGGCGTGGCCGATGGTGGCGGCGACCTCGGCCGGCTCGAGCACGCGACCCAGACCGTTGGTGGCGAGCTGCGCGGTGTCGTCGAGGCCGTACACCGCAGCGGTGGCGTCGAGCATCGCGGTCCGGGTCGCGCCGGGTGCGATGGCGACGGCGACCACGCCGGTCCCCGTCAGGTCGGCGGCCAGGCCGCGGACGAGGCCGACGACGGCGTGCTTGACCATCGTGTACGCGCCGAGGTGGAAGAGCCCGCGCGACCCCGCCACCGAGGCGACCCCGACGAACCGGCAGCCGGAGGGGTCCGGCCCGGCGAGCATCAACGGCACGGTGGCGGCCGCGGTCCGCCACATCCCCATCGCGTCCACCTGCCACAGCTGCTGCAGGTCCTCGCTCGGCGTCTCCCAGAGCGGCTGGCCGCCCGCGATGACGGCTGCGGCCGCCACCACGACGTCGAGCCTGTCGAAGGTCTGGGCAGCCATCCGCAGGCCGGTCTCGTCGCGCACGTCGCAGACGGCCGCGCGTACGCCGTCGTCGCCGGCCGCGACCGCCTCCAGCTCCGCCAGCGTGGCGAGCGGGTAGCCGACGTGTGTGCGCTCGCGGTCGTCCCCGAGGCAGGAGTCGACGGCGACGACCCGCAGCCCGCGGGTCCGCAGCTCGCGCACGGTGGCGGCCCCGATCCCGCGGGCGGCGCCGGTGACCAGGGCGACCCGTTCCTCGCTCATGCCGGCGGCTGGCCGAGCTCCCGCGTGAACCCGTCCGGCACGAGCACGTCGTCGCGGGTGATCTGACCGGTGTCGGAGTGCCCGAGGGCGAGGAGCGTCGAGTCGATGCCGTTGCGCAGGATGTCGAGGACGTTCTCGACCCCGGCCTGCCCGTTCGCGGCCAGCCCCCACAGGTACGCGCGGCCGATCATCACGGCTCGCGCGCCCAGGGCCAGGGCCTTCACGACGTCACTGCCCCGCCGGACGCCGCCGTCCATCACGACCTCGACGTCGTGGCCGACGGCCGTGGCGATCGAGGGCAGCACCCGGATCGGCGCCGGCGTGCCGTCGATGTTGTTGCCACCGTGGTTGGACACGGACAGGGTGGTGACGCCGGCGTCGCGGGCGGCCAGGGCGTCGTCGACCCGCGTGACCCCCTTGACCATGAAGGGACCGCCCCACTCCTCGCGCAGCCACGCCACGTCCTTCCAGGACGGGGGCGGGGTGCCCATCCACTCGCCGTACGCCCCGAAGAACGTCGGCGGCGTCTCGCCCCGGCCGACCACGTTGGGCACGCTCAGGTCGGGGAGCTGACGGGTCCTGGCGAAGTCGAGCAGCCACCGCGGCCGGCGGGCCACCTCGGGCGCGAACCTGGCCATCGTCCTGACGTCGATCTTGTCGGGGATCGACGGGCTGCCCCAGTCCCGGCCATGGCTGAACGACCAGTCCAAGGTGGCGATCAGGCCCACGGCACCGGCGTCGCGGGCGCGGTCCATCCGGCGCACCATGGTGTCGCGGTCGCCCATCCAGTACATCTGGAAGAAGGTCTGCGGGTTCGCCGCGACGACCTCCTCGATGGGCTTGCTCCCGAACGAGCTGAGGCCGACCGCGGTGCCCCGGGCGGCCGCGGCCCGCGCGACGGCGACCTCACCATCGGGGTGCACCGCCTGGACGCCCGTCGGCGAGATGATGACCGGCAGCGAGATGTCCTGGCCCATCACGTGCGTCGACATGTCACGGGTGGCCGACAGGTCGGCGACGTGGGGCGCGAACCCCAGCTCCCCGAACGCCGCGAGGTTGTCGTCGTAGGAGATGCCGCGTTCGGACCCGGCCAGCAGCGCGCTGTAGACCGAGCGCGGCAGCCGCTTCTCGGCGCGGCGCTGTGCTTCCGCAACCGTCTCGAACCAGCCGGTCCTGGCCATCGGGCCTCCTGTGGGTCTCGGGTGCCCCGACGCTAGTCGCGGCCCGCGGCGGGCGATACCCGCCGTCCGGACGGATGCGTCACCTCCGCGAAGCATCCCGACGGCACGGACAGGCGTACCATCGAGGGAAACCTTGGCCCCGTCACCCGGACCCGGTCCGGATATCGACGGGAATGCTCATGGATCCACATGCACTCAGCCAGGGCCGCACGATGCTGCTCGTCCGTGGCGGGATCGCCTTCCTCGTCGGCGTGGTCATCTCCAACCAGCCGGGCGCCTCGGCGGACTCGCTGATGAACCTCTTCGGTCTCTGGGCGCTGCTCGAAGGTGCGGCGACCATCCGGCAGGCGTACGCGCGCGTCGACCAGTCGGACAAGATCGCGGGCCGCCCCATCCTGCTCGTCCTGGGTGGCGTCGCCCTGGTGGTCGGCATCGTGTGCATCCTGGGACTCGGCCTGTCGAGCACCGCGCTGACCTGGGTGCTCGCGGCCTGGATCCTCCTCCGCGTGGCGTCCGAGGTCTGGTGCGCCTTTGTCGCGCCGTTGACCCGCATCCGCTTGCTGTTCGCCCTGTCGGCGCTCGTCGACGTGGCCCTGGTCGCGTTCCTGGTGACCCACTCCACCGGCAGCGTCAGCGACCTGGCACTGATGGGCGGCGGCATCGTCGCGCTGTGGGGTGCGCTCACCCTGGTGATCGGGATGCTCGCAGCCCGCGTCGACCTCATCACCGCGGCCGGACCACGGCTGCTCCAGAACCACTGACTGCCTCAGTGATGGATGCGGCCGTCCTTCGAACCCAGTCGGTCGCCCGAACCGCCCCACTGCAGCGCCACGATCTCGGCCGCGATCGAGATCGCGGTCTCCTCGGGCGTGCGGGCACCGAGGTCGAGCCCGATCGGGCTGGACAACCGGTCGATCTCCTTCTCGGTGACACCCACCTCGCGCAGCCGCTCGAGACGGTCCTCGTGGGTGCGTCGTGAGCCCATCGCCCCGACGTACGCGACCTCGGGCAGGCGCAGCGCGACCTCCAGCAGCGGCACGTCGAACTTCGGGTCGTGGGTGAGCACGGCGATCACGGTCCGCTGGTCGACCCGGCCGGCGTCCCGCTCGGTCTGCAGGTAGCGGTGCGGCCAGTCGACGACGACCTCGTCGGCCTCGGGGAAACGGCTCCTGGTGGCGAAGACCGGACGCGCGTCACAGACGGTCACGTGGTAGCCGAGGAACGCGCCCACCCGCGCGACCGCGGCGGCGAAGTCGATGGCGCCGAAGACCAGCATGCGCGGCTTGGGCGCGAACGCCCAGACGAAGACCCGCATGCCCTCACCCCGGCGCTCGCCGTCGGGTCCGTACGTGAGCGTCGCGTTGGTGCCGTGCCCCAACAGCCCGATCGCGTCGTCGTGCACGGCGTCGTCCATCCGCGCCGAGCCCAGGGACGGCCCAGCGGTCGGCTCGTCCGGACGCACGACGATGCGTCGGCCGAGGACGGCCGGGTCCGGGTGCTCGATGACGGTGGCGAGGGCGACGGGACGACCGGCCTCGATGTCGGCGGCGATCTCGCCGAGCTCGGGGAACGTGTCCTTGCTGACCTTCTCCACGAAGACGTCGAGGATGCCGCCGCAGGTCAGGCCGACGGCGAAGGCGTCGTCGTCGGAGATGCCGTACCTCTGGAGCACCGGTTCGCCGGACTCGACGACCGACTGCCCGAGCTCGTAGACCGCGCCCTCGACACAGCCGCCCGAGACCGAGCCGACCGCGGACTCGTCGGGGCCGACCAGCATCGAGGCGCCCGGCGGGCGGGGCGCCGACTGGAACGTCGCCACCACGGTGCCGACACCGACCGTCTCTCCGCTCTCCCACCAGGCCAGCAGCTCGGGAAGCACCTCACGCACGGGAGATCACCTCCGTCAGCTCCGCGTAGGTCGCCAGCGAGTGGCCGGCGACGAAGTCGTCGACGTGCGGCAGGACCGCCAGCACGCCTTGTTGGACCGCTTCGTACCCCGCCTTGCCGCGGTGCGGGTTCACCCACACGACGCGGTGGGCGACGCGGTGCAGCCGCTGCACCTGCTCGGCCAGCAGGGCCGGGTCGCCCCGCTCCCAGCCGTCGCTGAAGACGACGACGACGGAGCCGCGGGCCATCCCGCGCTGGCCCCAGCGGTCGCTGAAGATCCGCAGCGTCTCGCCCAGCCGGGTGCCACCCGACCAGTCGGGGACCGTCTCGCCGGCCGCGACGAGAGCCCGCTCGGGGTCGCGCAGTCGCATGGCCCGGGTCAGGTGGGTCAGCCGGGTGCCGACGGTGAACGTCTCGACCACGCCGCCCTGGACCCGGAGCGCGACGGTCAGGCGGTGGGCCAGGCGCAGCAACGAGTCGGCGTAGTCGCTCATGGAACCGGACACATCGACCAACAACACCACGCGACGCGGTTTCCTGCCCCGGCGCCGCCAACTGATCCGGGTGGGCTCGCCCATCTGGCGCAGGCTGCTGCGCAACGTGCGTGACGCGTCCAACTGGCCGCGGTGCCAGCGCTGGTGACGAGCGGTACGCCGCAGCGGCGGACGCGGGTGGAGAGTGGCGAACATCCCGGCGAGGCGCTGCTTCTCCGACGCCGAGAGCGACCCCACGTCGCGATGGCGCAGCACCTCGGTCTCGGCGGCGCGCGCGTGGATGGACTCCAGGTCGTCCTCGACGCCACCCTCGCCGATGGCGTCGGTCTCGGGCAGCTGGGACTGGGAGGGCGTGACGGACGGGACCTGACGGGCGCGGGGCAGCCCGTCGCGGGCGTTGAAGAACGCCTCGAAGACCGCGTCGAACCGGTCGAGGTCGTCGGGGCTGCCGCAGAGGGTCGAGCGTCCGGCCACCCAGGTCCCGCGCTCGTCCGCCACGTCCAGCACCGACGCCGCGGCGAGGAAGCCTTGGGCCCGGTCCTGGGTGACCGGGACGCCGGCCGCCCGCAGGGCGCGGGCGAACGCCAGCAGGATCTCGTCGCCGCCCCGGACCTCGGCCACCGAGGCGGTCATGCCCGCAGCATCTGGTCGAGGGCGTGCCTGACCTTCTCGCCGTCCTCGCGGTACTTCACCAGCGCCCCGAGCGTCGCGGCCGCGGTGGCCAGGTCGAGCTGGGCGGTACCCAGGTGGTTGATCGCGCGCGCCCAGTCGAGCGTCTCGGCGACGCCGGGCGGCTTGGCCAGGTCGTCGCGCGCGCGCAGCTGCTGCACGACCTCGACCACCTGGCGGGCCAGCTCGGCCGACACCTCGGGCGCACGGCTCCTGACGATCTCGACCTCGCGGTCGAGACCCGGGTGGTCGATCCAGTGGTAGAGGCAGCGCCGCTTGAGCGCGTCGTGCAGCTCGCGGGTGCGGTTGGAGGTGAGCACCACGACCGGCGGCGTCGTGGCCTTCACCGTGCCGAGCTCGGGGATGCTGACCTGGTAGGTCGACAGCACCTCCAGCAGGAACGCCTCGAACTCGTCGTCCGCCCGGTCGACCTCGTCGACCAGCAGCACCGCGGGACTCTGCTGGAGCGCGGCCAGCACCGGACGAGCGAGCAGGAACCGCTCGTCGTACAGACTCTTCTCCGCCTCCTCGACCGTGCCCTCGGACGCGCCCCCCGCGACGGCCTCCATCGCGCGCAGGTGCAGGATCTGTCGCGGGAAGTCCCAGTCGTACAGCGCCTGCGTGGCGTCGATGCCCTCATAG
The DNA here is from genome assembly GCA_025966445.1 of Nocardioides sp. Taxonomy (GTDB): domain Bacteria; phylum Actinomycetota; class Actinomycetes; order Propionibacteriales; family Nocardioidaceae; genus Nocardioides. Next base: position 5,675 of record JAICRP010000090.1, read on the forward strand.
CACTGCAGCCGCACGAGCGGGAGCTCCAGCGACTCGGCGATGGCCTCGGCGAGCGCGGTCTTGCCCGTGCCCGGCTCACCCTCGAGCAGCAGCGGCCGCTGCATCCGCAACGCCAGGAACGTCACCGTTGCCAGGTCGCCGTCGCACAGGTAGCCCGTCGTCGCCAGGCGGGCAGCGACGTCGGAGGCAGACTCCGGTTCCATGCCGACAGGCTACTTCGGGGGGCGTTGGCGCCCGGTTGGCCGGATCCGCACCGCTCACCCTCGATGATGTGGGAGTGGATCCCGAGGCACTGCTGGCCGACTGGCGCGAGAAGTACGCCGAGCCGACGGCGGGCTGGGACTTCTCGACGTTCGCGGGCTCGATCGAGACCGACGACCCGCCGTGGTCCTACGACGACCTCGCCCGATCCGCCCTGGCCGGCGCCACCTCGGCCCTCGACATCGGCACCGGCGGCGGCGAGGTGCTCCTCCGCCTCCGCGACGCGCTGCCCGCGGACACGTTGGCCACGGAGGGATGGGCGCCGAACCTGCCCCACGCCACCGAGGCGCTCGCTCCGCACGGCATCCACGTGGTGCCCTACGACTCCGAGCACGACGAGCTGATGCCGTTCGAGGACGGCCGGTTCGACGTGGTGCTCGACCGCCATGAGTCGTACGTAGCGGCCGAGGTGTTCCGCGTGCTACGGCCGGGCGGGGCGTTCGTCACCCAGCAGGTCGACGGCCGGGACTTCGAGGAGACGCACGCGCTGTTCGGCGGGACGCCGGTGTACTCGCACGTCACGCTGGAGACCTTCCGCGCCGAGGCCGAGACGGCGGGGTTCGTGGTCGAGGACGGCCGCGAGTGGTCCGGGACGATGCGGTTCGCCGACGTGGCGACGTTCGTGAGCTACGTGCGGATGGTGCCGTGGGAGGTGCCCGACGACTTCTCGGTGGACCGCTACGCCGACGCCTTGCTGGCGATGACCGAGCACGACCTGGTCTTCACGCGTCGGATGTTCGTGCTGGTGTGTCGACGTCCCGGCCCGTAGCCAGGTCACCGCACTCGACCTGCACGACCTCGCGCGGCTTCAGGTAGTGGCGTGCGCCGTGGTCGCCGGTCGCCGTCGCGATGACGCCGGCCCAGTGGGCGCGGCCGATCAGCACCGGGTGGCCGGGCGTGCCGTCGTACGCCGCGCGGGCGAGGACGTCGGGCCCGGTCGCGGTCGCGACCACGCGACCGATGACGTCGGCGGTCACGTCGGGCAGGTCGACGAGGGTGACGAGCGCGGCGTCCGCGTCAGGGTCGAGGGCGGCCAGACCGGTGCGCAGCGAGGCGCTCATCCCCTCGGCCCAGTCGGCGGCCACCACCACCTGCGCGTCGGCCCCCTCCATGAGCGTGGCGGCCTCGGCGGCGGCGGCGCCGAGCACCACCGTGACGCGCCGGCAGCCGCCGTCGTGCAGGCGGCCCAGCGCGGCGACCAGCCAGGGTGTCCCGTCGTCACCGACGACGAGGGCCTTGGGCCGTCCCATCCGCGTGCCCGCGCCGGCAGCGAGGAGGAGGCCGTCGACGATCACCGAGCCAGGCTAGGGGCCGAACGCCTCCGCGTAGAGGGCGGCCAGGTCGTCGGAGTACGGCGCTGTGAACCCGCACACCGTGACGAACCCGTCGATCGCCGAGACGAGGTACCGCTGGCCGGTCCGGAAGTCGGCCGCCTGCATCAATGCCTGCATGTCCGCGGACGGCGCCTCGACGGTGACCTGGTCGGCGGGACCGCCCCGGTACCACTCGGTGACGTCGAGGGTGACCGTGCCGTCGGTGACCGCGGACACGATGCCGTCGAAGGCGGTCTCCTGGTAGCCGAGCAGCTCGGCCGTCGGGACGGCGCACCTGGCGGCGACGGGTGGGCGGGCGGAGAGCTCGACGACCGTGGGTGCCGGGTCCTGGGCCGTGGGGACCTGCGGCTCCTCGTCGCCCCCGACGACCGCGAAGACGCCCACGCCGGCGATGACGAGGAGGGCCGCGGCGGCGACCAGCCAGGTGAGTGGGGTGCGGCGGCGGGCGGGGGTGTCGAGGTCGTGGCTCATGGCGTCCTCCAGCAGTCGGGTCACCTGCGCCGGTCCGGCGGGCGACAGGGAGGCGGCGGGGTCGTGCGCACGGAGCCGCTCGAACAGCTCGGTGTCCTCGGGGTCGTCGCTCATCCCTGCCTCCTCTCGTTCGACTCCTCATGTCCGGCAGTTGCGCCGGTCTTTCGAAGCTCCTCCCGGAGCTTCTCGCGGGCCCGGTGCAGCCGGATGCTCACGGCGTTGGGCGTGACGTCGAGGACGGCCGCGATCTCTGCCGGGGTCAGCTGTTCCCAGGCCCACAGCCGGAGCAGCTCGGCGTCCTCCTCACGCAGCGCCTGGATCGCCTCGGTGAGGTCGGGGTCGTCGCCCTCTCCTGGCCCCGAGGTGGTCGGCACCGGCGGGTCGACGACGGCGATCCGGGCCGCGAGCCGCTCCTGGCGGCGTACACCCCGGGTCGCGTTGGCGAGGCAGTTGCGGGCCACGCCATAGGCCCAGGGCAGCGGCTCCTCCGGGAGCTCGTCGAGCCGGCGCCAGCAGACGAGGAGGGTCTCGGCGAGCACGTCGTCGGCCGTCGTGGGGTCGGTACGTCGGGCCAGGAAGCACCTCAGGGGGTCGATGAGCGCAGGGACCAGCGCCTCGAACCGCTCCCGTCTGGCCTCCCCGGACATGCTCCTCACGGTGTCACATGTCCGGCAGCCCGCCCGTCCTTTCGTGTCGGCGGCCGGTGCCAGACTCGCGGTCATGACCGATGTCGCCGATGCCTACCTCCTCGCCGTCGACTCCGTCGTCGACCTGCTGGCTCGTCCGGAGGTGGCCGCCGCCTGGGAGTCGCCCAGTGCGCTCGCCGAGTGGTCCGTCGGGGGGTTGGCGGGACACCTGGCCGGGCAGGTCTTCGCAGGGGTGAACCTGATCGAGGCCGAGCCCAGCGAGCTGGCACCGATCGCGCTCGACGAGCACTACCGACGGGTGTCGTGGATCGGCGCGACAGTCGACGACGAGGTCAGCGTCGACATCCGCGCCGGCGGCGACGAGTACGCCGATGCCGGGCCGCAGGCGCTTCTCGCGCGGGTGCTCGAAGGCCGGGCACGGCTCGGTCGCCTGCTGGCGGAGACCTCGCCCGACCGGCCCGTCCTGGTCCCCTGGCAGGGCTGGGCGTTGCGACGCGACGACTTCCTGGTCATGCGGATGATGGAGATCACCGTCCACTCCGACGACCTCGCTGCGTCCGTGGGCGTCGCGGCACCGTCGCTGCCCGACGACGTGCTCGGCCCGGTCCTGGCGCTGCTCACCCGGCTGGCCGTCCGTCGCCACGGCCAGTCCGCCGTGGTCACCGCACTGACCCGGGCCGAGCGCGCCCCCGCCGCGATCAACGCTTTCTAGCCGATCACGATCGCGGCGATGCCGACCGCGACGACGACCGAGCCGACGAGGCGGTGCACGGGACGGGCCTCCTTCAGGACCAGCCAGCCGAACAACGCGCCGACGACGATGCTGCTCTCGCGCGCGGCCGCGACCAGGGCGACGGGCGCCTCCTGCATCGCCCGCAGCACCAGGATGTAGGCGACCGGCGACAGCAAGGCCACGACCCACGCCGGCCGGGCCAGCGCGGGCCAGGCCCGCCGTACGTCGGGGAGCCGGGGCCGTGCCATCGACGTCAGCACCGGCACCTGGCACATCAGTCCGAGCACGAAGTACGGCACGGGCGACACGTCCAGGTCGGTGACGGCGTGGCTGTCCCACAGCGTGTAGGCCGCGATGGTCACGCCGGTCAGCGTTCCCCAGAGGACGCCCGGCCAGGGGTTGCCGTGCCCCGCTCCCGGAGACCACGAGATGAGCAGGACGCCGACGACGACCAGGAGCACCCCGATCCCCGCCACCACCCCGGGCCGCTCGTCGAGCACCGTGGCGGCGATCACGAACGTCAACAGCGGGCCAGTCCCCCGGGCCACCGGATAGACCACGTTGAGCTCGCCCTCCGCGTACCCGCGCTGGAGCGCCAGCTGGTAGCCGACGTGCATCGCGGCGCTCAGGGCCGCGGCGCCGAGCCACACCCACTGCGGCCGGTCACCGGTCACGACCACCCAGACAACGCCGAGCGGCACCCAGACGACGACGCTGAGGGCGGCGTACAGCCAGATGAACAGCAACCGGTCCTCGGTCACGCCCTTGGCCGCGAGGTTCCACACCGCGTGCAGCACCGCCGCCGTCAGCACCAGCGCCAGTGCCCCCGGACCCACGCCCGCAGGCTGCCACAACACCGATTCGTCTGCGCTCTGACCTGGTTTTCCTCGCCCAGCTCCTCAGACGAATCGGAGTAGGTCCGGCCAGCCGCGGCACGATCCGCGAGAAGGACGCCTGGCTGCTGTACCGGGCCGCCCAGCCACCGACAGCACGAGGCCCCCGCCAGCGGCGGGGGCCTCGTGAGGTACTACGGGTGGGGCGGACTCAGAAGTCCATGCCGCCCATGCCGCCGTCGCCACCACCGGGCATCGCGGGAGCCTTCTCGGGCTTGTCCGCGACGACGGCCTCGGTGGTCAGGAACAGCGCCGCGATGGACGCGGCGTTCTGGAGCGCCGAGCGGACGACCTTGGTCGGGTCGGGGATCCCGGCCGCCAGCATGTCGCCGTACTCACCGGTCGCGGCGTTGAGGCCGTGGCCGACGGGCAGACCGGCGACCTTCTCGGCCACCACGCCGCCCTCGAGGCCCGCGTTGACCGCGATCTGGCGGATCGGCGCAGCCAGCGCGACCTTGACGATGTTGGCACCCGTGGCCTCGTCGCCGGTCAGGTCGAGCTTCTCGAACGCCGTGTTGCCGGCCTGGACGAGGGCCACGCCGCCGCCGGCGACGATGCCCTCCTCGACCGACGCCTTGGCGGCGCGGACGGCGTCCTCGATGCGGTGCTTGCGCTCCTTCAGCTCGACCTCGGTGGCCGCGCCGACCTTGATGACGGCGACGCCGCCGGCCAGCTTGGCGAGCCGCTCCTGCAGCTTCTCCCGGTCGTAGTC
>JAICRP010000166.1 GCA_025966445.1 Nocardioides sp.
CCGTCGGCGAGCGAGCCGACGTACGCCGTGCTGCCGATGGTGGCGATGCCCTCCGGGCGGAAGTTGTCCGGCAGCGGGAGGACGGTGGGGTTCGCGGGCCCGGCGACGCTGGCGGGGGCGAACGGGAAGGCGAGGGCGGCCGTGAGGAGTCCGCCGATGAGGAGGTTCCGAGAGCGGGTCATCTCCTCACGCTAGGTGGGCTGCGCGGGGTTGTCTGTCGTACTTCCGTCCAGTACGCGCTTGACTCGTCCCATGGCGCTTCCCGACCTCTCGCCGCGTCCCGGGGACCTCGACCCCGTCGAGACCATGCCTCGCGACCAGCTCGCCGCCCTCCAGCTCGAGCGGTTGCGACGGTCGCTGACGCGCGCGTACGAGCACGTGCCCCACTACCGCTCCGCGTTCGACGCGGCCGGTGTCCATCCCGACGACGTCCGCATCCTGCCCGACCTGGCTCGCTTCCCGTTCACGACCAAGGCGGACCTGCGCGACAACTACCCGTTCGGGATGTTCGCCGTCCCCCGCGAGGACGTCGTCCGCGTGCACGCGTCGTCGGGGACGACGGGCCGGCCCACGGTGGTCGGGTACACCCGCAACGACATCGACACCTGGGCGGACGTGATGGCCCGGTCGATCCGGGCGGCCGGAGGTCGGCCGGGGATGGTCCTGCACGTGGCCTACGGCTACGGGCTGTTCACCGGAGGCCTCGGTGCGCACTACGGTGCCGAACGGCTCGGCTGCACGGTGGTGCCGGTCTCCGGCGGGATGACCGAGCGGCAGGTCATGTTGATCCGGGACTTCGAGCCCGAGGTCATCATGGTGACCCCGTCGTACATGCTCGCGATCCTCGACGAGATGGAGCGCCAGGGGCACGACCCTGCGGAGTCCTCGCTCGAGGTCGGCATCTTCGGTGCCGAGCCGTGGACCGACGACATGCGCCGCGAGATCGAGGAGCGCGCCGGCATGCACGCCGTCGACATCTACGGCCTGTCCGAGGTGATCGGCCCCGGCGTCTCCCAGGAGTGCGTCGAGACCAAGGACGGGCTGCACATCTGGGAGGACCACTTCTACCCCGAGGTGGTCGACCCGTCGACGGGCGAGGTGCTGCCCGACGGCGAGCTGGGCGAGCTGGTGTTCACGTCGCTGACCAAGGAGGCGATGCCCGTCATCCGTTACCGCACGCGCGACCTCACGCGCCTCCTGCCGGGTACGGCGCGCACGATGCGGCGGATGGAGAAGGTCACCGGCCGCAGCGACGACATGATGATCATCCGTGGCGTGAACCTGTTCCCGACCCAGTTCGAGGAGCTGATCCTCGCCGAGCCGGACCTCTCGCCGCACTTCCAGTGCGTGCTCACGCGCCCGCAGCGCCTCGACGAGCTGACCGTCCGTGTCGAGAGCCGGACGACGTTGTCGGCCGCGGACGCCGCCGTGGTCGGTGCCCGCGTCGCCGAACGAGCCAAGGACACCACCGGGGCCAGCGTCACCGTCGACGTCGTCGCCCCGGGCTCGGTCGAGCGGTCCGCCGGCAAGATGCGCCGGATCGTCGACGAACGATGAGCGGCTCCCGCGTAGGACAAATTTTGGCAAATCTCTGACGGGGAGCCCCTGTCCGCGCCTAACTTGGCAGTTCACCCCCCTCCGCTTGACATCGCATCCCCCCGAAAGGCGAGGTCAATGGCACTCGGCCACCCCGAGGCTTCCCGTCGCGCCGTCATGACGTCCGCCGGCCTCGCCGGCACCGGCGTCATGCTCTCGGCCGCGCCCGCCCGAGCCCTCGGCAAGGGCAAGCCCACCAGGTACCACGGGCAGAAGCTGCTCAAGAAGCGGGAGCGGCACCTCGTCTCCCGCTTCAGCTACGGCGTCACGCCCGAGCTCGCGTCCCAGGTCCGCGCCGCGGGGGGCGCCCGCGCCTGGTGGGAGCGGCAGCTCGACCCCGCCGCGATCGCGGACACGTTCGCCGACCAGCTCCAGGGCTGGTGGCCCACGCTCAACGAGAGCCCGCAGAGCATGTGGGCCCAGGACAAGATGGGCATGATGCGCGCCTTCGGCGTGTGCCAGGACTACCAGCGCTACGTGCTGATGCGGCGGATCTACTCCAACCGCCAGGTGCTCGAGCTGATGACGGAGTTCTGGGAGAACCACCTGAACGTGCCCCTGAACGGCGAGCCCTGCTACCTGTTCCGTCGGGCGTATGGCGAGACGTTGCGCGCCCATGCCTTCGGCCGGTACGAGGACATCCTGTTCGCCGCCGTGACGCACCCGGCGATGCTCGTCTACCTCGACAACAGCAACTCCACCGCCGAGCACCCCAACGAGAACCTCGGCCGCGAGCTGCTCGAGCTGCACTCGGTCGGCATCGGCGCCTACAACGAGGACCACGTCAAGGACGCCGCCCGGATCCTCACCGGCTGGCGGGTCGACACCCAGCAGGGCAACAAGAACCCGACGTGGGTCGCGTCCTACATCCCCGGCGACCACTCGGTCGGCCCGGTGAGGGTCATGGACTTCACCGACGCCAACGGCGACGCCGACGGCCGCGACCTGACGCGGCGCTTCGTGGGCTACCTGGCGCACCACCCGCTGACCGCCCGCCGGATCGTGACCAAGCTGGTCCTGAAGTTCGTCCGCGACGAGGTGCCCCCGGCCCTCGTGGACCGCCTCGCGCAGGTGTACCTCGACAACGACACCGCCATCGTCCCTGTGCTGCGGGCGCTCGTCGCCTCCCCCGAGTTCGCCCGCTCGGCCGGGGCGAAGGTGCGCGACGCGACGGAGGACGTGGTCGCCACCTGGCGCGTGCTCGGCGCCCAGGTGCGCAAGCCCACCGGCCCCGAGTCCGCCGCGAACACCTTGCTGTGGCAGGCCGACAACCTCGGCCTGATGCCGTTCATGTGGCCGCGCCCGGACGGCGCCCCGCTGGTCAACGGCCCGTGGTGCACGCCGTCGCGGATGATCGCCAGCTTCGACATGCACCACTCGATGTCGGGGTCCTGGTGGCCGACACGCGCCCAGGGGATGGTCTACCGCAAGCCGGCCAAGTGGATCCCGAAGATGCCGATGCGGCTCGACGAGCTGATCGACCACCTCAGCCAGCAGCTGCTCCACCAGCACGCCTCTCCCGTGCTCGTGAAGGCCTGCTGCCGGGCCGTCGGCTACGACCGCGACGAGAAGATCACCCGCATCCATCCGGTCACCGCCTGGGGGATCCCGTCCCTGCTGACGACCATCCTCGACTCCCCCGACTTCTTCCTGAGGTGACCCGATGACCATCCTCGAGAACGACTGCTGCGAGGAGTACGCCGCGCTCGCGACGTCGCGACGCAAGCTCCTGCTCGGCGCCCTCGCCGCCGGCACGACCACCGTCATCGGCGACGCGGTGATGGGCACCGCGTCGGCCGCCGCCGGCCGCAAGGCCCGCGGCGTGCTCGTCGTGCTCTCGCTGCGCGGCGCCGCCGACGGCATGAGCCTGGTGGTCCCCCACGGCGACCCCGTCTACTACGAGGCCCGCCCGCGCATCGGCATCCCCAAGGAGCAGCTGATCGCCGCCGACGGGTTCTTCGGCATGCACCCGGCGCTCACGCCGCTGATGCCGCTCTGGAGCACCGGCAAGCTGGGTTGGGTCCACGCCTCCGGCTTGCCGGCCCCCAACCGTTCGCACTTCTCGGCCATGGAGGCGCTCGAGGACGCCGCGCCCGGCTCGGCGACCCGGACCGGCTGGCTCAACCGCCTGATCGGGATGCCCGACGGCGACGCCTCGCCGTTGCAGGCCATGAACATCGGGACGGGCGTGCCCCCGGCCGCGCTGGCCGGCCCCGCGCCGTACATGAACGCCTCGCGGGTCGAGGACATCCGCCTGGCGGGTGCCAAGACGGCGAACGACAAGCGCCGCCGGTCGCTGGAGACCTTGTGGGCCAAGCAGCGCAGCCCCCTGGGCGACGCCACCCGGCGTGCGTTCTCGGTCGTGCAGACCTTCGAGCGGATCAACCGCGGGCCGGCTGCGAACCCCAACGCGGTCGCCTACCCCAAGGGTGACCTCGGCAAGGCGTTCGGGAACGCCGCCCGCATCGTGCGCGGCGACGTCGGTGTCGAGGTGATCACCATCGACTACGGCAAGTGGGACATGCACTCGGGCCTCGGGGACCTCTCCTGGGGCCAGATGCTGGAGAACGCCACCGAGATGTCGGCGGCGATCGCGGCGTTCTTCGCGGACCTGGGCGGCCTCGGCGACCAGGTCACGCTCGTCGCGCTGAGCGAGTTCGGGCGCCGCGTCCAGGAGAACATCAACATGGGCCTCGACCATGGGTACGGCAACGTGATGATGGTCGCCGGCGCCGGGGTGAAGGGCGGCTACTACAGCAAGTGGCCCGGCCTCACCAACGAGCTCGACTCCGACCTGCTCGTCACCACCGACTACCGCAGCGTGCTGGCGGAGGTCGTCGCCGGTCGGTTCGGCGTCAGCACCGCCTCGGTCTTCCCCGGCTTCGTCCGCGAACCGGTCGGGGTCATGCTCGGCCAGTGACGGCCGACGGCAAGCAGCAGGGTTGCGGACGTTGGCCCGGGGGCGTCCGCGGCCCTGCTGGCCTGTTGAGGCCCTGCCCCTCCCCTACTGCTCCGCGGCGATGACGGCCTCGAGGTCGCGGATCGACGTGGGCGTGTCCACGTGGAGCACGGCGTGCCAGCCGGCGCCACGCGCCGCGTCGACGTTCGCGACCACGTCGTCGAGGAACACGATCTCATGCGAAGCCACCGCGAGCCGCTCGGCCGTCAGCGCGTAGATCGCCGGGTCCGGCTTCCGCAGCCGGACCTCGTGGGAGTAGACGATGTCGTCGGTGACGTCCTCGAACCCCCACATCCGCTCGGCCTCGCGGGCACCGGGCCCGGAGTTGCTGAGGATGCCGGTCTTGCGGTGCGGACGCTGCGCCACGAACCAGTCGAACAGCGGCTGGTCGAGCGTGCCGCAGTACCAGGTCCAGTAGTCGCGCAGCAGCTCGTCGGCCTGGTCGTCACTGAGGGCGAGGTGCTGCTGCCAGTGGGCACGTACCTCGGCCTCGGTGACTTCCCCGATGCCCGCGTCTCCCGGCCACTCCGCAACGCCGAGCACGGCGCCCGGCGCGAGACCGTGCCGCCGCTCGAACGGCGCCGGGAACACCGACTCGTCGATGACCTCCAGCACCGAGCCGATGTCGAAGACCACGGCTCTGATCGTCACTGGGCACTCACGGGGCCAGTCCGCGCTCGCGCATCAGCTCGTCGCGCTTCCAGGCGTACCCGACCATCCAGTGCGGCTGGTAGTCGTAGAACCGGATGTCGGGCCCCCACTCCAGCGGCGACCCGCCGTAGTGCCGCGTCCAGTGCTCGAGGGTCTCGTCCCAGCGCGGGTGTTCCGGCGTCAGGGGCAGCGCCCGGCCGTGGCTGAAGAGCGCCATCTCCTCGCCGTCGATGTGGGCCACGCTGGCCTGCGGCCGGGCGGCGAGCTGGCGTGCCTTGGCCGCGGTCCCACTGGTGCTGAAGCTCCAGGTCCCGTGCAGGAAGTGGCCGTCCAGGGCGCTGATGCGGGGCTCTCCCCCGGCCGTCACGGTGGCCACGCTCAGCACCTTCATACCGGTCAGCAGGGTGACCAGGTCGGCCGCGGACAGCCGCCGGTCGTCGCCGATGATGGCCTTGAGGTGGTCGGTCGCGCCGGCGTGCGAGCGGTCCAGGAGCTCCTGCAGCGCGGTCACCTCGCTCTCCGTCTCGTACATGCCGGTAGCGTCTCAGACTCGCCCGGCGCTCGCTGCCTTGCCTTATCTCACAAGTGAGATACCGTGACCTGGTGACTGACGACTACAAGGGCCGCATCGGGAACCTCATCCGCGACGCACGCAAGCACCGCGGGCTCACCCAGCAGCAGCTGGCGGAGCGGTTGGCCACCAGTCAGAGCGCGGTGAACCGGATCGAGAAGGGTCACCAGAACCTCTCGCTGGAGATGCTCGCCCGTATCGGCGCCGCCCTCGACTCCGAGATCGTCGCCCTCGGCGCCGGCCCCGTGCACCTGCGGATCACGGGGCCCACCACCCTCTCGGGCGCCATCGACGTGAAGACGTCCAAGAACGCCGGCGTCGCCCTGCTCTGCGCCTCGCTGCTCAACCGCGGCAGGACGGTGCTGCGCAGCGTGGCCCGCATCGAGGAGGTCAACCGGCTGCTCGAGGTGCTCAGCAGCCTCGGGGTGCAGACCCGGTGGATCGGCACCGACAACGACCTCGAGATCGTGCCGCCCAAGGAGCTCGACCTGTCGCGGATCGACGAGGACGCCGCCCGCCGCACCCGCTCCATCATCATGTTCCTCGGCCCGCTGCTGCACCGCGCGGAGTCCTTCGAGCTGCCGTACGCCGGGGGCTGCAACCTCGGCACGCGCACCATCGAGCCCCACATGGCGGCGCTGCGGCCGTTCGGTCTCGAGGTCAAGGCCACCGACGGGCTGTACCACGCGCGGGTCAACCCCGTCATCGAGCCGGGCCGCCCGATCGTGCTCACCGAGCGCGGCGACACCGTCACCGAGAACGCCCTGATGGCCGCCGCCCTGCACCCCGGCACGACCATCATCCGCAACGCCTCGTCCAACTACATGGTCCAGGACCTGTGCTTCTTCCTGCAGAAGCTGGGCGTCCAGGTCGACGGCGTGGGGACGACCACCCTCACCGTGACCGGTCGGCGCGAGATCGACGGCGACGTCGACTACGCCCCCAGCGAGGACCCGATCGAGGCGATGTCGCTGCTCGCGGCCGCCATCGTGACCGGGTCGGAGATCACGATCGAGCGGGTCCCGATCGAGTTCCTCGAGATCGAGCTCGCGACGCTCGAGGAGATGGGCTTCCGCTACGACCTGTCGGACGAGTACCTCGCCCGCAACGAGCGCACCCGCCTGGTCGACATCACCACGCGCCAGGGCCTGCTGCACGCGCCGCTGGACAAGATCCACCCGATGCCGTTCCCCGGCCTCAACATCGACAACCTGCCGTTCTTCGCGGTGATCGCGGCCACGGCCGACGGCCAGACGCTGCTGCACGACTGGGTCTACGAGAATCGCGCGATCTACCTCACCGAGCTCAACAAGCTCGGCGCCCAGGTCAAGCTGCTCGACCCGCACCGGGTGCTGGTCG
>JAICRP010000211.1 GCA_025966445.1 Nocardioides sp.
CCCATCGGCACCCGGCTCATCGACTCGACCCCGCCGGCGAGGATCAGGTCCTCGAACCCGGACCGCACGCGGGCGGCGGCCTGGTTGACGGCCTCGAGGCCGCTCGCGCAGAAGCGGTTGAGCTGCACGCCCGCCACCGTCTCGGGGAACCCTGAGGCCAGCGCGGCGGTCTTGGCGATGTCGCCGCCCTGCTCACCCAGCGGCGAGACGACGCCGAGCACGATGTCGTCGACGCGGCCGGGGTCGAGCCCCGGGTTGCGCTCCTTGAGCTCGTCGAGCACCCCGACGATGAGGTCGATGGGCTTCACCTCGTGCAGGGCGCCGGCGGCCTTGCCCTTCCCGCGCGGCGTCCGGAGGTGGTCGTACACGAATGCTTCGGCCATAGCTCCGATTGTGACACTCTTGCTGTCATGGTGGTCCATGAGGAGGCTGTGGAGGGCGTCACACTGCTGACCCTCGACGAGCTGACCCAGCGGGTGGGGATGAGCGTGCGCAACGTGCGCTTCTACACCTCACGCGGACTGGTGCCGCCGCCCGTGCGCCGGGGCCGCTCGGGGTTCTACTCGGCCGACCACGTGGCCCGGCTGGAGCTGGTGCAGGACCTGCAGAGCCACGGCTTCACGCTGGCGGCCATCGAGAGGTACGTCGCCCGCATCCCGGCGTCGGCGACGCCGGAGGACATCGCCCTCCACCGGACGATGCTGGCGCCCTGGCAGACCGAACCGCCTGTCGAGCTCTCCCGGGAGGAGCTGGACAAGCGGGCCGGCCGCAGCCTGAGCGCCGACGACCTGGCCGTGCTGACGACCCTCGGCATCGTGACGCCGGCGGTCCGTGGGCGCTACCGCGTGGCCGTCGCCCATCTCTCGGTGGGCATCGGGCTGCTCGACCTGGGCTTCCCGCCCGACGCCGCCCGCGCCGCGGCGGAGGTGTACGCCGCCCACGGACGCGCGATCGCCGAGGAGCTCTCCGCGGTGTTCAAGAAGCTCGTGTGGCCGGCGTACAAGGAGTCCGGTGCGCCGCCCGACGCGCTGCGCGAGGTGGTCGAGCGGCTCAAGCCCCTGTCGGTGGCGTCGCTGGTGACGGCCTACGAGGTCGCCATGGACGACGCCAAGCGCGAGGGCATCGCTCGCCGCACCGAAGCCTGATCGGCCGTGTGCCTGACGCAGCGCCCTGGCGCTGCACAGGGCGCACGACCGACAAGCGGCTACTTCTTGAAGGCGTCCTTGACGTCGTCGGCGGCGTCCTTGACCTTCTCGCCGGCCTGCTTCACATTCGCCTCGGACTGGTCTCGCTGACCCTCGGCCTCGAGCCTCTCGTTGCCGGTCGCGTCCCCGACCTCTTCCTTGACCTTGCCGGCAGCCTCTTCGGCCTTGTTCCCGATCTTGTCGTCGAACCCCATGGGGAGCCTCCTTCGTCGTGGAGCTTCCACCCTCCCAGCCGCCCGGGTGGCTCACCCCACCCCCAAGGGGGAGCGCTCAGGCCTGGACCGCGGCGCCGGAGTCCAGCAGCGCGTCGACGTCCTCGATGCCCCAGGCGGTCAGCGCCTCCCGGGTGTCCTGCCCCGCGGTCTCGGGCGGGGGCGACGACAGCGTCGCGGAGGTGCGGGAGAACCGCGGCGCGGGCGCCGGCTCGGGGCCGGTGCCGCGGTCGACGTACACGGACCGGGCCACCAGGTGGGGGTGCTGCACCGCCTCGCTGAGCGGCAGCACGGGCGCGACGCACGCGTCGGTGCCGTCGAAGACCGCTGTCCACTCGGCGAGCGTGCGGCCGCGCACCGTCGACCCGATCAGCTCCCTGAGGGCCGGGTGGTTGGCCGGGTCGTCGCGGTCGGGTGCGCGGTCGCGGATGCCGAGCCCCTCGACCAGGGCGTCGTAGAACTGCGGCTCCAGGGCACCGATGGCCAGGTGGCCACCGTCGGCCGTCTCGTACAGGTCGTAGAAGGGGGCGCCACCGTCGAGCAGGTTGGCGGCGCGCCTCTCGGTCGCCAGCCCGGAGGCCAGGAAGCTCGACCCCATCGCGTTGAGGTGGGCGACGCCGTCAACGATGGCGGCGTCCACGACCTGGCCCCGACCCGACAGCCGGGCCTCGAGCAGCGCGGCGAGGACACCGATGACCAGGTACGTCGACCCGCCGCCGAAGTCACCGAGCAGGTTGGTGGGGAAGTGCGGCCGGCGCGGGTCCTGCCCCAGCCCGGCCAGCACGCCGGTGATCGCCAGGTAGCCCAGGTCGTGGCCGGCCGTCGCCGCCAGGGGCCCGGTCTGGCCCCACCCGGTCATCCGCCCGTAGACCAGGCGCGGGTTGCGGGCCAGGCAGTCGTCGGGGCCCAGGCCGAGACGCTCGGTGACCCCTGGACGCAGTCCCTCGACCAGGACGTCGGCCGTCTCGACCAGCCGCAGCACGGTCGCCACCGCATCGGGCTTCTTGAGGTCCAGCGCGACGCTGGGCCGCCCGCGCGTCAGGACGTCGTACCGGCCGGTGGCGAACGTCTGCCCGCCCGGTCGGTCGACGCGGATCACGTCGGCGCCCAGGTCGGCGAGGATCGTGCAGGCGTGCGGGCCCGGACCGATCCCGGCGAGCTCGACCACGCGGACGCCGCGCAACGGTCCGGTCCCCTGTCCCAGCTCGACGCTCATGGCAGGCATCTTCGCAGCCGGGGTTTCCCGGCGACCTCCGCGGGGAAGGACCACCGAGGACCGCTGGAGAGGAGCGCGCATGAGTGGGTACGACGACCTGATCGGCACGATCCCCGAGATCGTCAACGAGGCGATCATGGCCGAGATGCGCTTCTACGGTTACTACCCCGACGGGCACGGCGGCTACCAGGGGATGGGCGGCCTCGGCGGTGCGCCGCCGCCGATCGCAGGCCCCAACATGCCCGACGACGGCATGGTCATCCCGGACATGCTCAACGGCGGCTCGATCTCCGTCCGGGGGATCTACCACAAGTGGGCCGAGCGCATCCCGACCATGTTCAACCTCTACCTGGGCCTGCCCGACCCCGCAGACTTCCAGGCCGAGGCCGACCAGATCCGCATCGCGCTCGAGCAGCTCTCCTCGCAGGGCAAGACGTCCGAGGACGACCACGACAACATCGACTTCGAGGGCAACAGCACCCTGGCCCTCGCGAAGACCGTCTCGGAGCGGCTGGCCGGCTGGCAGGGAGCGGCGTCCGCGTCCTTCCAGGAGTACCTCAACCTGTTCACCACGGTCGTGGGCAACCAGGCCCTGGCCGCCGAGGCGATCCGCGCGTGCATGTACATGGAGCGCGAGCTGTGGAACAACAGCCGCAACGACGTGGCGAGCTTCGCCGCCAACGCCCGGGCGGCGTTCTCGCAGTGTGGTGCCATCAGCGTCGACGACATCAAGCAGGTGATCTCGGTCGTCTCGACGGTCAACACGGTGCTCGGGTGGTTCCCGGCGTTCAAGACCGTCACCGCCCCGGTCGGCAAGGGGCTGTCGGTCGCGAACGTCTTCGTGAACACGTTCGGGGGTCAAAAGGAAGCCACGAACCCGTTGGCCTCCCGCGGGGTCGAGGACACCTGGAACAACATCGTCAAGGCCGACAAGGACCTGCGCGACAAGATCCGCACCACCGAGCGGGACATCGACACCTCGCTGTCCAACATCTACGACCGGGTCAGCGCCTCGCCCGACATCCGCTCCGACGGGAGCACGGACCAGGCGCTCTACCACCTGCCCCGTCCCACCGGGATCCTCAACGCGGACGAGAAGGGCGACGTCGTCCGGGTGACCGTCGACCCCGCCCTGATCACCGACACCGCCGACAAGCTGCGCTCCGACCTCGCCCCGGAGATGCGGACGGCGGCCAAGTCGCTCGACGCCGGCGACACGTCGGGCATCTGGAGCCGGCGCGCCGAGATCGGCATCGGCTCACGGGGCGCGTACCTCAGCTACCTCGACGTGACCGACGAGCTCCACAACGAGATCAACCAGACGGCCGACGAGCTGGACTGGGCCGCCGACGTGCTCGACGCCGTCGCGGACAACTACGTCAAGGGCGACCAGGCCGTGGCCGCGGCGCTCGCCGAGGTGCACCAGAAGATCGTCGAGTCCGCTGCGCCCTCCGCGCCGGGAGGCCACCCGACCGGCGGGATCCTGACCCCGTTCTAGGTGTACCTGGCTAGGAGGCGGGCAGCACCCGCCGCAGGAACTGACGGGTGCGTTCCTCACGCGGCCGTTCGAAGATCTCGGCCGGCGGGCCCTGCTCGAGGATCGCGCCGTCGTGCAGGAAGCAGACCTTGGTGGCCACGTCGCGGGCGAACGCCATCTCGTGGGTGGCCAGCACCATCGTGGTGCCGTCGAGCGCCAGCTGCCGCATGATGTCGAGCACCTCGCCCGTCAGCTCGGGGTCGAGGGCCGCGGTGACCTCGTCGAGCAGGAGCAACGCGGGGTCGGTGGCCATGGCCCGCGCCATCGCGACGCGCTGCTGCTGGCCGCCCGACAACCGGTCGGGGTGCTCGTCCACCTTGTCGGCCAGTCCGAACCGGGCCAGCAGCTCGCGGGCCTTCGCCTCGGCCGACGCCCTGGCGACCCCGTGCACCTTGCGGGGCGCCAGGGTCAGGTTCTCCAGCACGGACAGGTGCGGGAACAGGTTGTAGGACTGGAAGACGACGCCCATCCGGCGGCGCACGGCCCGGGCGTCGACCCGCGGGTCGGAGATGTCCTCGCCCTCGAAGAAGATCGCGCCGTCGTCGATGTCCTCGAGCAGGTCGAGGCAGCGCAGCAGGGTGGACTTCCCCGACCCCGACGACCCGATCAGGCAGATCACGTCGTGGGGCTCGACGACCAGGTCGATGCCCCGCAGCACGACCTTGTCGCCGTAGGCCTTGCGCAGCTCCTCCGTGCGGAGCACCGGCTCGCTCATCGGACCCCCGCTCGCTCGCGGCGCATCATCCGGCGACCCATCCAGTCGGTGAACCGCGCCAACGGGATCGTCAGCCCCACGAACAGCACCGCGACGACCACGATCGGCGTGTAGTTGAAGTTGTACGCCGCATAGTCCTGCGCCGCGAACAGCGCCTCGAACACGAAGATCGACGACAACAGGGCGGTGTCCTTCTGCAGCGAGATGAAGTCGTTGAGCAGGGGCGGGATCACCCGGCGGGTGGCCTGCGGCAGCACGACGTACCGCATCGCCTGGCCGTGCGAGAGCCCGAGCGCGTCCGCGCTGGCGACCTGCGACGGGTGGATGGAGTCGATGCCGGCCCGGAAGACCTCGGCGACGTACGCGCCGTACGAGAGGACGAGGGCGCCGAGGCCGAGCCAGAACGTGTCGTTGGTGACGCCCTGGAGCTGGAGGGCCGGGATGCCGAAGCCGGCCAGGATCACGACCAGCAGGGTCGGGACGCCGCGGAAGAGGTCGGTGTAGAACGTGGCCAGCAGCCGCAGCGGGAACAGCGCCGCGGCGGTCGTCGAGCGCACCACCGCTACGAGGGCACCGAGCACGAGGATGAGCGGTTCGGCGAGGAGGAACAGCAAGACGTTCTTGCCGAACGCCCTGATCACCTCGGGGAACGAGGCCTTCGCGTCCTCCCACGAGAAGAAGGTCTCCCGCACCCGCGCCCAGCCCGGCGACGTGAGGATCACGACGGCGAGCAGGCCGAGCACCACCACCGTGGC
>JAICRP010000057.1 GCA_025966445.1 Nocardioides sp.
CAGGGCGATCTCCGCCGGGGTGCGGGCCCCGATGTCCAGGCCGGCAGGACCGTGGATCCGGTCGAGATCCTCGACCCCGCGGCGGACCAGCCAGTCGGCGCGCGACTCCTGGAGGCGACGCGGGCCGACCGAGCCGATGTAGCCGACGGGTCCGGCGAGCGCGGCCTCGAGGGCGGCCCCGGTGAGCCGGTCGTCGTGGCCGATCACGACGAGGTTGTCCAGCGCGGAGAGGGCGGTGACCTGGCCGACGGCCTCGTTGACGTCGTCGGAGACCAGCACCCGCCAGCCGAGCAGGTCCGCGGCGCGGGCGATCGCCTCGGCGACGGGCCCGCCGCCGGCGACCACCAGCTTGGGCACCGGCGCGAGCACCGTGACGGCGCGGCCCTCCTCGACCCGGGTGGTGCCTCCGTCCTGGGCGTCTGCGAGCTCGATGCTCGTGACGCGTCGGCCGTCGAGGTGAGCGACCAGGGTGACCTGCTCGCGGGCGACCAGCAGGTCCCACAGGCCGTCCGGCATGTCGGCGGCGGTCATCACCAGGCAGCGGACGAGGCCACCCTGCGGCAGCCCGGCGACCAGTGCGTCGACTTCGGTCAGCTCGACGTCCACCAGCCGGCTCGTCCCCGCAGCCGCCGCTTCGATGAGCTGCCCGTCGAGTGCACCGTCGAGCAGCGAGCCCACCCGGCCGCCGCCCGGGGTCAGGGCGATGGCGGCGTCCGCCCCGACGTCGACCCCTTCGGCGGCGACGGGCCAGACGACGTCGACACGCGTACCGGCCCCCAGGCAGGCGCGGACGGTGAGGGCGACGTCGTACACGGATGCCAGCGTAGGACCAGGTCCGAGGGGCTTCGTCCGCGCCGGGAGCCCGGGCGACCCCATTCTGCCCACGTGGTCGTCTCGCACGCAGGGGGAGGCGATCGGGGGCTCGGTCCAGGCGCTGCTCACCGACGCATCCGTACGCCGAGGGGCCTGGGCCGCGGCCGACGAGATCGCCGCCACGTCCGCCCCTCTCGAGGTGGTCGCCCGGCGCGTCACGCGGCCCTGAAAGGGGAGGCCGCCATCGGCAGCTCCTTGACGGCTCCTCACTAAACCGGTTTAGTCGAGGGGTGACCCGCCCCACCATCGCCGACGTCGCCCGCGCAGCGGGGGTCTCGCGGGGTGCGGTCTCGTTCGCCCTGAACAACCGCCCGGGAGTCGCCGATGCCACCCGGGCCCGGATCCTGGCGGTCGCCGCCGAGCTCGGCTTCACTCCCAGTCATCGGGCTCGGGCGCTGTCCTCGTCGCGGGCGCTGACCGTCGGGTTGGTGATCGCCCGGCACCCGGAGACCCTCAGCGCCGACCCGTTCTTCCCCGCCTTCATCGCCGGCATCGAGATGACGCTGGCCGAGCGCGGCCAGGCCCTGCTCCTGCAAGTCGTCCCGGACCAGCAGTCCGAACGCCGCAACTACGAGACCCTCGCCGCCAGCGGTCGGGTCGACGGCGTGTTCCTCACCGACCTGCGGGTCGACGACCCCCGGCCGGACCTGCTCGACTCCCTGGGCCTGCCAGGCGTCGTGATCGCGCCCGCTCCCATCGCGTGCCGCTGGCCCGTGGTCGCCGTCGACGACCGTCCCGGCGTCGTGGCCGCCGTCGAGCACCTGGTGGCGCTGGGGCACCGGCGCATCGCCCACGTCGCAGGCCCCCGGGAGTTCGTGCACTCCCGCTCGCGCCAGCAGGCCTGGGCCGACGCCCTGGCGTCGTCGGGACTCGCGGAGTCGCCCTGCGTCTGGTCCGACTTCTCACCATCCGGCGGCGCCCGGGCGACCGACGAGCTGCTCGACCTGCCCGAGCCGCCGACCGCGATCGTCTACGCCAACGACCTGATGGCGATCGCCGGCACGTCCGCGGCCCAGGCCCGCGGACTGCACGTCCCGGACGACCTGTCGGTCACCGGTTTCGACGACACCGCCATCGCGGGGTACCTGCGCCCACCCCTGACGACGGTGCGCACCGACGCGGTGGCATGGGGGAGCGCCGCCGCCGAGTGCCTGCTGGAACTCGTGGATGGGGGTACCTGTACCCAGGAGCTCCTTCCACCGCCACAGCTCGTCCTCCGCGACTCCACCGCACCACCCCGCCCCACCACAGAAACGGATCACGCATGAACATCAAGAAGACCAGTGCCCTCGGAATCAGCTTGGTGTTCGCGCTGAGCGCTGCAGCCTGCGGCGGCGACGACGGCGGCAGCGGTGGCGACGCCGCCACCAGTGCCACGGGCCCCATCAAGATCTGGCTCTCGAACAACCCCGAGGAGATCGCCTGGGGCGAGAAGATGGTCGACGCCTGGAACGCGGACCACCCCGACGAGGAGGTCACCGCCCAGGAGATCCCCGCGGGCAAGTCGTCCGAGGAAGTCATCGGCGCCGCCATCACCGCCGGCAACGCGCCGTGCCTGGTCTTCAACACGTCTCCCGCGGCCATCCCGCAGTTCCAGAAGCAGGGTGGGCTGGTGCCCCTCGACAGCTTCCCGGACGGCAAGGAGTACATCGAGTCGCGGAGTGGCGACACGGCCGAGCAGTACCAGTCGTCGGACGGCCAGTACTACCAGCTCCCGTGGAAGGCCAACCCGGTGATGATCTTCTACAACAAGGACCTGATGAAGAAGGCCGGGGTCGATCCCGAGAACCCGCCGCTCGCGACGTACGACGAGTTCCTCGACACCAGCGAGAAGATCGTGTCCAGCGGTGCCGCGGAGGCCGCGATCTGGCCGGCTCCGTCCAGCGAGTTCTACCAGTCGTGGTTCGACTTCTACCCCCTCTTCGCTGCCGAGACGGGCGGCACGCAGCTCGTCGAGGACGGCAAGGCGACGTTCAACTCGCCTGAGGGCGAGGCCGTCGCCGAGTTCTGGCGGACCATGTACGAGAACGGCTACTCGCAGAACGAGGCGTACAACGGAGACTCCTTCGCCGACGGCAAGGCCGCCATGGCCATCGTCGGCCCGTGGGCGATCGCCGTCTACGGCGAGGACACCAACTGGGGTGCTGCCCCGGTCCCGACCTCCGCCGGCACGTCGGCCGAGGAGACCTACACGTTCTCGGACGCCAAGAACGTCGCCATCTACTCCGCCTGCAAGGCCCAAGGCACCGCCTGGGAGGTCCTGAAGTTCGCCACGAGCGAGGAGCAGGACGGGGCGCTGCTGGAGAGCACCGGCCAGATGCCGATCAGGGACGGCCTCGAGACGGCGTACCCCGACTACTTCAAGGCCAACCCCGACTACACGCAGTTCGCCGCGCAGGCAGCCCGGACCGTCGAGGTGCCCAACGTGCCCAACAGCATCGAGATCTGGCAGACCTTCCGCGACGAGTACTCGAAGTCGGTGATCTTCGGCGAGACCGAGATCGCCGACGCCCTCAGCGCGGCCGCCGCCGAGGTGGACGACCTCGCCGGTCAAGAGTGACCCGGCGATGAGCGGGGCACCGGGGAGGGAACGTCCGTGACGACCGACACGCGTCCTCCTGACACGGAGCCCGGCGCCGAGACCGACGCATCGCCCGGCCGGCGCCGGTTCGGGCTGACGACCGTGCTCGGCCGTCAGCCCTTGGGGATCGTGTTCGCGGCGCCGTACGCCGTGTTCCTCGCAGTGATCTTCGCGTATCCCATCGGGTTGGCGGTCTGGATCAGCTTCCACGACTACTTCTTCACGGCGCCCGGCGTGGTCGTCGACCGCCCCTTCGTGGGCCTCGACAACTACGTCGAGGCCGTGAGCGACCCCGCGGTGCGCAAGTCGTTCCTCAACGTCGCGGTCTTCCTCGTGATCAACGTCCCGCTCACCGTGGTGCTCTCGCTCGTGCTGGCCGCGGCGCTCAACGGGGCCATCCGCGCCCGCATCTTCTTCCGGGTCTCCTACTTCGTCCCCTACATCTCGGCCAGCGTCGCCGTGGTCGCGGTCTGGCTCTTCCTCTTCAGCAACAACGGCTTCGTCAACCAGCTGCTCGGCCCGCTGGCGCCCGACCCGTCGTGGCTGGTGAACAAGACGCTGGCGATGCCGCTCATCGCGCTGTTCGTCACGTGGAAGCAGCTGGGGCTCTTCATCCTGCTGTACCTCGCCGCCCTGCAGGGGGTGGGCAAGGAGCTCTACGAGTCGGCCTCGATGGACGGCGCGGGCAAGTTCGGGTCCTTCATGAACATCACGGTCCCGGGCGTCCGCTCCGCCACGACCCTCGTCGTCATCCTGTCGATCATCACCGGGGCCAACCTGTTCACCGAGCCGTACCTGCTGACCAACGGTGGCGGACCCAACGGAGCGTCCAGCTCCCCGGTCCTCGTGATGTACCAGCGCGGCATCGAGCAGGGGAACCCCGACATCGCGTCCGCGATCGGAGTGCTGCTCATGATCGGTGTCCTGGTCATCGCCTTCATCAACAAGCGCATCCTCGAGAGGGACTGAGATGGCACAGGCGGACCTCACCGCAGACATCACCCGAAGGGCGTCGGAGCCACAGGGCCCACCGCCGCAGCTGGCGAAGAAGACCAGCTGGCCGCGCATGGTCCTGCTCATCCTGGGCGCGGTGCTCTTCCTGTTCCCCTTCTACTACATGTTCATCGCGTCGCTGCAAGCCGAACCGGACACGTCGCTGGCCGGCGCGTTCCCGACCGGGGGCTTCACGCTGGACAACTACCGGGACATCAACGGTCGCGTCAACCTCGGGCGGTCGCTGGCCAACTCGGGCATCTTCACCGGCGCGGTCATCCTGTGCACGGTCGTGTTCGGCCTGCTGGCGGGCTACGCCCTGGCGCGCCTGCACTTCCGAGGCCGCGGGTCGCTGTTCGCGGCGATGCTGCTGGTGCAGGTCATCCCCTTCCAGCTGCTGATGATCCCGCTCTACGTGATGGTCGTCCGGAGCTACGGCCTGGCCGACTCCTACCTCGGCATGATCGCGCCCTTCGCGATCAACGCCACCGCGGTCTTCGTCTTCCGGCAGTTCTTCCTGCAGCTGCCCGAGGACCTCTTCTCCGCGGCCCGCATCGACGGGGCCAGCGAGCTGCGCATCCTGTGGTCCATCGCGCTGCCGCTCGTCCGGCCGGCGGTGCTCACCGCCGTGCTGCTCACGTTCATCGGACCGTGGAACGAGTTCCTCTGGCCGTTCCTCATCACCAAGGACGCGGACCTGCAACCGCTCGCGGTCTCGCTCGCCAACTACATCGAAAGCGTCGCCGGACGTGCGGCGAACCCCTACGGCGCGATCCTCGCCGGCGCCTGTGTGCTGGCTGCGCCCGCCGTCATCCTCTTCATGGTCTTCCAGAAGCACTTCACCGCGACGGACATCGGGTCCGGGGTGAAGGGATGACCTCCGACAAGTCGTCCGGGGTCCCCTACACGATGACCCGGCTCGGTGTCGTGATGACGCCGGAGCCCGGGAACCCGCACGAGGCCATGGGGGTGCTCAACCCCGCGAGCGGCCGCGCTCCGGACGGCCGTCTGTACCTGCTCCCGCGGCTCGTCGAGGGCGGCAACATCTCGCGGGTCGGGCTGGCCGAGGTCCAGCTACGCGACGGCGTCCCCGTCGGGGTCCAGCGGCGTGGTGTGGTCCTCGCCCCCGACGAGGGATGGGAGCGCGGCGCCAACAACGCCGGCGTCGAGGACCCGCGCACCACCTGGGTGCCGAGCCTCGGGCGACACCTCATGACGTACGTCGCCTTCGGACCGCTCGGTCCGCGGCTGGCGCTCGCCGTGTCCGTGGACCTCGAGCACTGGCAGCGCCTGGGTCCGGTGCAGTTCGGCTACCAACCCGGTCTCGACACGGACCTGTGCATGTTCCCCAACAAGGACGCGGTCTTCTTTCCCGAGGTGGTGCCCGATCCCGACGGCAGGCCGTCGTACGCCATGCTGCACCGCCCGATGTGGGACCTCGGCTGGTTCCGCGAGGGCGAGACCGTGCACCTGCCCGCCGGCATCACGGACGAACGACCCGGGATCTGGATCTCCTACGTCCCGGCCGACCTCGCCGAGGCCGACATCCGCGCTCTCGCACGCCCGGAGAACCACCGGTGCGTCGCGCTGTCCGAGCACGCCTACGAGGCGCTGAAGATCGGGGCCGGGCCGCCCCCGGTGCGCGTCGACGAGGGCTGGCTGCTCATCCACCACGGTGTGTCCGGCGAGAAGCCTGTGGGCTTCGACCCCACGACGCAGAAGGTCGAGTACGCCGCGGGGGCGATGCTGCTCGATGCCGCCGACCCGTCCCGGGTGGTGGCGCGGACCGCCGAACCCATCCTCAGGCCGGAGACCGTCGACGAGCGCGACGGCACCGTGCCCAACGTCGTGTTCCCGACCGCGATCGAGGAGATCGACGGGGTCCGCTACGTCTTCTACGGAATGGCCGACGCGAAGATCGGGGTCGCGCGGCTCGACCGGACGCCGTGACCGCTCCCCTGGGCGTCGGCCTGGTCGGTGCCGGTGGCTTCGCGAGGTTCCTGACCCGTGCGGTGGCGGACCTGCCCGACATACGGGTGGTGGCGGTGGCCGACAGCGACCCGTCGCGGGCGGCCGACCTCGCGGCCACGACCGACTCCCGTGCCGTCCCTCGCTGGCAGGACCTGCTCACCGACCCCGAGGTCGCCGTCGTGGCGATCATGACCCCGCCCTCCAGCCACGCGGCGATCGCCATCGCGGCCCTCGAGGGGGGCCGGCACGTCTGGTGCGAGAAGCCGCTGGCGACCAGTGCGGCAGCGGCCGCCGACGTCTGCGCAGCCGCCGAGCGGTCGGGCCGCGTCCTCGTCGTCGACCACGTGCTGCGCTACAACCCGTTGCTGCGTGCGCTGGGTCGGTTGCAGGGCTCGCTGCTCGGGCCGCTGCAGCGCTTCGCGTTCGAGAACGACGCGAGTGACGAGGACCTCGACTCCGGCCACTGGTTCTGGGAAGAGGACACGAGCGGAGGGATCCTCGTCGAGCACGGTGTGCACTTCTTCGACGCCGCCCACCTGCTGGCCGGCAGCCTGCCCGAGGCGGTGCAGGCGATGTCCGTGTCGCGCCCGGACGGGACCGTCGACCTGGTCAGCGCCACCACGCGGCACCCGGGCGGCCTGCTCGCCGGGTTCAGCCACGGGTTCTCGCACGCGCACCGCTGCGAACGCCAGCTGATGCGTCTCGACCACGGCACCGCCGAGGTACGCGTCGAAGGGTGGATCCCGGTACGGGCCGTCCTCGACGGGTGGACCGACGACGCAGGGGCCGACCTCGTGGCCGAGCTGCCGCAGCGGGCCGCCGAGCTCTTCGCCGTCGACGGCTACCGCCTCGACGGGCGGGCCGCCGTCACCGTCGAGGTGCAGCGGGGCGCCGGAGCGACCACCGCCGTGGGCCGAGGCAGCACCCACGTCGTACCGCACCACGTCCGCGCGGAGCTGACCCTGGGCGGGGCCGCAGCCAAGGAACAGGTCTACGCCGAGAGCGTGCGCGCCGCCGTCGTCGACCTCGTCCGTGGTGTCACGACGGGTACCGCGCCGCAGTCCGGTGCCCGCGAGGGCTGGGCCGCTGTGGTCGTCGCCGACGCGGCCCGCCGCGCGGCGGCGGACGGAACGACCATCGAGCTCGACCCCTGGCCGTCAGCCACCGACCGACTCGTGAGGACCGCATGACCGACCAGCCCGAAGCCCGATCCTCCGCGCGCGTCGACAAGCCGTGGGGGCACGAGGAGATCTTCGCGCAGGTCGAGGGCTCCTACGTCGGCAAGACCCTGCACGTCACCGGTGGCGAGTCGCTGTCCCTGCAGTGGCACCGCGAGAAGGACGAGACCATCGCGGTGATCTCCGGCCAGGTCGAGATCGACCTCGGCATGAGCGAGGAGACCCTTCGCGCGGTCACGGTGGCACCCGGCGAGTCGGTGCACATCCCGCCGCACCTGCTGCACCGGGTACGCGCCATCACCGACTCCGTCCTCGTGGAGGCATCCACGGCCGCCCCCGGGTGGCAGGAGGACGTCGTCCGCCTCGAGGACCGCTACGGCCGCACCGGCACCCACGCACCCTGAACACCCACTCGGAGGAACCGCATGAAGCTACGCCGCACCCTCGCCGTCCTGGCCGGCCTCGCCGTCGCCCTCGTGGGCGTCCCGACCGGGCAGACCAGCCCGGCCACACGACGTACCGGCTCGCCGAGGAGCCCGGGATCGGCGTCCTGTGGACCTACGCCGAGCCCAAGAACGGCGTGCTCACCCGGGTCGGCGGTGGCCCCTACGACCCCGCGACCGACACGTACGGCCAGGGCGCTTTCAATGCCGACGACGTCTCGCGCGCCGCGGTCGTCTACGTGCGGCACTGGGTCGCGACCGGCTCGACGAGCAGCCGCGACCGGGCCTACGAGTTGCTGCGCGGCCTGACCTACCTCCAGACGACGACGAGTGGCGACGACGCCGGCAACGTCGTGCTCTGGATGCAGCCCGACGGCACCCTCAACCCCAGCGCGGAGCCGGTCGAGCTGCCGGATCCCTCCGACAGCGACGGGTCGTCGTACTGGGTGGCCCGCACCATCTGGGCGCTCGGCGAGGGGTACGCCGCGTTCGCCGGCTCCGGCGACAGCGACGACGCGGACTTCGCAGACTTCCTCCGGGAGCGCCTCGAGCTGTCCATCGGCGCCGTTGACCGCGACGTGCTCGACACCTACGGCCAGACGGTGTCGGTCGACGGCCGGCCTACGCCGGCGTGGCTGATCGCCGACGGTGCGGACGCGAGCGCGGAGGCCGTGCTCGGTCTCTCGGCGTACGTCGAGGCCGGCGGGAGCGACGCTGCGCACACGGCGCTGACACGGCTCGCCGACGGCATCGCGATGCTGTCGGACGGGACCGCACGCAGCTGGCCCTTCGGCGCGGTGTACCCGTGGGCCCTGTCCCGGTCGCTGTGGCACGCCTGGGGCTCCCAGATGCCCGCGGCGCTCTCGCGCGCATCCCAGGCGCTGGGCACCGACACCTACCTGGCCCCCGCGGTCAAGGACTCCGCCGTCTTCACTCCCTGGATGCTGACCTCTGGCGGACCCGACAACGGCCGGTTGCCCACGCGGCTCGACCAGTCGCAGATCGCGTACGGCGCCGACTCGCGCGTCCAGTCGCTGCTGGCGACCGCTGAGGCCACGGGCAAGGTCGGCCTGCGCCGGCTGGCCGGCATGCAGGCGGCCTGGTTCTTCGGTGCGAACGCGGCCGGCGTCCCGGCGTACGACCCCGCCACGGGACGCACGATCGACGGCATCTCCGGTGACGGCGTCGTCAACTCGAACTCCGGCGCGGAGTCGACGATCCACGGACTGCTGACGATGCTCGCCCTCGACGCCAACCCCGACGTGGCCGAAGCCGCTCGGGTGGCGGCCATCACCGTGCGCGTCGGGACCACGACGCTGCAGGCGGAGGACGCCAGCACCACCGGTGCCGCACACGTCGTCACCCTGGCGGACCGGTGGACGGGCGAGTCGCTCTTCGGCGGGACGGGCTACCTCGCCCTGGGCGACGGCGCGACCGCCTCGCTGCCCGTACCCGGCGCCGATGTGGGCCGACTGGTGATGCCGGTGGTCGACCTCGTGCCCGGCAGCACGGCCGTCACGACCTGGTCCGCCGGCGACAAGGTGCTCGGCCGGGTCGACTCGGGCGCCGTTGGTCTCCAAGGTGCCTCCCCCGCGCCCGGAGCCCTGCTCCCCGTGACGCTCTCGCGCACCCTCGGCAAGGACGCGACGACGCTGCGGGTGGCGACGTCCGCCGCCGGCGGTGACGAGGCGAGGCTGGACGCGGTGATGCTCGAGCCGCTGGTCTCGCGCCTCGTCCTCTCCGGCGACGGCCGCGCGACGGCCCTCTTGCGCAGTGCCGACACGAAGGTCGCGCACACCGTCGTCCGGTTGCCCGGGCGAGGCCGTGCGGTGGTCGAGGTGTACGACGCCTCGGCGCGGTTGCTGAGCCGGAAGACCAGTCCCGCCCGGACGGTGCCGGTCACGGTGGCACCCGGAGGCTTCACGATCGTGATGCGCTGATCGGAGCGGGGCCCTTCGGTTGGTGGCAGGTGAAGGATTCGAACCTTCGAAGGAATACTCCGGCGGATTTACAGTCCGCTCCCATTGGCCGCTCGGGCAACCTGCCGTCGCCGGCACCCGCGTTTGGCGGATGGTCAGCAGGTCGGAACAATAGCAAGGCCGGACCGGAGGTCCGAATCCGCCAGAGACCAACCAGGAGGGCCCTCACATGGCCGACTCGTCGTTCGACATCGTCAGCAAGCTCGACCGCCAAGAGGTCGACAACGCCCTCGGACAGGCGGCCCGGGAGATCGCCACGCGTTTCGACTTCAAGGGCACCGGCGCGACGATCGAGTGGCAGGGCGAGCACGCCATCGAGATCACTGCGTCGGCTGACGACCGGGCCTCGGCCGTGCTCGACGTCTTCAAGGACAAGCTCATCAAGCGCCAGCAGAGCCTGAAGATCCTCGACGCCTCGGAGCCGCGCCAGTCGGGTCGCGAGAGCAAGATCTCCATCACGCTCAAGGAGGGCATCAGCTCCGAGGACGCGAAGAAGATCGGCAAGCTGATCCGAGACGAGGGCCCCAAGGGCGTCAAGGCGCAGGTGCAGGGCGACGAGCTGCGCGTGTCCAGCAAGAAGCGCGACGACCTCCAGGCCGTTCAGGCCCTCGTGAAGGCCCAGGACTACGACTTCGCGGTGCAGTTCACCAACTACCGGTGAACATGCAGGTCAGCTCCATGTTTGATCCCATCAGTCCGCACACAGTCCGCAGGACGCCACAAAGACGCCCCCGCGGCCCGCGTCCGGTCCTCAGCCTTCGGCCATAGGTGCGAGAGTACGTGTTCAGAGTGATCGTCGGCGTGGAGTGCCCGAGCGCATGCTGAACTGTCACCACGTCGCAGCCGGCCGTGATCAGGCCACTGGCGTCGAAGTGGCGAAGGTCGTGGAGTGCGAATGCCGCCGGGCCCACCAACTCGCTTGTCTGCCGCCACAAGTGACCCGCCGCGTTCCGGTTCAGTAAGGCGCCGACCCCGAACAGCCACGCGTCCTCACCCCAAGATCCGATGTCGCGGACGTGCCTGGAGAGGAGTTCGATCAGGTCGTCGGAGACATACACCGTTCTAGCGGACCCCGCGTTCGGCGGCACCACCTTCGCAGTGGTCCTGGTCTGTCCCTGGACCTGGCCCCGCACCCGGATCTCCCGGCGAAGGAAGTCGACGTCCCCCACCTGCAAGCCCGCGGCCTCTGCTAACCGGGGACCGGCGTAGGCACACACGGCGATGAAACCGACGAACGCCGGATCGAGGCAGGCCCCACGAGCTGCCGCGGCTTGCTCGGGCGTCTGGATCAGCATCGTTGTTTCGGCCTTCGCGACCTTGGGAAACGCCACACCATCGCTCGGCGCCTCGCGGATGATCTTGTCGCGCACGGCGGCTCTGAACGCCATGTGCACGTAGTTGTCACGTATCCGCGTCGTGCTGGCGGCGAGCGTGGTTGCCATCGTCTTGACCCACGCTTCGGGCTGGTGGCCCCGTGAGTGGACTCCTTGCCCGCCACGGGGGAAGCGGGCAAGGAGTCCGGCCCATCACCCCCGCAGCGCAGGCAGCGGATGACAGGAGGTCACTGGGGCACGAGAAATGTGAAGGACCCCGGGCCGCGCTCCACAGGCGAAGCGGTCACGGGCACTCGGTGCACTCACTTCGATGAGAGCACGCCGTACGTGGTGAGTCCTCACTCCTGAGTGGACACGAAAACCGCCCCAGCCCGCTATTGGTCGGGCCGGGGCGGTATCTCGGGATCTGCACGGGTTTCTCTGGAGATACGGCTTTGCGGTGCCGCAGAATCGACGGCCTAGCCGAGGCTGCCTTGGACCGCTCCTGCCGGGTAGTCAGCGTTGTGCACGTTGAAGTAGAACAGTTCAGGGCTGGCGAGCACCGCGTCAATAGTGTCGCTGCCGGCGCTGACGCAGCCCCTGGCGATGTAGGTCCTCGTACCCGCCGCCACAAAGACGGAGTCGAGGTCGATCGCGATACCGGTAGCGGGCAGCGGGCCGTGGATGTGCGCCGAACCCACTCCTGCAGCGGGCTCCGTCGGGGCACTGATGTTGCGAACGACAGCTGAATAGCAGACGAGATCCCGTTCGGAGTCCAGTCGCACAACTGCGACTCCCGAACCGTCGGGATCACCCGACGGGGTCAGGTGGACAGTCAACACCTCTACCTCGGCGAAGGCGGTCGGGGTACCTGCCCCAAACGCCATCAGGATCATCGCCACCACCACGAGAACACGCTTCAGCATGACTTCCCCCAAATACAGCGTTGCGCGCGGCGGACGCTCGCCGGCAGGCCTACCGCCACGCAGTCGTGGCACGACCCTATGCAGCGTCGAACACCCCGGTCAATGCCCCGATCTGCGCACGGGTGAACCGCCCTTTGCAGGAGAACGGACTCGCCTTCCCGGTGGCAGTCGACCCGCCGTGACGAGCGGGAGGGTTGATACTAGTCAGGTGGGCCGCTTCGGTCCACGAGATCCACTCCGAGTTGGCGGCCACGGCGGGATAGTAAGTGGGCGTGGTGATGGGGTGTCGCCGGGCCTACGCCGACCTTTCGAGGTATCGCCGTTACCGCGCTCGGGTGGCGCAGGGTGCAGCACGCGAACAAGAGCGTGAGCGTCTGGCTCGGCGTGAGTGGCATGCTTGCGATGGTGACCTCCAATCAGTCTGACCATCTGTCCGCAGATAGTCCGCAGGGCAGTCGCGAACGATCACCGGTAGTCAGCGGATCACGAGATGAATCCGCAGGTCAGGGCTCGGAGGCCCCCTACAGTCACCGCCAGTCAACGCACTTGGTGCGTTACACCAACTACCGCTGACGACGTGAGCGCCCCGGTCCGTTCGGCCGCCCTGGGTGACCGGGCGGCCGCGGCGCTGGTCTTCGGCTCGTCCGCGGCTGTGCTCGTGGTCGAGCTGACCATGCTGCGGCTGCTCGCGCCATACCTCGGCCTCACCCTCGAGACCAGCACGCTGGTGATCGGGATCGCGCTCGGAGCGATCGCCCTCGGCGCATGGAGCGGTGGCCGCGCGGCCGACCGGAACGACCCGCGCCGACTGCTGGGCCCGCTGCTCGGGGTGTCGGGCGTGGTGGTCGCGGTCACGCCGGCGATCGTGAGGACGGTCGCCGAGACGGCGCCGGAGCTGCTGACGTTCGTCGCGGCGCTGACGATCCTGGTCCCAGGAGCGATGCTCTCGGCCGTCACCCCGATCGTCACGAAGCTTCTCCTGACGAACCTCGACGAGACCGGCACCGTCGTGGGTCGCCTGTCGGGCATCGGTACGGTCGGCGCGATCGTCGGCACGATCCTGACCGGTTTCGTGCTGGTCTCTCGCGTGCCGGTGAGCGGCATCCTGCTCGGCCTCGGGGCCGTCCTGGTGGCCGGCAGCGCGCTCGTGACGTGGCGGCTACGCGGCCGGTGGCGTTCGTCGGGAGCCGTCCTGGGCGTGGCGGCCGGCGGGCTGGCCCTGGCGGTGGCGCCCGGCGGGTGCGACGCCGAGACGACGTACCACTGCGTGCTCGTCGTGGACGACGCCGCCAACGAGTCGGGCCGGACGCTGGTCCTCGACACGTTGCGGCACTCGTACGTCGACCTCGACGACCCGACGCTGCTCGTGTTCGCCTACATCCGCACGATCGCGTCGGTGACCGACGCGGCTTACCCAGCGGGCGAGGCGCTGCGCGCGTACCACCTGGGCGGCGGCGGGCTGACCCTCCCGCGGTACCTCGCCGACGTACGTCCCGGGACCCACAACCTCGTCTCCGAGATCGACCCCGGCGTCGTCGAGGTCGACCGCGAGCGGCTCGAGCTGCGGACCGGGCCGCTGCTCGAGGTGCGGGTCGAGGACGGCCGCCTCGGGCTGCGCCGCCTCCCCGACGACAGCCGCGACCTCGTGGTCGGCGACGCGTTCGGCGGGGTCAGCGTGCCGTGGCACCTCACCACGCGAGAGGCGATGAGCGACGTGCGCCGCGTGCTGACGACCGACGGCGTGTACGTCGCCAACCTGATCGACCACGGCTCCCTGGCCTTCGCGCGGGCCGAGGTGGCCACGCTCGGCGAGGTCTTCGACCACGTCGTGCTGGCGGGCGAGCCGGCAGACGTCGCGGCCGACCCGCGGGCCGGGGGCGGGGGCAACCTGGTGGTGCTGGCCTCGGACCG
>JAICRP010000177.1 GCA_025966445.1 Nocardioides sp.
CAGTGACGCGCGACGGTCATCCGTAGGTGCACGCCTGCGGCAGGTGGGGGCTGGTCTCGCCCCAGTTGGCGACCGCCTCCTCCGAGAGGTTGCAGGGCAACGACGGGTGGTCGAGCGTCGTGTAGTCGTGAGCGCTCGCCTGACCGCCACCGATGACGGCGACGGCGGCTGCGACGAGGAACGCGATGGTGCTGAGCTGGTGCTTGGACATGGTGGAACCTCCTGGATGGTGGGCCTCGGGCCCACGCGAGATGGCTGTCGCCGGTACCTGGTCCGCCGTGGTGGCGGGTACCTGCGGGGAGGACGACACCCGGGAGCGCCAGGAGGTTCCCTGAGGTGGCTACGAGCGCGAGCGGGCGTGCCGGACGCCCGTCACGGTCAGCACGCCGGCGCCTGCGAAGCCGAGGACCATGGGCGCCAGCACGGCGCCGAGAATCGAGCCGACGAAGCCCCACCCGCCGAAGGTGTGGGCGATCCGGATCACGCCGGGGCCGCCGTCGCACGCCAGCACCACGTGCCCGTTGCCGGTGGGGAAGGTGCCGACGCCGACCCACTCGTCGCCGTTGATGCTGACGCTCACCGAACCGCTGGGGTCGAGCGGCAGGTCCGTGCCGTCGGTGTCGGTGGTCGTGCACGAGCGGGTGTCGCCGGGGCGGGCCCAGACCATCCGCGTCTCGTCCGGCGGCAGGTCCACCTGGCTCTGGCCCGGCACCCGCACGTCCACGGCGCCGGAGAACACGCGCAGCCCCGAGGTCACCGCGATCCCGATGAAGACGAGCATCAGCACGAAGCCGAGCACGATGAGCCCGGTCCCGAACAGGTACCAGAACCGCCGGGAGACCCGCCGAGGCGGTTCCTCCGCCGGCGATGGCGTCGGCGTCGGCGGGTCGCCGTACGGCCAGCCGGGCGGCGGCTGGGCGTACGCCTCGCCGGCGGGGACCTCCGGTGCCATAGCGGGAAGGTAACGTCGATTCAGCCCCTTCCGGGGGGCTCTGGCAGAATGACGCGCTGAGTTCCGTAGCGGTGTGGCCCTCTCATCCTCCCGCGTACGGCGCCCCGAGTCCCCGGCCACCTGGAACCCCACCCGGTCGCCGCGCTCACCACCACCACATTCCAAGGAGACACCACAGACGTGGCCGTCAAGATCCGTTTGAAGCGCCTGGGCAAGATCCGGGTGCCGCAGTACCGCATCGTCGTCGTCGACTCGCGCAAGAAGCGCGACGGACGGGTGATCGAGGAGATCGGCAAGTACCACCCCAAGGAGGACCCGTCGTACATCGACGTCGTCGCCGACCGGGCGGAGTACTGGCTGGGCGTCGGCGCGCAGCCGACCGAGGCCGTCGAGAAGATCCTCAAGATCACCGGCGACTGGCAGAAGTTCAAGGGCCTGCCGGGCACCGAGGGCACCCTGAAGGTCAAGGAGCCCAAGCGCGACAAGCTCGAGATCTTCAACGAGGCCCTCAAGGACGCCGCGAGCGAGCCCAAGGCCGGCGCGACCACCGCCCGCAAGAAGGCGGAGAAGAAGTCCGAGGAGGCCCCGGTCGCCGAGGCTCCCGCCGCTGAGGCTCCGGCCGAGACGCCCGCCGCCGAGGCGCCCGAGGCTCCGGTCGAGGACGCTCCGGCTCCCGTGCCCGCCGACGAGACCCCCGAGGGTGCGGCCGACGCGGCCGAGACCGCCGAGACCGAGTCGTCCGACAAGGCCGAGTCCTGAGCGGCATGCTCGCCGACGCGCTGGAGCACCTGGTCCGTGGTGTCGTGGACAACCCCGACGACGTCACGGTCCGCGACAAGCAGCTGCGCCGCGGGTCGATCCTCGAGGTGCGCGTGCACCCCGACGACCTCGGCAAGGTGATCGGGCGCAACGGCCGCACGGCCACGGCGTTCCGGACCGTGATCGGCGCTCTCGCCGGCCGCGCCGGAGCGCGCATCGACTTCGTGGACGTCGACCGCGGTCGCTGATCCACGCCGTCTCGCATGACCGGGTGCCGCCCTCGTGGGTGGCACCCGGTTCATCTGTCTGGCGTCGTTCCTAGACTCCCCTCGTGGACGCGGAGCACGACATGGGGCGCATCGAGGTCGTGGTGGGCCGGATCGGCAAGCCGCACGGCCTGCGCGGCGAGGTCACCGTCGACGTGCGCACCGACGAGCCCGAACGGCGCTTCGTCGCCGGCGCGACGCTGGCGGCCGAGCCGCCGCGCGGGTCCGCCAGCGGGCTGACCAGCCTCGAGATCGTCTCGCTGCGCTGGCACCAGACGACGCTGCTGGTGCGGTTCGCCGAGATCGGCGACCGCACCGCGGCCGAGGGCGCCCGCGGCACCCTCCTCCTCGCGCACCTCGACGCCGACGAGACGCCCGAGGACCCGGACGAGTTCTACGACCACCAGCTCGTCGGGCTCGGCGTGGTCGACCTCGAGGGCCGGGCGATCGGCACGGTGACGGGCGTCGTGCACGGCGCCCAGGACCTCCTCGAGGTCGAGGCGACCGACGGCCGCCCCACGCTCGTCCCGTTCGTGGCCGCCCTGGTGCCCGAGGTCGACGTACCCGGCGGCCGCGTCGTCGTGGCCGACCGGCCGGGGCTGGTGGCGCCCTTCGAGGACGACTGACGTGCGCATCGACCTGATCTCGATCTTCCCGGCGTACTTCGACGTCCTCGAGCTCTCACTCGCCGGCAAGGCCCGCGAGAACGGTCTGCTCGAGGTCGCGGTCCACGACCTCCGGGCCTGGACGCGCGACCGGCACCGCACGGTCGACGACACGCCGTACGGCGGCGGCGCCGGCATGGTGATGAAGCCCGAGCCCTGGGGCGAGGCCCTGCAGTCGCTGGACGTGGGCCCCGGCGGCGCGGTCCTCGTCGTCCCGACGCCGGCGGGGGAGCGGTTCACCCAGGCGGTCGCCCGCGACCTGGCCGCGCGGGAGCACCTGGTGTTCGCCTGCGGGAGGTACGAGGGGATCGACCAGCGGGTGGTCGACGACGCGGCCGAGCGGTTCGAGGTGCGAGAGCTGTCGCTGGGTGACTACGTGCTCAACGGCGGCGAGGTGGCCGCGCTGGCCATCTGCGAGGCCGTCGTCCGGCTGCTTCCGGGGTTCATGGGCAACGCCGACTCCCTCGTCGACGAGTCGCACGAGGGCGGCCTGCTGGAGGCACCCGTCTACACCAAGCCGGCCTCCTGGCGCGGTCTCGACGTCCCGCCGGTCCTGCGCAGTGGTGACCACGGCGCGGTCGCCCGGTGGCGTCACGAGCAGTCCGTCCGGCGTACGGCGACCCGCCGGCCCGACCTGCTGTCGCCGTCGGTGCTGCGCGAGGACGTCGTGGTGCGCCGCGTCGAGCCCGGGGACGCCGGCGAGCTGTTCACGCTGCAACGCGCCTGCTGGCTCCAGGAGGAGCAGGCCAACCCCGGTGTCCCGATCCCCGCCCTCGCGGAGTCGCTCGACGACGTGCGCGGGTGGCTCACCGAGGGCACGGTGCTCGTCGCCCGTTCGCACGGGCGGCTGGTGGGAGCGGTGCGCGGGGTGCTGCGCGACGGGGAGTGGCACGTCGGCCGGCTGATGGTGGCGCCGGACCTCCAGGGCAGCGGGCTGGGGCGGGCGCTCCTCGAGGCGGTCGAGGCGGAGGCGCCGGCCGAGGCGACGGCGTACACCCTCTTCACCGGAGCGGGCAGCAAGCGCAACCAGCGGATGTACAAGAAGGCCGGGTACCGGCTCTCCGGGAGCCCCAGCCCGGGCGTCGTCTCGATGGCGAAGCGCCGGACTCCTGGCCCGATTTCTGGCGACGCCTGATCTCTGGCAGACTTGTGCGTCGGCCCAGTCGGCCGAAGGGTCGCTCCGGACGAACCAACCGGGGGACCTGCGTCGGGCACCTGCCACAGGGGGCGCTGACGCCGCCGGCTACAGACAATGTCTGGGACTGGGACACCAACTGCACACCGCATCGATCCGCGGCTGACCTGTGGCAACCGTGAGGAGAGACCATGAGCCCCCAGAGAACCGCGTCCGGGAACTTCGGCGCCGTCGCCGAGCTCGGCAACGCCAGCAAGCGTGCCGACCTTCCCGAGTTCCGCGCCGGTGACACCGTCAAGGTGCACGTCAAGGTCGTCGAGGGCTCGCGGGCCCGCGTCCAGATCTTCCAGGGCGTCGTGATCCGCATCCACGGCTCCGGCGTGGGCCGCACCTTCACCGTCCGCAAGGTCTCCTTCGGCGTGGGTGTCGAGCGCACCTTCCCGCTCCACTCGCCGATCTTCGAGCAGATCGAGGTCGTCACCCGCGGCGACGTCCGCCGGGCGAAGCTCTACTACCTGCGCAACCTGCGCGGGAAGGCCGCGAAGATCAAGGAGCGCCGCGAGGCCTGAGGCCGAGCCTCCCTCCTCCTCATGGCTACGCTCTCCCGGTGACCACCGAGCGTTCCGACGGCTCCGTCGAGCTCGAAGACAAGCAGAAGAAGCACCTGCCCCTGTGGCAGGAGACCATCCTGCTGCTCGTGGTCGCCCTCGGCCTCGCGATCCTGATCAAGGCGATCCTGGTCCAGGCGTTCTACATCCCCTCGGAGTCGATGGAGCCGGGCCTGGTCCGCAACGACCGGATCCTGGTGGAGAAGGTCTCGTACTGGTTCGGCGGGAGCCCCGAGCGCGGTGACGTGGTGGTCTTCAAGGACCCGGGCGGCTGGCTCAGCGGCGCCGAGTCCGTCGGGCCGCCCAACGCCGTCACCAAGCTGATGGCCAAAATCGGCCTGTACCCCTCGGGCGGGCACCTGGTGAAGCGCGTCATCGGCGTGGCCGGCGACACGATCAAGTGCTGCGATGCCAAGGGACGGGTCATGGTCAACGGCGTCGCCCTCGATGAGAAGGACTACGCGCGCAAGGGCAACGGGGCAGACTGCTTCGGTCCGATGATCGGCTGCAGCTGGGAGGCCGGTCCCGTGCCCGAGGGCACGATCTTCGTGATGGGCGACAACCGGTCCCACTCGGCCGACTCCACCGTGCACATGTGTCGGGAGGGCCGAACCGACTGCGTGGAGGGTGGCGAGTACGTTCCGGTCGACCTGGTGGTCGGCAAGGTCTTCGTGCTGCTCTGGCCGCGACAACACTTCTCGTGGTTGCACCGGCCCGACAGCTTCGCGGACGTTCCCGACGCCGCCAGCCCGTAGGAGGGCGTGTCAGGTGAGCGACCTTCCCCGCGGAGCCACCGTCCGTAGCGATGCCGGCCTCTACGGCTACGAGCGCGCGCTGCGTCGCACGGGCCTGGTCCACATCGCCGGCGCGGACGAGGCCGGCCGGGGAGCGTGCGCCGGGCCGCTCGTGGCCGGCGCGGCGATCCTGACGGACACCAAGGCCGGCGTCATCCCCGGTCTGGCCGACTCCAAGCTGCTGACCGAGAAGGCCCGGGAGCGCTGCTACGACCAGATCGTCCGCCGCGCGCTGTCGTGGTCGGTCGTCGTCATCGGTCACGAGGAGTGCGACCGGCTCGGCATGCACGTCGCGAACGTCGAGGCCCTGCGGAGAGCAGTGGCCCTGCTCGACGTGCCGCCCGACTACGTGCTCACCGACGGGTTCCCCGTCGACGGGCTCGGGGTCCCCGGCCTGGCCGTGTGGAAGGGCGACCGGGTGGCCGCGTGCATCGCGGCCGGGTCGGTGCTGGCGAAGGTGACCCGCGACCGCATCATGTGCGAGCTGCACGAGGAGTGGCCGGCGTACGACTTCCGGACCCACAAGGGCTACATCACCGACGCGCACGCCGCCGCGCTGACCGCCCACGGCCCCTCGCCGGTCCACCGGATGCGGTTCGTCAACGTGCGCCGGGCGGCGGGGCTCGAGCCGCCGCTGGACCCGTCGGACCAGGAACTTGTCCAGAGCACTAACGTCGTGCTCGAGGAGCGACGAGGGGAGTCAGCATGAGCGCCGAGGATCTCGAGAAGTACGAGACCGAGATGGAGCTGACGCTCTACCGCGAGTACCGCGACGTGGTCGGCATCTTCAAGTACGTCGTGGAGACCGACCGCCGCTTCTACCTCTGCAACCAGGTCGACGTGAAGGCGCGCACCGAGTCCGGGGACGTGTTCTTCGAGGTCTCGATGAGCGACGCCTGGGTGTGGGACATGTACCGGCCGGCTCGGTTCGCGAAGAACGTGAAGGTGCTGACGTTCAAGGACGTCAACGTCGAGGAGCTCAGTCCTGCGGAGATCGATCCCCCCAAGGTCTAGTTCGATCGTTTTCGTTACTAGTCATTTGTGACTATCTAGACGAATGCGGCCGGTTCTCGTAACCATGCCCACAACCGGGTACCTCCGGCCCTAGCCTTCGGTTGCGCGACCCAACCCCCCTGAGGTCGCGGTGTACCTCGAAGGACCCCCCGTGAGCATTTCGTCGAGAGCCATGTCTCGAGACCGTGAGTCACAGTCGGGCGCAGCCGCGCTCGAGTTCGGGCTGATCGCGGGCACGATCCTCATCCCGTTGCTGCTCGGCGTGATCCAGTACGGCTGGTTCTTCTACGTGGCCCAGACGACGGGCGGCGCAGCCACCCACGTCACGCGCCGGCTCGCGGTCGGGGACTGCTGGGGATCCGGACAGGCGCTGGCGTTCGTCAAGAACGAGGTGGCCTCGAACCCTGCCAACACGACGTTCGCGGTGACGCCGACGAGCAACGCGAGTGCGGCGATCGGTACCACGCAGATGACCGTGACCGTGACCTCGAACGGCAACCTGATCGGCCTCTTCCCCCTGCCCAACGGCGGCACGATCTCGCGCACGGTGAGCACGATGATCGAAGACACCACCTCGAGCGGCACATGCTGAGCAAGGTCAGGCGGAGGCGCCTCCGGATCCGCCGTCGCGACGAGGGCGGCGCCGTCGCCATCATCACGGCGATGATGTGCGTGGTGCTGTTCGGCATCGCG
>JAICRP010000194.1 GCA_025966445.1 Nocardioides sp.
GCCGAGGAGGTCCGGGTGGCGCGCGGCGACTCCTCGCCCCCCGAGCACGCTGACAGCAGCAGCATCGCGGCGACCGGAACCGCGAACCGGCGGGCGTCAAACGGTAAGGTGGCCAAGACGACCACAACGTATGACGTCCGCCCGAAGTTCAGTCGGTGCGGCTAAGGCAGGGGCCGCACGATCTGAGGCGGCTTCCCCATGTCCGCGGCCACCGGCCCGGGCGAAGGTCGCTGCCATGACGACCGAGTACCCCATTCACCTTCAGTCCGCCCTCGCCAACCGGGCCGGCCGGCCCCGTCAGCTGATGCTGCCCGGACAGGCGGCGACGGCCGAGGGACCGCTGGACATGACCATGATGTACGTGATGCACCACGCCTTCCGGCGTGACGTGCGCGCGCTTGCCCGGGCGGCCGGCGTGACGCCGCTGGGCGACCGCGTCGCCTGGCGCGAGCTCGACCGCCGGTGGCGGCTGTTCGCGTACGTGCTCCACCACCACCACACCGGCGAGGACGAGGGCATCTGGCCGCTGCTCGCCGGTCGCGTGACCGAGGACGAACGCCCGGTGCTGACCGCCATGGAGGCCGAGCACCACCGCATCGACCCGGTGCTCGAGCAGTGCGCCGACCTGTTCCTGCGCCTGACCTTCGCCCGCGACCGGAACGCGCGGCAGTCCCTCGTTCGGGCCCTGGACCGGGTCCGGCCGTTGCTCGAGGACCACCTCGCCCACGAGGAGCGAGAGGCCCTCCCGCTGATGCAGCGCTACATCACGCCGGAGGAGGACGAGCGCATCGAGCGTGAGCACTTCCGCGCCGGAGTGCCGTTGCGACGGGTCTTCGAGGTGGTGCCCTGGGTGTTGCACGAGCTCCCACCTGACGCCCGCGACCGGGTGCTCGACCTGACCGGGCCGGCCTACCGCGGCATGTGGCTGCTCACCCGCGGCGCGTTCGCGCGACGCGACCGGAGGGCGATGCGGCATGTCTGACCGCATGCGACTGCTGTTCACGGCGTCCCCCGCCTACGGTCACCTGCTGCCGCTGCTGCCGATGGTCCGCGCCGCCATGACGGCCGGCCACGACGTACGACTCGCGACGGGGCCCGACATGGTCGGCCCCATGCGCTCGCGGTCGGTGCCGGCGTACGGCGTCGGTCCGACCTGGGGCGAGATCGTCGCCGAGCGCGACGAGGAGGCCCGGCGCAGCGCCGCCGACGACCTGGACACCCAACGGGTCATCTCGGCGGGCGTGCTGTTCGGCCGCGCGGCGGCCCGGCGGCTGCCGGGGTTGCTGGACATGGCCGGCCGCTGGCGACCGGACGTGGTCGTGCACGAGCCGCTCGAGCTCGGCGGCGTCATGCTCGCCCGGCACCTCCGACTGCCCAGCGTCACGCACGGGTACGGCCCGATGTTCCGCGAGTACGGCGCGCTGGGTCCGGTCGTCGCCGGTGCCACCGGCGACCCCGGCGTGTGGGACGAGATGCTGGCCGGGACGACTCTCGACATCTGTCCGCCCGCGCTGCGCGAGCCGGGCGAGGCGTTGTGGCCGGACGCGCTCGACCTGCGGCCCTCGGCCGGCGAGGCCGGCGGGAGAGAGGTCTACGACCCCGGCCCGGCCCGCGCGCTGCGCCGTCCGCTCGTCTACGTCACCCTCGGCACCATCTCCAACGCGATCCCCGGCCTGATGGCCGGGATGGTGGAGGCGCTGCGCAGCCTGTCGGTCGACCTGGTCGTGACCACCGGCCCCGGCGTCGACCCCGCCTCGCTCGGCCCGCAGCCACGGCACGTCACCGTACGTCAGTTCGTCCCGCAGGAGCAGGTGCTCCGTCACGCGGACCTGATGGTGTCCCACACGGGCGCGGGCACCATGCTCGGCGCCCTGTGCCACGGAGTGCCGCAGCTCTGCCTGCCGCACGGTGCGGACCAGCACTGGAACGCCGAGGCAGTCGCCCGTGCCCGCGTCGGGATCGTGGTGCCGGAGGAGGACTGCACGCCCGAGACCGTGCGCGCGGGCGTCGTGGCGCTGCTGTCGTCGCCGTCCTACCGGGCCGCTGCGCAGGAGGTCCAGGCGGAGATCGCGGCGATGCCGACGGCCCGGGAGGTGCTGCCGCGGATGCTCGAGCTCGCCGACCGCGATCGGGGGGTCGAGGAGCTCGCCGGGTGAGGATGGGTCAGCCGACGAGCAGGACGTGCAGGGTGCGGGGGCCGTGGACGCCCTCGACCCGGTCGAGCTCGATGTCGCTGGTGGCGCTCGGGCCGCTGATCCAGGTGAGCGGCCTGGTGGGGTCCAGACGCGGCATCGCGTCGGGGACGTCGGCGACGACCTGGTCGGTCCGGACGATGCAGACGTGCACGTCGGGGACCAGGGTGATCGCGCGGCGGCCCTGGCCGGGGCCGTGGTCGAGGACGATGGTGCCGGTCTCGGCGATGCCGACCGTCGCGTCGGTGACGACGGCGGCACACGCGTCGAGCTCGGCGGCCGTCAGTCCGTCGTCGACGACCGCGTCCGGGACCTGGACCGACAGGCCCGCGGGGACGACGACCCGACCCTCGGGCAGCGCCGCCTTCAGGCGGGGCGGCAGCTGGCGCTCGGTGCAGCGTTCGACGACGGCTCGGTAGTCGGCAACTCGCTCGGCGAAGAGCGCGACCACGTCGTCGGGCGCCGACCCGTGTGGGATCGGCGGGCGCGCTGTGGGCGCCGTACCGGACAAGGCCGAGCGGACCTTCCCGAGGATCTCGTCGCGGGCGCCCTGAGTGTGACTGGTCACGAGCGACCTCCGTCCGTACGTCGCCACCAGGCGCGGAAGGACTCGCGCGGCGCGCGCGGGAGGTCGCGCGCGCTCGTCCAGCCCGAGGCCCCGAAACGGGAGGCGACGCCCGTGCCGAGGCGGGCGAACCGCTCGGCCAGGCCGAGCCGTCGTCCCGAGCCGAACGTGACCGCGGCGCCCTTCATCGCGACGGTCTGCGTCGACGGGATGCCGCCCCAGCGTCTGGCACGGTGCGCGTCGACGACCTGGGCGCGGAGGTCGACCAGGACCGACGGGATGTCGATGCGGACCGGGCAGACCTCGAAGCACGCGCCGCAGAGCGAGGACGCGTAGGGCAGCGAGTCGACCTGCGGGTCGGTGCCGACGCCCTTGAGGAGCGGGTTGAGGATCGCACCGATCGGGCCGGGGTACACCGAGCCGTACGCGTGGCCGCCGACCCGCTCGTAGACCGGGCACGAGTTCAGGCAGGCCGAGCAGCGGATGCAGCGCAGGGCCTGGCGGCCGACCTGGTCGGCCAGCGCGCGGGTGCGGCCGTTGTCGAGCAGCACGACCACGACCTCCTGCGGGCCGTCGCGGGGGGTCACGCCCGTCCAGGTCGAGGTGTAGGGGTTCATCCGCTCGCCGGTCGCGGAGCGGGGCAGCAGGCGCAGGAAGACGTCGAGGTCCTCCCACGTCGGCACCACCTTCTCGATGCCGACGACCGAGACCAGCACCTCGGGCAGGGTCAGGCACATCCGGCCGTTGCCCTCGGACTCGACCACGACGAGAGTGCCGGTCTCGGCGACGGCGAAGTTGGCGCCGGAGACGGCCATCCGCGCGTTCAGGAACTTCTCGCGCAGGTGTGTGCGCGCGGCCCCGGCGAGCGCGGCCGGCTCATCGGTGATGCCTTCCGCACCCGTCATCCGGCGCTGGAAGATCTCGCGGATCTCGGCGCGGTTGCGGTGGATCGCCGGCACCAGGATGTGGCTGGGCAGGTCGTCGCCGAGCTGCACGATGAGCTCGGCCAGGTCGGTCTCCCAGGCGGCGATGCCTTCCGCCTCGAGGGCTTCGTTGAGGCCGATCTCCAGGGTGACCATCGACTTGACCTTCACGACCTCGTCGATGTCGTGGGCCTGGGCCACCTCGGCCACGATCGCGCACGCCTCGGCGGCGTCGCGAGCCCAGCGCACCGTCGCCCCTGCTGCGGTCAGTCGCTCCTCGAGGAGGACGAGCTGGGTGTCCAACGAGAACAGCGCTGCGTCCTTGATCGCCGCCCCGGCCAGGCGCAGCTCCTCCCAGTTGTCGACCTCGGCGACCACCCGGGCCCGCTTGTCGCGGATGGTCGCGGTGGCGTGCGCCAGGTTGCGCCGGAGCTGGGTGTCCGCGAGGGCGGCCTTGGCAGCGACCGGGAACCTCGGCATCCCCACGAAGGTCGCAGTCATGACGCCGCCGTCCGTTGTTCGGTCGAGGCGAGGATCTCGGCCAGGTGCATCACGCGGACGCCCGCCCGCTGTCGGGTCAGTGCCCCGCCGATGTTCATCAGGCAGCTGTTGTCGCCGGCGACCAGCACCTCGGCGCCGGTCTCGCGCACGTGGCGGGCCTTGTCGGAGACCATGGCCACCGACGTGTCGGCGTTCTTGACCGCGAACGTCCCGCCGAACCCGCAGCACTCCTCGGCCCGTGGCAGCTCGACCAGGTCGAGGCCGCGGACCGCTTGCAGCAGCCGCACCGGCCGGTCGCCGACGCCCAGCATCCGCAGCGAGTGGCAGGTCGGGTGGTAGGTGACCCGGTGCGGGAAGTACGCGCCGACGTCGGTCACCTCGAGCACGTCGACGAGGAACTCCGACAGCTCGTAGGTACGTGGTGCGGTCCGTTCGACGGCAGCGACGAGCGCGGGGTCTCCCGACCGCTGGAAATGGCGCTGCGCGACGATCCCGTGCTGATGCCGCGCGGACCCGGCACACGACCCGCTCGGCGTGACGATCGCGTCGTACCCGTCGAAGGCCTTCACGAACGACCGCAACGGCGGGACGGCCTCGTCGAGGTACCCGGTGTTGACCATCGGCTGCCCGCAGCACGTCTGCGCCTCGGGGAAGTCCACCTCCACGCCGAGTCGCCGCAGCAGCGTCACCACGGCGCGCCCCGTGTCCGGGAACAGCGCGTCGTTGATGCAGGTGACCATCAGCGCGACTCTCACGTGCCGATCCTCTCAACCCCGCGGCACGAAGCGCGCGAGGTCGTGGGTGCGGGCGACCAGCGCCCGGAGGTGCGCGAGGTCCGGGCCGACGAGACCGGCGGCCCGCGCCCCGGAGCAAGCGGCCGACCGCGGCGTTCTGCGCCAACGACCTGCCGGCGCTCGGCCTGCTCCAGCAGCTGGTGGCCTCGGGGCTCGCCGTCCCGACGACCTCGCCATCGTCGGTGACGACGACAGCTACTTCGCCGGCGCCGCCGCCGTCCCGCGGCGGGCGCCCGTCCGCCGACCAGCACGATCGCGCAACGATCCGGCGGGCCGGTTCACCCCGAGGATTCCTCGACGGCCAGCACGAGGGTGCGCAGCAGGTCGGAGAGCCGACGCTGGTCGGCGACGGACAGCGTGTCGAGGAGGGCGGCCTCGTCGCGGCCCTCGTGCTGGCCGTGCCGGTCGAAGGCACGCTTGCCGGCGCGGGTCAGCGTGACGTGCACCTTGCGTCGGTCGTCCGGGTCCGTGGTCCGGCGGATCAGGCCGTCCTCCTCGAGCGGGGACAGCCGGGCCGACAGAGCTC
The DNA here is from genome assembly GCA_025966445.1 of Nocardioides sp. Taxonomy (GTDB): domain Bacteria; phylum Actinomycetota; class Actinomycetes; order Propionibacteriales; family Nocardioidaceae; genus Nocardioides. Next base: position 5,502 of record JAICRP010000194.1, read on the forward strand.
CGCGGCTCAACCCGAGCTGCTCGGCGAGCTCCGAGGGCTGGGCGGTGTACGGGGAGCCGAGCCGGCGCAGCGCGAGCAGGACCTTGAACGACGCCCGCCCGAGGTCGTCGTCCGCGAACGCCGCCTCCCGGGACCGTGCCAGGTGCTTGGTCAGCAGCATGAGGCGGGCGACGACCTGTTCGTGAAGGGGGTCCATCCACGGCAGCTCGCGCTCCCACAGCGCGACGTGACGGTCGACGGAGTCCTGTCGGGTGCTGGCTCGTGTCGTCAAAATAGTTTCCTCGCCAAAAGTTTTGCCTAAAACTAACATCCACGCTCATGACCACCACCGACCTGTCCACCGTCCGTGAGGCGGCGCTCGACCTCGCCCTGGCCACCTGGTACGACGAGTCGTTGCGCCTGCTCGATGCCACCACGCCGGCGACCGGCGACGCCCAGGGGCGGGTGCTGCTCGCCCTGACCGCCGCCGACGTCGCGGACCGTGCCGACCACGTGTTCGGCCGGACCGAGGCGCCGAAGCGGTTCGAGGTCCTCGACGCCGAGCTGGCGGGGTACGAGCCGGACCCCTCGTTGGCCTGGAACGTGGCGTGGGTCCGCCTGCGGCGGGCGTACTCCTTGGCGAGCCGCAACCCCGACGGCTCCTACCGGATGGGCCCCGGGGGTCGCGAGCCGGGCGAGGCCGACACCCTGGTCGCCGAGGCGACCCGCCTGCGCGACGCGGCGCCCGACGAGGTCCGTCGCGGCTGGGCGTCGGTCTGCCTGGGCTGGATCACCGACAACGTGCTGGCCGACCGGGACTCGGCGCCGGCCCACTACGAGGTCGGCCTGGCCGCGGCACGAGCCTCGGGCGACCCCGTCCTCCTGTTCGAGGCACAGCGGCACCTCGGCGACCATGCCCACGACGACGGCGACCCTGTCGGCGCGCGCGAGCGATGGGAGGA
>JAICRP010000021.1 GCA_025966445.1 Nocardioides sp.
CATCGACGTGGTGTGGCTGAGCCCGGTCTACAAGTCGCCGATGGCCGACAACGGCTACGACATCAGCGACTACGAGGACGTCGACCCGTTGTTCGGGTCGATCGAGCAGCTCGACGAGCTGATCGCCGGCCTGCACGAGCGCGGGATGAAGCTGGTGATGGACCTCGTGGTCAACCACACCAGCGCGGCGCACCCGTGGTTCCGGGAGTCGCGGTCGTCGACCGACAACCCCCGGCGGAGCTGGTACTGGTGGCGCGCACCGCGGCCCGGCTTGGAGCCGGGCACGCCGGGCGCCGAGCCGACCAACTGGGGCTCGGCGTTCTCGGGCCCCGCCTGGACGTACGACGCCGCGACGGGCCAGTACTACCTCCACCTGTTCGCTCCCGAGCAGCCCGACCTCAACTGGGAGAACCCCGAGGTCCGGCAGGCCGTCTACGCGATGATGAACCGCTGGCTCGACCGCGGCGTCGACGGGTTCCGGATGGACGTCATCTGCCTGCTCTCCAAGGTGCTGGTGAACGGTGAGCTCCCGGAGGGACGTCTGGAGCGTGACCCCCTCGGAGCCGGTGTCGTCGACATCTCCCGGTACGGCGACACGACACCGCTGGTCGTCAACGGTCCCCGCATCCACGAGTTCATGCAGGAGATGCACCGCGAGGTGTTCGCCGGCCGCCCTCCCGGGCTGCTCAACGTCGGCGAGACGCCCGCCACCACCATCGAGCAGGCCCGCCTCTACACCGACCCGGCGCGGGGCGAGGTCGACATGGTCTTCCAGTTCGAGCACGTCGACCTCGACTCGGGGCCGCGGGGCAAGTGGGACATCGTGCCGATGACGATGCTCGACCTGAAGCGGTCCTGGGGGCGGTGGCAGGACGGTCTCGCCGAGGCGGGTTGGAACAGCCTGTACCTCGGCAACCACGACCAGCCGCGCTGCGTGACGAGGTTCGGCAACGACGCGCCCGAGCACCGGGAGCAGTCGGCCAAGTCGCTGGCGACCGTGCTGCACCTGCACCGCGGGACGCCGTACGTCTACCAGGGCGACGAGCTCGGCCTGCCCAACGTGGGCTTCACCCGGATCGACCAGCTGCGCGACATCGAGTCGCTCAACCACTACGCCTCGGCGGTCGCGGCGGGACAGGACCCGGCGGCGGTGATGGCCGCCCTGTCGGCCAAGGGTCGCGACAACGCCCGGGCGCCGATGCCCTGGGACGACTCGCCCACGGGCGGGTTCACGACCGGGACGCCCTGGATCGGCTTGCACCCGATGGCGTCGAGCATCAACGCCGCCGCCCAGGTCGACGACCCGGACTCGGTCTTCTCGCACTTCCAGCGGCTGATCGCACTCCGGCACGACGAGCCTGTGGTCGCCCACGGCACCTTCCGGATGCTGCTGCCCGACGACGAGCAGGTGTACGCGTTCGTGCGCGAGCACGAAGGTGACCGGCTGCTCGTCGTGGCCAACCTGTCCGACGTCCCGGACGTGGTCGCCGACCTGGACGAGCCGTACGACGGCGTCGACCTGCTCCTCGGTTCGGTTCCCGGCTCGACGCCCTCGCCTACGGACCCGCTCGCTCCTTGGGAGTCGCGGGTGTACCGGCTCGTCTAGCATCAACCGATCGGCCCCTTGCGCCCCGAGCCGCCGCCGCCCACCATGAGTCGCAGGTCACCGAGCTGCGGGGGTAGAGCGTGACACAGATGCGTCAGGTCCTGGCCACGTGGGCAGCGCTCGCTCTGCTCACGCTCGGCGCCCAGCCGGTGAACGGCGCCGCACCGACGGCGCCGGCGGGCGGCGCGTTGCGTCCCCCGCCCAGCGTCACGACGGACGCCGTGGCGCCGGCGCGTGCCCTCACGCCCCGCGGCGACGACACGGTGATGCCCCGCGAGTACCCGTTCCTTCCCGACGCCAGGTCGCGGCCAGGGGTGCCCCGCAAGGTGCGAGTGCTCGTGATGCGGGTCTACTGGAAGAACGCGCCGTCGTACCCCGACACGAAGCAGATGAAAGCGCTCATGAAGTCGACCGCCTCGTGGTTCAAGCAGGTCTCCCGCGGTCGACACCGCGTGGCCAGTGCAGTGACCCCCTGGATGTCGGTCGCCGGCGGTCCCACCAACTGCGGTGACCTCTACGGCTCCGCCCGTCGAGCCGTCAGCGCGGCCCGGTCGCGCGGTTTCAGTGCGCAGGGCTTCAACCGCTTCATGATCGTGATGCCCCAGTGCGGCACCAACTCCTCCGGCGAGAAGCCGGGCCGGGTCACCTGGATCCGAGAGGGGAAGACGTACCGGGACGTGCTGACCCACGAGCTGGGGCACAACCTCGGCCTCGACCACGCCAACTCGCTGATCTGCCGGATGGGCAAGCAGCGCGTCACCCAGGGCGGCAAGTGCTCGGGCCAGGAGTACGGCGACCTGTGGGACGCCATGGGCATCAGCAGCCGTCCGTACTCCGTCGCCGTCCTCCAAAGGCTCGGGTGGGCGGGCAAGGTCGTCACCGCGACCACGTCGGGGACCTGGCGGCTCGCGGACGCCGAGGCCTCCGGCTCCGGGATCCAGGGCGTGCGCGTCAAGGTGTCGAAGCGGGTGTCGTACTGGTTGGAGTACCACACGACCGACGAGGCGAGCGAGAAGCAACCGGGCACCTTGGGCGTGAAGGGCACGCCCGGTCTCCAGATCCGTCTGGACTCCGGACGCCAGTCGCTCCAGATCCTGGACGCCGCGCCCGGCAACCCGGACGACTCGCTGTACTTCCCCGATCCCGACCTCGCCAACGCCACGCTGCCCCCCGGCAGCAGCTTCACCACACCGCAAGGAGTTCGCATCACGCTGGGGTCGCAGGACGCGGGCGGGGCGACCATCCAGGTCAGGCGCAACAAGAAGGCCACCGCCCCGGACGCGCCGACCCTCACCAAAGCGCTCCGCAAGGCGGACCGGGGCCAGGTGACCCTGTCGGTGCAGCCCGGAGCCGACAACGGCCAGGTGATCCTGGGATACCTGCTGCAGCGCTCGCCGGGCGGTGGCAGCACGTTCGTCGCCGACCCGGGCGGGACCCGGACCACCCTCTCGGTCGAGGATTCGCATCCGGGGCCGGGTTCCTGGAGTGTGCGCACGGTCAACCAGGTCGGCACGTCTGCCGCGTCCGGAGCCGTGGCCGAGCACGTGCCGGCACCGGTGATCACCTCCGTCACCCCGGGCGCGGGCGCGCAGGTGCAGGGGCCCACGTTCCCGGTCACGGTCATGGCATCACCGGACCCCGTCACGGGCTCCCCCGTCACGTCGGTCCAGGTCTGTTCGGGGGCGTCCATCTACACCTGCTCGACCGACTTGTCCGCGCCGTTCGCGTTCACGTTCGACGCGGGCGGGGCGACGTCGGTGGAGCTCACGGTCACGGCCTCCGACGCCGACGACAACTCCGCCCGGGCAAAGGTGCCCGTGTCCGTGCTCGAGGCGCCCCCGTCGGTGCGCATCGACAGCCCAGCCGACGGCGCTGCGGTGACCGCCACCCAGCTGTTCACGGTGACGGCCACGGGGACACCGAGCCCCTACACGGGCTCACCCATCGTCGACGTGCAGTTCCTGGCCTACGACGCCGGGGGCAATGTTGTCTTCAACGACTGGGACGACACGGCGCCGTTCGCGATGGAGATGGAGGTGCCCGTCGCGGGGACCTACCGGATCGAGGCGGAGGCGAGGGACCAGGAGTACCTGATCGGCACCGCGTCCATCCAGGTCGTGGCAAGCGACCCGCCAGCGCCGGTGGCGGCGCCTGGAGCTGCCGTCCGAACCTTCATGGGCGCGCGCGGGTGATGGCTTCCTCCTCCTCGGGGGAGAGCTGCTGGTCGGAGGACCAGCCGTCGATCGACTTGGCGTAGGTACGGGCGTCGGAGCGGCCGTGGATCGAGGTGAGGACCACGCCGTCGCCGGCGTCGTCGGCGAGGGCCAGGGACCAGCTGAGGTGGCCACCCATGTCGCCGAACGCGTCGTACCTCACGACCGACAGGTGGCGCAGCGCGCCCGCCGCCGCGGCCCGGAGGGCGGCGACCTCCTGCCGCAGGCCGAGGACGTCCTCGGGAACGGCCTCGAGACCCGTCCGGTCGGCGGCCTGCCGCCGCAGCACGCTCAGCAGGCCGCCGCACACCGCGACCAGCACCACGACGATGACGACGAGGATGAACTCCGAGGCTGACACGCAGCGACCGTAACCGCCCGCTCCCTGGGAACCGGGCCGCCGCGACGAGGACCGGTGCGAAACTGCGGGGGTGTCCACGGAACTTCGTCGCATCGCCTACCAGGGCGAGCCCGGCTCCAACTCCCACCTGGTGTGCCAGCAGCACTACGCGGAATGGGAGGCGGTGCCCTGCGCGAGCTTCGAGGACGTCTTCGCGACCGTCGAGGGCGGCGACGCCGACCTGGCGATGATCCCGATCGACAACTCGCTCGCGGGGCGGGTAGCCGACATCCACCACTTCCTGCCGAGCAGCAACCTGCACATCGTGGCCGAGCACTTCCTGCGCATCCAGTTCGCGCTGATGGGGTTGCCGGGCACGACCATCGACCAGGTACGTACCGTGCACAGCCACGTCCACGCGCTCGGCCAGTGCCGCAAGATCATCCGCGAGCACGGCCTCACGCCGGTGATCTCCGGCGACACCGCCGGCGCCGCGCGCGAGGTGAAGGAGGCGGGCGACCCGACCCAGGCCGCCATCTCACCGCCGTTGGCGGCCGAGATCTACGGGCTCGACGTGCTGGCCGCCGACGTCGAGGACGAGGACCACAACACCACCCGGTTCGTCGTGCTCTCGCGCGACCTGGTCGAGGCGCCCGCGGGCAACGGCCCCGTGGTCACCAGCTTCATCTTCAATGTCCGCAACCTGCCTGCGGCGCTGTACAAGGCCCTCGGCGGCTTCGCCACCAACGGGGTCAACATGACCAAGCTCGAGAGCTACATGGTCGGCGGGGAGTTCACCGCGACCCAGTTCCTCGCCGAGGTCGACGGCCATCCGGAGGACCTGCGCGTCAAGCGCGCGCTCGAGGAGCTGCGCTTCTTCACCACCGACGTGAAGATCCTCGGCGTCTACGCCGCCGACCCGTTCCGCGACTGCTAGCTCGCCATCAGCCCGAACACCGCGCCGTGCGGGTCGGCGAGCATGGCGGTCCGGCCGGTGCCCTCGAGGTCGTACGGCGGCGTGATCAGCTTGGCGCCCAGCGCCTCGGCCGCCGCCACGGCGTCGTCGACGTCGACCACGTTGAAGTAGACGTTCCAGTGCGCGGGCGCCTCCTCCAGGGGCGGGACCACGCCGGCGATCGCCCGGCCGGCGGAGCTGAACGTCGTGTACGACGCGGCGTCGCCCCACGGCACGGGGCTCTCCTGGCTGGTCAGCCCGAGCACGTCGGCGTAGAACCGCGACGCCCGGCCGAGGTCGGGGGTGAGGAGCTCGTTCCAGATCGGCGTGCCGGGCTCGTTGGCGCGGACGGTGCGGATCGAGCGGGGCTGCCACAGGCTCACCCGTGCACCCGTCGGGTCCTGGATCCGGGCCGTCCGCCCGTAGTCGAAGAAGTCGAACGGCTCGGCCTCGACGACCCCACCTGCCGGCCCCACCCGCGCCGCGACGGCGTCGACGTCGTCGGCGGCGAGGTAGACGTTCCAGAACGCGGGGTGCTCGGCCATCTCGGGCAGCTGGAAGGTGATCCCCGCGACGGCGTCCCCCTGCAGGTTGCCCACGATGTAGACGTGGCCGTCCTCCAACGGGTTCTCGACCATCTGCCAGCCGAACAGCGCGCCGTAGAACTCCGCCGCCCCGCGCTGGTCCGGTGTCATCAGCTCGACCCAGTTCGGCGTCCCCTGGGCGTAGGTGTCGAACACGGCCATGGCGTCCCTCCCCGATCAGCAGGCCGAGATCCCTCTGCTCATCAGGAAACACCCGCCGCGCCACGGATACAACGGCTCGCTAGGTTCGTGCGGTGGATCCGGTCGCCGTCGTCGTCACCTTCGGCACGATCTTCCTGGTCGAGCTGCCGGACAAGACCTTCCTGGCGACCCTCGTGCTCGCGACCCGCTACCGGCCGCTGCTCGTCTGGATCGGCGTGAGCCTCGCGTTCGCCGTGCAGACGGTGGTGGCCGTGCTGCTCGGCCACGCCGCGTCGTTCCTCCCCGCGGACCTGGTGCAGGGCGTGGCGGCGGCGATGTTCCTGGTCGGCGCCGTCCTGCTGTTCCGCGAAGGGCGGGCGCACCACCAGTCGTCCGGCGAGGAGTTCGTCGCCAACGCGCGCGACGTGCACGGGGTACGGCAGGTGCTGGCGTGCTTCCTGATCCTGTTCGCCGCCGAGTGGGGAGACCTGAGCCAGCTGTTCACGATCACCCTGGTGGCCAAGTACGAGGACCCGATCGGGGTGTTCATCGGCGCGCTCGGCGCCCTGATGACGGTCAGCGCGCTGGCGGTGGTCGCCGGGAAGCAGCTGCTGCGGTGGATCCCGCTGCACGTGCTGCACTACCTGGGCGCGGGCGTGTGCCTCGTCCTGGCCCTGGTGACCGGGTACGAACTCGTCGCCTGACGGGGCGGGGTTCTAGAGTCGCGGGCATGAGCACCCACGGCGCCGACTCGGAGGTGGGCACCCTCCAGACCGTCATGCTCCACCGTCCGGGGCCCGAGCTGAAGCGGCTGACCCCGCGCAACAACGACCGACTGCTGTTCGACGGCATCCCATGGGTGGCCCGCGCCCAGGACGAGCACGACGCCTTCGCGGCCGCCCTGCGCGACCGCGACGTCGAGGTGCTCTACCTCATCGACCTGCTGACCGAGACGTTCGCCGAGGAGGACGTCCGCGCCGAGGCGATCGAGACCGCGCTGTCCCAGCTGCACCTGGGCGACACCATGCGTGCGTACCTGCGTCCGTTGCTGACCGAGGCGTCGCCGGAGCAGCTCACGACGTACCTCACCTCGGGCATCCGCAACGACGAGGTGCGCGGTGGCTTCGGGCTGGTCACCTCGCTCATCGACAGCCACGACTTCCTCATCGACCCGCTGCCCAACCTCCTGTTCACCCGCGACTCCAGCGTCTGGATCCGCGACCGGGTGGCCATCACGTCGCTGGCCATGCCGGCGCGCAAACGCGAGACCCAGCTCACCGAGCTGATCTACACACGCCATCCGCGGTTCGAAGGCACCGGCACGCTGCACGGCTGGCGCGACGAGCACGTCGAGGGCGGCGACGTCCTGCTGCTGGCGCCCGGCGTCGTCGCGGTCGGGGTCGGCGAGCGGACGACGCCCGCCGGGGTCGAGCAGCTCTCCCGCGAGATCATGCACAAGGGGCTCGTGCACACCGTGCTCGCCGTCCCGATCGCCCAGGAGCGGGCCACCATGCACCTCGACACCGTGTGCACCATGGTCGATGTCGACAAGATCGTGATGTACCCCAACGTCGCCGGGAGCCTCACGGCGCACACCGTCACCATCGACGAGCACGGCGAGACCGACGCCGACCTCGTGCTGCACGTGGCTGACGCCGAGCCGTTCCTCGTCGCCGCTGCCAAGGCGATGGCCATCGACACCCTGCACCAGATCGACACCGGCCTCGACCCGGTCACCGCCGAGCGCGAGCAGTGGGACGACGGCAACAACACCCTGGCCCTGGCTCCGCGGGTGGCGGTCGCCTACGAGCGCAACGACGAGACGAACTCCCGCCTGGAGGACGCCGGCATCGAGGTGGTCCGGATCGCCGGCTCCGAGCTCGGCTCGGGTCGGGGTGGCCCGCGCTGCATGAGCTGCCCGATCAGCCGGGCGCCCCTGCCTCAGTAGGACGGAGCGGCAGGGCGCTGGCCAACACCGCCACGGCCAGGGCGGAGCCCGCGGCGGCGACGACGAGCGCCGGCACGCCGACGAAGCAGGGACCCGGCCGTTGTCGACGGGGGATGCGACAACGACCGGGCCGACGAAGAACCTAACGGATGGTCACCACGCGAACAACAGCACCACCGGCGCGTCAGCGGGCGAGCGGGACGAGGATCACAGCGATGTCGAACACGGCCACGGTGAGCATGGTGAACCAGGTGCTGACGAGGCTCCAGTGACGCGCGAGAGGGACGAGGACCGCGCCCGCGGCGCCCACGCCGGCCACCACTCCGAGCGCCGTCCAGGCGGGTTCGTCGGCCGTGAACGCGACCGGAACGACGCCCACCAGCGAGAGCAGCGCCAGCCCGGTCGCGACGGTGTCACGGAGCCAGTCCTCCAGGATCTCGAGCAGGGTCATCGGACCTGCTCGCGGAGCAGAGGGCCGTGCACCTGGGCCATCCGGGCGACGTGGCTGTGGGTCAGGTCGACGTCGGGTGACGTGCCGTCGAAGACGTCGGCCCAGGTGGTCGCCCCCGCCCGTACCCGCGCCGCCAGGGTGCGCATGTCGGCTCCGAGCACGCCGCCGAGGGCCTGGCGTTGGAGGTCGGCCGTCTCGTCCGTACGTCGCCGGGCACGCGCCGCGTCGAGGGCCAGGCGGAGCGCTCCGAGGGCCTCGCGCAGCTCGGCGTGGGCCGCCTCTGCGCGGGCGGTCATCGGGCGCCCACCAGCGACACCGGGGCCGGCGGCAACGCCTCGGCCGAGAAGGTGTCGGCAGCCAGCACGAACGAGTCCTTCACCACGAGCAGGAAGTTCCAGAACACCGTCAGCACCTTGCGGGCGTCGTTGGCGAGGCGCACCGCGTCGCGGACCTTGTCGACCAGCTGCACCTGCCCGTAGATCGGCACCGAGGCCAGGGTCAGGCCGGCGAGCACGATGCTGACGATCTCCTTGACCACGTCGACGACCAGCTGGGCGACGTCGACGGCCTGGTCGATCACGTCGTGCAGGTGGCCGGCGACCCGGGCGAGACCGTCGCCCTGCTCCTGGAGGGCGCCGGTCCACGCGTCGGCATGGCCGCGGGACGCCTCGGCGGCGGACCCCTCCCAGGTGGCGCCGACGGCGATGGCACCGTGGGCGAGGTTGCGGCGCACCGCACCGACCGAGGCAGCCGAGGCCCCCCACACCGACGCCTGGGTGCACGCCTTGCCCACGTCTCCGGCCACCCAGTCGGTGATCTCGCGGCGCAGGTCGGGACCACCGAGGTCCCTGACCAGCGCGCAGGCCTGGTCCGCGACCCAGCCGAACGTGACCTCGGGCAGCACCTCGCCGCCGCAGGTCGGACCCGGTGGCGCGGTGGCCTCCACGTCACGGAAAGCTGGACCGGTGGTCTCGTCGTCGGCGATCGCGGCACCCGCCCCGAACCTCCGCGCGACCCGGGCGTCGGTCCGGGCGTAGCGCCTCGCCACGTGCCGCAGCCCCACCCGCGTGCCCGCCAACCGGGCGGAGTCGGCGTCCAGGGCCTCGCGGACCCGTAGCACCAGGTGCTCGTAGTCCGGCGTGATCAGCGACAGGATCCGGCCGAAGTCGCCGTCGGGCACGAACGTCGCCACGTAGTCGGCCAGCGACGCGCAGGCCTCCCCGGCGCGGCCGACCTGGTCGGCGTACCCCCGCAGGTCTGCGAGCTCGACCCTCAGCTGTCCGTCCATGCCCCCATCCATGTCGAGGGCGTGCCCGGGCGGCGTCCGGGCGAAACCAGGGGTCCGCGGGCCTGTGGATCGCCGCGTGATGGGCGTGCTCAGCTGCGCAGGGTGACCTGTCGGTTGGCCAGGCCGGCGCGCGCCGAGCGCTCCTCGCCGGTCAGTGGCGAGCCGTCCGCCAGGGCCTCGGCCAGGTCGGCGGCGAACCGCTCGGCCGGCTCCTCCAGCGCCTCGACGCCCGTGCCGACGGGCAGGTCCCAGACCGGGACGAGCAGCCCGTGGGCGCGGAACATCCCCACCAGTCGGGACTGGTCGGCGACCTTGTCGCGGCCGGCCGCGTGCAGCCGCGCGAGCGCGTCGAGGAGCTCGGCCTCGGGCTCGGGCATCACCCAGCGCAGGTGCTCCTTGGTGCCGACGTTGGTCCAGTACGCCGCCTCGACGGTCGTCAGCCGGGCCGACGGCGAGGCCGCAGCGTTCGCCTGCTCGAGCGCGGCGGCCGTGGCCGGGTCGTCGGCCGCGTCGGCCACCCAGAAGCCGAAGCCGTCGTGCACCGTGACGTCGAGCCGGTCGTTGGTGACCAGGTCCTGCATCCGGGGCCCGGGGCCGGGCGGGTCGGTGAGCCCGACGATGCCGGGCTCGGCGCCCTCGCCGGACAGCGCGAGCGCCTGGGTGAGGACCGCGGCCAGGTCGCGGGACGGGTCACCGAACTGGTGCTGCACCTGCAGCCCGAGCCAGACCTCGCCGTCCTCGCGCAGCATGGCCGGGGCCGCCATCGGGAGCAGCGTGCACAGCGTGACCGCGCGGTCGGTGCCGGCGATCGTCAGCGGTGCGGTCGCGGATGGGACCAGCTCACGCAGGGCCACCAGGTCGCACTCGGACGGCAGACCCTCGAACGGCCGCGCGACGTACGCGCCCACGCCACTCAGAGCGCCGTGGCAGCTCTTGTACCGCTTGCCGGACCCGCAGGGGCACGGCTGGCGCGGGCCGACCTCCCCCTCGGCGGGAGGAGCGGACGCCGGGCGCTGCTTGGTACGGGACTTCTTGGCCATGCGTGCCAACCTATCGAGGCACCGCACCCCGATTCGTCAGCGGTCTGGAGGACCCTCGCAGCGGGACGACCGTTGACGAATCGGGGTTCAGCCGCCGCCGTCGAGGAGATCGAGGACGAAGCGGGGGCGGTCGGTGATCACGGCCTCGACACCGAGGTCCAGGCAGGTACGCAGGTCGCCCTCGGTGTTGACCGTCCACACGTGGATCTCGCGGCCGGAGTCGGCCAGCCGGCGCGCGAACGCCGGGTGCTTGCGGAGGGTGACGATGCCGGGACCGACGATCCAGTCGTCGTCGACGAGCGGGCGGAGCACCGGCCAGTGACGGGCGTGCTCGACGAGCATCACCACGCGCAGCGCGGGGGCGAGGCGCCGGACGCGCTGGAGGGCGACGTACGAGAAGCTCATCACTCGCACCGGGGCACCGGCCTCGTGCCAGCCGAACTCCGTCAGCATCTCGACGAGCTTGCGCTCGACCAGCCCGGCGTAGCGCGTCGGGTGCTTGGTCTCGATCGCCAGCTCGACCCGCCGGTCGTAGCCCGCCACGGTCTCCAGCAGCCTCCGGAGGGTGAGGACGCCGTCCCGGTCCGGGTCGCGGTCGGGCGCCTCGTCGTCGAGGTCCGCCCATGGGTTCTTCCACGCCGCGAAGTCGAGCTCGCTGAGGTCGGCCAGCTCCATGGTCGACACGGCCGCCTTGCGGCTGGCGATCCGGCGCAGGTCGCGGTCGTGCACGCACACCAGGTGCCCGTCGGCCGTCAGCCGGACGTCGCACTCCAGCGCCTCGGCACCCTGCTCGAGGGCCTTGATGTAGGCGCCCAAGGTGTGCTCGGCGTTCTCGTGGCTGGCGCCGCGGTGAGCGACGACCTGGGGCCGCATGCCGACAGTCTGGCAGGCTGGCGCCGTGGAGAAGCGCGACCGGCCGGAGGTCCCGGCCGTCATGGTGCGCCGCATCCGCCGCGTGCTGTCGGCGCTGCCCGAGTGCCACGAGGAGACGGCCTGGGTCGGGACGCGCTGGCAGGTCGGCAGGGCGACGGTCGCCCACGTCTTCGGCGGGGAGGACCAGCTGTTCCGCGTGGTGTTCAGGGCGGAGCCCGACGAGGTGATCGCGCTGCAGCACCTCGGACCTCCGTACTTCCGCTCCGGCTGGGGACGCAACGTGGTCGGCATGCTGCTCGACGACGACACCGACTGGGACGAGCTGGCCGAGCTGCTCACCGACTCCTACTGCGTGCAGGCGCCGCGGGAGCTGGCCGCGCGGGTTCCGCGGCCCGGCTGAGCGGCGTACGCTCCTGCCACGGCCAGGGCAGCCGGCCGCCTGCACCCGGAGCGATCCGGGACGGTGAATGCCCGCCTCAGCAACCGAACCACCCGTCCGTGATGCGCCTGTCGCTCCTGCCCAGGCGGACCACAGCAACGCAGGCCCTGTACTCGTCCGCCGGGAAGAGCAGTGTCATGTCGACCGACCTCAAGCAGCAGGCCAAGCGCCTGCGTACGTCCCTCGCCGAGCGCGGTGTCGACGTCACCCACAGCGAGGCCCTCGAGCTCGTCGCCCACCAGTACGGCGCGCGCGACTGGAACACCCTGTCCGCCTCCCACGCTGAGGTCGCACCCCCACGCGCCGGCGGGTTCGGCCCGGTCATCCCGGTGCTCCGGATCTTCGACGTGGACAAGGCGCGTGAGTTCTACACGGACTTCCTCGGCTTCACCATCGACTGGGAGCACACGTTCGACGACCACACCCCGGTGTACCTGCAGGCCAGCCGCGGTGGCGCCGTGCTGCACCTGAGCGAGCACCACGGCGACGCCAGCCCGGGCGCCACGGCGCGGGTCATCGTCGACGACGTGCACGGCCTGCACGCAGAGCTGCACCAGCGCGACTACCGCTACGCCAAGCCGGGCCTCGAGCAGATGCCATGGGGCCGCGAGGTCACCGTCCTCGACCCGTTCGCCAACCGGATCGTCTTCCACCAGCCGACCGAGGACGCCGACGCGGAGCACCCGGACGGCGGCGGCGAGGCGGCCGGGCCGATCGAGCACGAGTACGTCGTCGCGTGCTCGCCCGGGCACGCGTTCAACGTGTTCACGCTACGCATCGCCGAGTGGTGGCACCCGGCCTACGCGCCTCCTGGGCTGACGGACGTGGACCTCGGCACGTCCGTGGGCGACGGGTGCTACATGCGGGTCGCCGACGGGTCGGCCTACCAGTGGGGCACCACGACCGCCTGGGAGAGACACCACTTCGCCATGGACTTCACCCTGGCGCAGGACCCCGACCACCCGAGCCGACTCGACGTCCGGTTCGACGAGGCGCCGTTCGGCGAGACCACGATGCGGTTCAGCCATGGCGGCTGGACCGCCGGCAACGTGGCCGGCCGGGCGCGGTTCAGCGAGTGGCCGATCCTGCTGGAGCGGTTCGTCGCGCTGGCCGAGGGCCGCGAGCTGCCGACGAGAGGGCCCGGCGAGTGAGCGACCGCATCATCGACGGCGACCTCATGCTGCGGCGCGCCGTGGCCGAGGACGCGCCCGACATCCTCGAGGTCTACACCGAGCCCGACATCCGCCACTGGATGCTGTGGGAACGCGACCTGCCGGACCTCGACGAGGCGAGGGCCAACATCGAGCGGTCGGAGAAGGCCTGGGCCGAGGGGTGGGGCGGGGTGTTCCGCGTGGTGGTCGACGGGCACGTCGTCGGCGGGGTCAACCTGCACTTCGTCGAGACCGCGGTGGGCGAGCTGTCGTACTTCCTGCGCGCCTCGGCGCGCGGCCGAGGCCTCGCCACCCGGGCCGTGCTGCTGGCCGCCGACTGGGGTTTCCGCGAGCACGGCCTGATGCGGGTCTTTCTCCGCGCCGACCCCGCGAACGCCGCCTCGGCCGCCCTCGCCGAGCGCGCCGGGTTCAGCTACGAGGGCACCGAGCGGGAGTCGGCGGTGTATCCGGACAGCGGCCGCCGCTTCGACTCACGCGTCTACTCGCTGCTGCCGCACGAGCGGGTGGGGACCCGGCCCGCCACCGAGGCCGACGTCGACTTCCTGACCGACGCTGCGATGGCGGCCACCGAGGACCAGGGCCGCTTCCCGGCCGACCTCGACCGGGCGGAGTACCGCGCCGGCTTCCGCGAGTGGACGCTCGAGCAGGTGCGCGGCGAGGTTCGCGACAGCACGACGTCGGTCGTCACCGCGTACGGCGCCGACGTCGGCCGGCTCCGGGTCGTGCGCACCGACGAGCTCGTCGAGCTCTCGGGACTCCAGCTGCTGCCGGCGCACCAGGGTCGCGGCCTCGGCACCCGCGTCGTCCGCGACCTGATGGCCGAGGCGGCGTCGTCGGGCCGCGCGTTCGGGCTGTCCGTCGAGCAGGACAACCCGCGCGCCCGGGCGCTGTACGAGCGGCTCGGGCTCGTGGTCGTCGGCGAGGACGGCAACCAGCACGTCATGCGGCTGCCCTAATCTCCGAGGCATGAGTGCGCCGCACCTGACGCCGGACGAGTTCCGCGAGCAGGGCCACCGGGTCGTGGACTGGATCGCGGACTACTGGGAGTCCCTCGACGGCCTGCCCGTGCTCGCCCAGGTGCAACCGGGCGACGTGACCGCGTCGCTGCCCACGGCGCTGCCCGAACGCCCCGAACCGCTCGAGGCGGTGCTCGCCGACCTGGACGAGCACCTCGTCCCCGGCCTCACGCACTGGCAGCACCCACGCTTCTTCGCGTACTTCCCGGCGAACTCCTCCCCCGCCGGCGTGCTGGGCGACCTGCTCTCCAGCGGCATCGGCGCGCAGGGGATGTTGTGGGCAACCAGCCCCGCCGCGACCGAGCTCGAGCAGGTCGTGCTCGACCAGCTCCGCCAGGCGCTCGGCCTGCCGGACTCGTTCGCCCGGGACGGCCTGGGCGGTGGCGTCATCCAGGACACCGCCTCCACCGCGACGTTCACCGCCGTCCTGGCCGCGCTGCACCGGGCGACCGGTGGAGCGGCCCGTCGCGACGGTGTACCGGGTGGGGCCTTCGCGATCTACGGCTCGACCCAGGCCCACTCGTCGTTGCTCAAGGCCGCCATGATGAGCGGCCTCGGCGAGGGCGCCGTCCGCTCGATCGCCGTCGACCCGGAGACGCAGGCCATGGACGTCACCGCCCTGCGCGAGGCGATGGCCGCCGACGTGGCCGCCGGCGTCCGGCCGGTGCTCGTGCAGTCGGCGGTGGGGACGACGTCGACGGGTGCCGTCGACCCGACGGCGGCCATCGCCGCAGTCGCGCGGGAGCACGGCGCGTGGCTGCACGTCGACGCCGCATGGGCGGGCGTCGCCGCGGTCTGTCCCGAGCACCGCTGGATCCACGACGGCGTCGAGCACGCCGACTCCTACGTCACCAACCCGCACAAGTGGCTGCTGACGACGTTCGACTGCAGCGCCTTCTGGGTACGCGACCGCGCCGCCCTGCTGGGGGCGCTGTCGATCCTCCCGGAGTACCTGCGCAACCCGGCGAGCGAGTCCGGGGCCGTCGTCGACTACCGCGACTGGCACCCGCAGCTGGGACGCCGGTTCCGCGCGTTGAAGCTGTGGACCGTGCTGCGGACGTACGGGCTGTCGGGGTTGCGGGCGCACATCCGGACCGGCGTCGGCCAGGCCGAGCGGTTCGCCGCGCTCGTCCGCGCCGACGAGCGGTTCGAGATCGTCACCGAGCCGGTGCTCGGGCTGGTGGTGTTCCGCGTGGTCGGGGACGACGACCGGACGATGGCCCTGATGGAGGCGCTCAACGCGTCGGGGACGGCGTACCTCTCGCACACGAAGGTCGAGGGTCGCGCCGCGCTGCGGCTGGCCACCGGGTCGTGGCGCACCACCGACGCCGACATCGACCGCACGTGGGAGGCGCTGGTGGGCAACCTGCCGGCTACTTGAGACGGACGAGCAGCTGGCCGTTCTCGAGCTGCTTGGTCTCCAGGATGTCGGCCCGCGACTCGACGAAGGCGCGGAACGACGGGTAGCCCAGCGCCTTCTCCTTGAACTCCGGAGCCATGCGCTGCATCTGGCTCTTCACGCTCGAGCTGTGCACCCACTCGTCGTCGCTCTTCTGCAGGCCCACGCGGGCGGCGCGTACCAGCAGCGCCGTCGCGTCGGTCTGCTCGACCGGCTCGGCGGCCTCGACCGGGGCGACCGGCTCGACCGGCTCCGGGGTGGTGGTCTTCTTGGCCGCGGCCTTCTTCGCCGAGGACTTGCGGGTCGTCGCCGTGGCCTTCTCGGCGGCCTCGGCCGGCGGCTGGACCCGCTGCGGGCTCAGGCCGGGAAGCGCCTCGTAGCTCTGGAACTCGTCGCAGGCGTTGACCAGCGCCCGGCTCGTCGAGCCGGCGACCCCGATACCGACCACGAACCGCCCCAGGCGCTTGCAGCGCTGGGCCAGGGGCACGTAGTCGGAGTCACCGGCGACGAGGGTGACGTGGGTGATGTCGCGGTGGTTGG
This sequence comes from Nocardioides sp., assembly GCA_025966445.1. GTDB lineage: Bacteria > Actinomycetota > Actinomycetes > Propionibacteriales > Nocardioidaceae > Nocardioides. The sequence continues at coordinate 16,006 of JAICRP010000021.1, forward strand.
ACAGGTCCTCGACGGCGTCGACGGCGAGCCGGATGTCGGCGCCGTTCTTGGTGCCGGCCGCCGCGAACAGCTGGACCAGGTCGACCGCGCGGTCGACGAGCGCCTTCTTGTAGGCGGCGTTCGCGGGCACCGACCAGTCGGCGTACGCCCGGGTCATCGCGACGACCCCGAACGACGCGGCGTAGTCGATGATCGCGCCGAGGTCCACCTCGGCCTGCGCGAGCTTCACGTCGACCGGGTCGGCCGAGGTCGGGTCGGGGCGATGGTGGCGGGCCTCGTCCTTGCGCCAGGCGCCGTCGCCGTGGAGGTTGTCGTAGCGGGAGATGACCACGTTGTCGAAGTCGATGTACACCGCTACTCGGTCCGTCACAAGAAGACCTTAGTCGCCGGCCAGCGTCAGTCGTTCCAGGCGTCGCAGGGCGAGCTCGCAGATGGCGAGGTACGCGGGCGCCCACCACGGCACCCCGAACGTCACGCGCGTACCCGCCCCCACCGCCTCGACCCGGTGCGAGGTCGCCGGCACCCCCGCCACGCGCCAGGACCAGCGGTGGCCCTCCACGTAGTCCGTGACGCGGAACGGCAGGGGCACGCCGATCGGCGGCACCACCATGCCGGTGCTGCCGTCGTGGATGCGGCCGCCGCTGTGGTCGAGCCGGACATGGCTGACCGTCGGCCCCCAGCGCGGCCAGCTCTCGACCTCGACCAGCAGCCGCCACACCTCGTCCGGAGGTGCGGCCAGCGTGCGCGACACCGAGAAGAGTGGGGACATGGAGTCGATGCTGCCCGATGGCGACCCGGCTGCGCTCGCCTCGGGCCAGGATGGTCACCATGCGGATCGCCGTCTTCCTGGGTTCCTCCCCCGGCCTCGACTCCCACCGGGTGGCGGCCACCGAGCTGGGCCGCGCGATGGCACGGGGCGGGCACGGGCTCGTGTACGGCGGCGCGCACGTGGGGCTGATGGGCGTGCTCGCCGACGCGGTTCTCGGGGCCGGCGGTGAGGTGGTGGGCGTGCTGCCGCAGAACCTCGTCGAGCGGGAGGTCGGCCACACCGGACTGACACGGCTCGAGCTGGTCGGCACCATGCACGAGCGCAAGGCGCGGATGGCCGAGCTCGCCGATGCGTTCGTCGCGTTGCCGGGTGGTACGGGCACGCTCGACGAGCTGATCGAGATCATGACCTGGTCCCAGCTGGGCCTGCACGCGAAGCCAGTGGCGCTGTACGACGTCGATGACTTCTGGGCGCCGTTCCTCGCCCTCCTGGACCACATGGTGGTCAGCGGCTACGCACTGGCTTCGGCGCGGACGAACCTGCGCGTGGTCACCTCGCCGCAAGACCTCCTGGCCGTCCTCGTGACGGGCGGACGGAGCGAGCCTTAGCCCACCACCACGGCGAGGGCCGCGGGGCCGGCGCCGGGGAGGACGAGGTCGCCACCCTCGACGACCGGCCACTCCCCGCCGATCGAGGTGACGCCACGTACGTCGGGCCCCAGGGCACGCAACGGCACGCGGGTGGCCTGGGTCGGCGCGCGGGTGAGGTGCACGAGCACCGTCTGCTCGGGGTGCTCGCGGAGGTAGGTCATCGAGTCACCGTCGGCCGCCAGCCACCTCAGCCCGCCGCGGCGCAGGGCGACGTGCTCGCGACGTACGGCCATCCAGGTGCGGTAGGCCTCCAGAGTCGCCTCGTCCCACTCGTCGCGCCGCCGCCACGGGAACGGGGTGCGGGCGTGCTCGCCGTCGACGCCGGTCAGCCCGATCTCGTCGCCGGCGAAGACCACCGGGACTCCGGGCATCGTCATCTGGAGGGCGACGCCGACGAGGTGGCGCTCGCGGCCGAGGCCGTCGTGGTCCACCCACCCGTCCGTGCCGCCGCCGACGACCGTGCGGAAGCGGGCGACATCGTGGGAGTCGAGGTGCATGGTCGAGCCCGTGAACGACTGCCACGGCATCGCGGCGTGCACGTCACGCATCGTTGCCACGACGGCCTCGGCCGGCAGCCGCGGCACGTCGACGGGCAGGCCCATGAAGTCGACGCCCGACGGACCGGACAGCCAGCACCACGCCGGCCGGGTGAACCCCGAGTAGTCCATGGTCCCGTGCCAGCCAGTGCCGTCGAGGTCGAGGCTGGCGTCGTGGGCGTGCTCGGCGAGCAGCCAGCCGTCCGGCCGCGTCTCCTCGACCGTACGGCGCACGGTACGGGCGACCTGGTGGGCGAGGTCCTCCGCCGCGAGCCGCCCGGTCATGTTGGCGACGTCGACCCGCCAGCCGTCCAGGCCCTCGCGCAGCCAGCGGGCCACGACCGAGTCCGGGCCGTCGTACAAGCGCCGGGCCAGCTCGGCGGATCGGTGGTCGAGCTTGGGCAGGTGCAGGTGGCCGAGCCAGGACGCGTACCCCTCGCCGTCGAAGAGGTAGAACTCGCGCTCGAGGTTGCCCTCGTCGGCCTGCGCCAGCGCGAACCAGTCGTGGCCGGAGCCGGTGTGGTTGGTGGTCAGGTCGCCCACGACGCGCAGGCCCGCACCGTGGGCGGCGTCCAGCAGCGCCGACAGCGCGGCGTCGCCGCCGAGCAGCGGGTCCACCCGGTCGAAGGAGACGGCGTCGTAGCGGTGGTTGGAGCGGGCCTCGAAGACCGGCGTCAGGTACAGCAGCGTGGCGCCGAGGTGGGTCAGGTGGTCGAGCCGCTCGCGGACGCCGTCGAGGGTGCCGCCGTAGAGCTGGCTGCCCGCCGTGCGTCCGCGGTGGACCACGGGGTCGTCCCAGTCGGCCGGCGTCGCCCAGTCGGGTGTCGGCAGCCCGGTCGCCGTGCGCTCGAACCGGTCGGGGAACACCTGGTAGCCGATCTGGTCGGGCACCCAGTCGGGCATCCGGTGCTCGGTGCTGACCCGGAAGTCGTGGGCGTCGGTGACGTCGCGTCGGTGCACGCCCGAGCCGTTGAGCCAGCGCGGGTGCGACCGGCCCTCGGCGAGCAGGAACCGGTACGACGTCAGGGGGTTGTGCACGTCGAGGTCGGCCATCCACCAGGCCCCCGCGTCGTCTGCGCTCTCCCGCTCGGCCGCGACGAACACCGGCTCGCCGTCGCGGACCGAGCGCAGGACGACGTGGTCCACGACCGGTTCCTCCGGGACGTGGGGAACCCGTACCCGGACGGGGATGCGCCGTCCGAGCACGGGCCGTTCGGGGCGGTAGAGCGGGGACCCGTCGTGGTGCGGGTCCCACGGCCGCGGCACGACGGGTCCCCTGTCCGGGTCAGCCGTTGTCGGGCGTCCCGGCGTCAGCCGCGGATCGCCTCGCTCGTCTCGGCGTCGAAGTAGTGGACCCGCTCCACGTCGACGAGGATCTCGATGTCGTCGCCCATCCGGACGCGCGAGCGCGGCGCGAAGGACGCCACCCAGCGCACGCCCTTGTCGACGCCGACGTGCAGCTCCTCGCCTCCGGCGTCCTCGGCCACCAGCTTGGTGTCCGCGGTGACCACCGCCTGGCCGGGGAAGGTGAAGTGCACGATGATCTCCGAGCCCAGCGCCTCGGTGAGGTTGACGGTGCCCTTGATGGTGCTACCCGTCTCGTTCCTGCGCAACGAGGCGTCCTCCATGTCCTCGCTGCGCACGCCGAGCGCGACCGTGCGGCCGGCGTAGCTCTTGAGGGCGGGCCGGTCGGCGAGCACCGACGCGGGGATCGCCAGCTTCGAGCCGCCGAACTCCAGCTCCAGACCCTCGCCGGCCTGGTTGATCTTGGCGGTGACCAGGTTCATCGGCGGCGAGCCGACGAACTGGGCGACGAAGATGTTGTTGGGGGTGTCGTAGCACTCGCCCGGGCTGCCGAGCTGTTGCAGGATGCCGGCCTTGAGGACGGCCATCCGGTCGCCCATCGTCATCGCCTCGGTCTGGTCGTGCGTGACGTAGAGGGTGGTGGTGTTCAGCGACCGCACGACGGCCGAGATCTCCGCGCGCATCTGCACCCGCAGCTTGGCGTCGAGGTTGGAGAGCGGCTCGTCCATCAGGAACACCTGCGGCTCGCGGACGATCGAGCGGCCCATCGCCACTCGTTGCCGCTGACCGCCGGAGAGCTGGGCCGGCTTGCGGTCGAGGAGCGCGGTGAGCTCGAGCATGTCCGCGGCCTTCGTGACCCGCTCGTTGATCTTGTCCTTGGGCATGTGCCGCAGCTTGAGGCCGTACGCCATGTTGTCGGCCACGCTCATGTGCGGGTAGAGCGCGTAGGACTGGAAGACCATCGCGATGTCGCGCCCCTGCGGGTCGACGTCGTTGACCCGCTTCCCGCCGATCCGCAGCTCCCCGGTCGAGATGTCCTCGAGCCCCGCGACCATCCGCAGCGCCGTCGACTTGCCGCAACCCGACGGGCCGACGAGGACGAGGAACTCGCCGTCGTCGACGTTGATCGACAGGTCGTGCACGGCGTGGAAGCCGTTGTCGTACAGCTTGTTGATCTTGTCCAGCTCGACGGTTGCCATCTGTGCTCCCCTGGGAGTGATCTAGTTTTCAGGCTGCTCGTTCAGCCCTTGACGGCACCGGCAGTCAGGCCGGTGACCAGCGACTTCTGGGTGAACAGGAACAGGGTGAAGAGCGGGACCGCCATCATCACTCCGCCCGCGGCCATCAGGCCCCACTCCTGGATCAACGGGTTGGACACCAGGCTGGCGAGACCGACGGCTGTCGTGGTGTTCTGCGAGTCGGACAGGGTCACCGAGGCGATCGGCAGCTCGTTGAAGGTCGACTGGAAGCTGACGAAGAAGACCACCACCAGGATCGGCAGGGCCAGTCGCATGATCAGGTCGAAGAAGATGCGGGCGTGCCCGGCCCCGTCGATGCGGGCCGACTCGTCGAGGTCGACCGGAATCGTGTCGAAGTAGCCCTTCATCAGGAACGTGTTCACACCGAGGGCGGTGCCGAGGTAGATCAGCAAGGTGCCCCAGATGTGGCCGAGGCCGAACGCCGGGAAGACGTCGAGGATCCGCGTCAGCAAGAGGTAGACGGCCGTGATCGCCAGCACCGCGGGGAACATCTGCACCAGCATCAGCGAGAGCATGCCCATGCGCCGACCGGTGAACCGCATCCGGCTGAAGGCGTACGCCGCCGCCGCGCCCATCAGCAGCGCTCCGGTCGCGCTGCCGGTGGCCAGGATGAGGCTGTTCTTCATCCACGTCACGAACGGGTACTGGTCGCTGGACAGCAGGGTGCTGTAGTTGCTGAAGTCGATCTTGTTGGGCACGAGACAGCTCAAGGCCGCCAGGCCGCTGCGGTCGGGCGGGCAGGCGGACGTCAGTGTGTTGCCGCCCGAGAGCGACAGGCTGATGATGTAGAGGGCGGGAAAGAGCGCCCAGGCGACCATGATGACCGCGACGACGTGTCGCCAGCCCACCAGCCGCATCCATCGGCCGAAGGGCATCCGCTCGGCCTTGAGCTTCTCGTCGGCGGAGTGTCTCGGAGGGGCGGCTTCCGTGGTGACTGTCATCGTCCGATCTCCTCGAGCTTGCGGGTGAGGCGGAAGCCGTAGGCGGCCACGGTGCCGACGATCACGAAGATCAGCATCGCGATGGCGGACGCCAGGCCGAGCTGCTGGTTGGCCTGGTTGAACGCCAGCCGGTAGGTGAAGTTGATCAGCAGGTCGGTCGAGCCACCGTCGTTGATGGTGCCCGGGAACGGCCCACCCTGCGTGAGGAGCTCGATCAACGTGTAGTTGTTGAAGTTGAAGGCGAACGTCGTCACCAGCAGCGGCGCGGTGGCCACCAACAGCAGCGGCAGCACCACCGTCCTGAAGGCGTACCTGCCAGAGGCGCCGTCCACGAACGCCGCCTCCTTGAGGTCCACAGGGATGGCTGTCAGCGCACCCGAGCAGACCAGGAAGAAGTAGGGGAAGCCCATCCAGAGGTTCACCATCAGCACCGAGAACCTGGCCAGGTTCGGCTCGGTCAACCAGCCGATGTCGGACCCGATCACCTGGTTGATGAACCCGAAGTCGGGGTTGAGCATCGCCTTCCACGTCAGGACGGCCAAGATGCCCGGGAGCCCGAAGGGGACGATCAGCAGCAGTCGGTAGATCCCCTGCCCGCGCATCCGCCGGTCGTTGAGGACCATCGCCAGCATCAGACCCAGCGAGAAGTTCAGGAACGTCGTCGCGATCGCGAAGAAGAACGTCCACACGGTGATCGGGATGAAGCGCTCGCGAATGCTGGCGTCGGTGAAGAGCTTGGTGTAGTTGGCGAAACCGACGTTGACCTTCCAGCCGGGTTGGAGGCGCTCACCCGCCTCGTTGATGAAGTTGCCCTTGTCGCCGTCGGCCTTGTAGATCACCCCCTCTTCGGTCGACGAGACCATCGCGTCCTGCTCCTCGTCGTAGACGAAGCCGGCGATGGCCAACGACGCCTGGGTCACCGACTTGGAGCGGAGGTAGGTTCCCTCCTCCTCGTCGAAGGGGACGGCGAGCTCCTTCCACTGCTTGTCGTAGTCGGGGTTGTTGGCGAACGAGCCGAGGTTGAGGGACTCGTAGCCGTCGACGCCGGTGACCGTGTCGCCATCCTTGACGAGCTCGCCGTCGTCGACCTCGGTGAGCCCTTCGTTGGTACCAATGCTGGTGACCCCCGTCTCGGGGTCGGTGACCAGCATCGAGACCGTGCCGTCCTTGACGATCGGCACCACGGGGTACGACGCGCCACCGGGGACCGGCACCACGTTGGAGTCCTGGATGGACGTGATCGCTTCGTCCTTGTCGCCCAGGTGGTTCCCGCCGTAGTTGGTGAACGAGGCGTAGCCCGTGAACACCATCGTGTAGAACTGGAAGGCGACCAGGAACACCAGGCCGGGCAGCAGGTACTTGAACGGCAGGGCCCGGCCGGTGAAGTAGACGAAGTTGACCGCGACGAACACAGCCGCGAAGAACACCGCCGCCAACCACCACTCCGCCTGGACGGTCCTGGCGAAGGCGAGGATCAGCAGGGCGTCGACGAGGCCGACGAGGATGATCTTGACGATCAGTGTGGTGGTCTTCGGGGAGCGGGAGGGCCTCGGGGTGGCGGCCGACCGCGCCGCGACGGCCGTGGTGGGCGCGGACATGGTAGGTGACCACCGG
>JAICRP010000055.1 GCA_025966445.1 Nocardioides sp.
CGACACATCGGCGGCACGCTCGCGCAGCAGCTGCTGCTCGCCGTGCTGCACCGGGACGAGGGAGACGAGGCCGGCGCGCGGGCGATCGCCGGCGAGGTGCTCCGGTGGGCCGGTGCGCTCGGAGCGGTGGGCCAGGTGCGCCAGGCGGAGGCCTTCCTGGCCGGCGTCGACCCGACCAAGGCGCCGGCTGACGTGGAGCTCGGCGAGCGACCCGCTCGGTCACGCTGATCGGTGGTATCCGCTGACGCTGGTTCCCGTCCGGGCACGTGGTCGGGAGCGTGGACCCCGGTGCAGGTTCGTGCCGACGAGTCGTCGTGGATCAGCGGGACCAACATCGTCGTCGACGGCGGCGGGTCCGTGCCGGGCTGACGGCACTGGACGTCAGCAGGACTCCGACAACTTCACCGCGACGAGCTCGAGGAGCGTCGCCAGGGACGTGACGGTTCCTACGCGTGGGTCCTGCGCGCACACCCTCCAGTTGTCGTCGAGCATCTGGAATCGCTCCTGACCGGTTCCGTCGGTCTGGGTGAGCACGAAGCTCCCGCGGGCTTGGAGCGCGTCCTGGGCTTCAAGGAGGTTGGTCCCCACGAGGCTCGGCATGACGAACGTGTCCGCGACTGCTGCCGGGGGTTTGCTGTGCTTCTTCTTGGGCTCGGCCCGAGCCGCCGCAACCTGCTCCGGCGACGCGGTGCCGCCACGGATCCGGGACGCGCGCCTGGTGCTCGAACGGGCCTGGCGAGACGCGCTGCTCGGACCGCTCCCGGGACGGCGCCGCGTCGGCGTCCGGCTGCCGTCGGACACGCTGCGGCGTTCGGGACCTGACGGTCCCTCTGCGTCGACCACGAGCTCTCCGACGCCGCTGCTGCCGACCTGATGGTCGCGATGACGAGAGTGGCGGCCGGACGCTGACCCGTACCGCCGACAGGACGGGGCTACTGCTTGGCCATCGCGATCCGGAACCGCTCCTCGGGGGTGATCAGGTGGTCGTGGTCGTCCTCGCCGAGGTCGATGCGCACCCAGTCGATGTGGCCGGAGAACTCGTTGTCCCGTGGCCCGTAGTCCGGAGAAGCAGGTGACCCGGTGTCACGGCCCACGTCGCAGGCCTCGTCGGCGGAGAACCCCATCGGGATCGTCCGCTTCACCCGCCCGGTGCCGACCGGCTCTCCGTCGACGTAGAGCGTGACGTCGCCACCGCGACCCAACCCACCGCCGTCGTAGCGGAACTCCATGCGCAGCTGGTGCGCACCGCCGCTGGACACGACGTCGTCGGAGGACACGATGTCGTAGTCGATCCCGAAGAAGTTGTAGCAGTAGGTCAGCCGGCCCTCGTGGCAGTAGAGGGTCCAGCCGCCGGCCTCACCGCCCTGGGTGATCAGCACCCCGGCGGCCTCCCCGTCGGGGAGCTCGACCTGCGCCGTCACGGAGTGCGACTGGTTCTTGACGTTCAGGACGGACGACTCCGTGATCCGCATGCCCGCGTACAGGATCTGCGTGCTGCCCTTGATCAGCTGCGGCCGGCCCGCGAGGTCCGGGTTGATGCGCTCGTAGCGACGGTCGTCGATCGGCAGCACGCCGTACTTGCCGGCCTCGATGAGCCACTGGCGTTGCATCTGGGCCAGCTTGGCGGGCTGCTCGGCGGCGATGTCGTGCGCCTGCGTCCAGTCGTCGGGCCCGTAGAGCTCCCAGACGTCGTCGTCCAGCTCCGGCGGCGGGTCGGCGCTCCACGGCAGGCTGTGCTTCGTGACGGCCGTCCAGCCCTGGTGGTAGAGGCCCCGGTTGCCGAACATCTCGTAGTACTGGACGTCGTGGGTCTCGGCCGCGTCCGCGGCGTCGAAGGACGGCCTCATGCTGACGCCCTCGAGGGGCGCCTGGGCGGCGCTGTTGACCATGCTCGGTTCGGGCAGCCCGGCGACGTCAAGGACGGTCTTCGCGACGTCGATGACGTGGTGGAACTGGTTCCGCACGGCACCCCCGTCGGCGATGCCGGCCGGCCAGTGCACGATGGTGCCGTTGCGGGTGCCGCCCCAGTGCGAGGCCACCTGCTTGGTCCACTGGTACGGCGTGCACATCGCGTGCGCCCACCCGACGGCGTAGTGGTTGTAGGCGGCGGGGGTGCCGAAGTCGTCGATCTTGCCGAGCAGGAACTCGGTGGTCTCGATCCCGGGGAGGCCGTTGAGGGTCGTCATCTCGTTGAAGCAGCCCCGCAACGTGCCCTCGGCAGAGGCACCGTTGTCGCCGATGATGTAGTAGATCAACGTGTTGTCCAGGACGCCGAGCTCGTCCAGGGTGTCCACCAGCACGCCGACGTGGTGGTCGGTGTGCTCGAGGAACCCGGCGTAGATCTCCATCTGCCGCTCGAGCACCGGCTTCAGCTCGTCCGGCATGTCGTCCCAGTGCGGGATCTCGTCGGGGGTCGGGGTCAGCACCGCATCCTCGGGCACGACGCCGAGCGCCTTCTGGCGCGCCAGGATCTCCTCGCGCAGCACGTTCCAGCCCTGGCTGAACTCGCCGCGGTACCTGTCCGACCACTCGGCGGGGACGTGGTGGGGCGCGTGGGTCGCTCCCGGTGCGTAGTACATGAAGAACGGCTTGTCCGACGCCAGCGCCTGCTGCTGCTTGACCCAGGTGACGGCGCGGTCGGTCATGTCGGTCGTGAAGTGGTAGCCCTCCTCGGGCGTCGCGGGCGGCTCGACCGCGGCGGTGCCCTCGAAGAGGCCGGGGTAGTACTGGTTGGCCTCACCGCCGACGAACCCGTAGAAGTACTCGAACCCGGAACCGGTCGGCCACTGGTGGAACGGCCCGACGGGGCTGGTCTCCCACATCGGCACCTCGTGGCACTTGCCGAACTGCGCGGTCGAGTAGCCGTTCAGCTTGAGCGTCTCGGCCAGCGGAGCCTTGTCCTTCGGGCGCACGCTGCTGTTGCCCGGAGCCGAGGTCGCCATCTCGGTGATGGCGCCCATGCCCACCGAGTGGTGGTTGCGGCCGGTCAGCAGCGCCTGGCGCGTGGGCGCGCACAACGCGGTCGTGTGGAAGCGGGAGTAGCGCAGCCCGCCGTTCGCCAACCGGTCGGCGGTCGGGGTCCGTACCGGTCCTCCGAACGCGGACGACGCGCCGAAGCCGACATCGTCGATCAGGACCACGAGCACGTTCGGCGCCCCGGCGGGAGGCCGGAGCGGGACGATCGGCGGGTAGTGGGTCTGCGGGTCCTTCGCGTCGTACGTCGTCAGTCCGACGTGTCCCACGTCCGGGATGGGGAGGACGCTCCGCTGGATCGGTGCCGTGCTTCCCGTACCGTCCGCCTGCTCGACCACGTGACCTCTCCCCTCGTCGTACTCCCGGCCGTTCGAGCCTGACAAGGGGACGCTGGCGGGGACTCACCCGAGGCGGGTGAGAAGTTGTCCGGGCGAATGGTCGGCATCACGTTGGCTTGGTTCCGGGCTCGCCGGCACGCACCTACGGTCGCGCCATGAGCGGCAGCCTCGACGAGTTCGAGATCACCGGGCGACAACGGCTGCCCCGCGTGGTCGATGCCGATGGCTGGCGGCGAGGTGTTCTGCGACGAGCGCTGGCTCAGCGCGGCGCCACGGTCGTCCGCATGACGCAGTTCTTCAGGCCCTTGGGCCGGACGTACTCGAAGCCCATCCGCTCGTAGACCGGACGGGTGGCGTTGTACAGGAACGAGGAGGAGACCTTCTTGGTGGGCTTCTCGTGCGGGTAGCCCTCGACGACACCCCCGCCTGCCTCGGCGATCAGGTCCAGAGCGCCCCGGATGGCCAGCTCGGTGACACCCTGCCTCCGGTGGTCACGATCGACGAAGATGCAGGTGAGCCGGTAGTCGGGGACGACGTCAGCCTCCGCGAGGTACTGCTTGCGGTGGTGGATGTTCGGCAGCTCCTCGGGCGACCCGTACTGGCACCAGCCGACGGCAGTCTCACCCTCGAAGACCACGGCCGCGTGTGCGCGCCCCTCCTCGACCAGTCGGCACTTGAGGTCCCGGTTGCTGTCGTACGTGCGGTCCGGGTCGCGCTCCAGGGAGTGGAAGTAGGTGTCCCAACACCCTCCGAAGATGCCGTGGTGCTTCTCGATCAGCGCGGCGTAGGCCGGCCAGGTCCCGGGCGTCAGGGCTCGGATCTCGTAGTCCCCCATGGGGCCAGCCTCGCACGGGAGCAAGGTCACACGCGCGAAGGCTTTGGATCGTTCCAATCCTCGGCCATGCTGGTGGTATGCGACTGGTCGACGAGCTCAACGTCCTGCACGACTCCTACGTCACCGCCGTCAACATCGCCGTGGAGCAGAACGACGAGAACCTGGCCGAGCAGCTGGCTCAGGCCTACGACGACGAGGCGATCCGGCTGATCGCCGAGCGCGAGGGCAAGACCCACCTGCTGCCCATCACCCGGCCGCGACGCGTCGAGACGCCGCTGCGCCGGCTGGTCGCCCGCCTCCGGGCGAGCCGCGCCGCCTGAGTCTCAGGCGGACACGGCGCCGACCCGCACGATGGCGGCGTACACCCCGGCAGTCGGCCTGCCCGGCAACCGAGAGGTGGTCGCGGTCGGCGGTCGGGTGCTCGGGTCTCAGCGGGAAGTCCTGGAGGGCACCTCCGTCGGTGTGGCAGTCGTCGTGCTGGGAGTGATTCGTCAGCGAAGCTGAGCGGGGGAAACTCGGTCAAACCGCAGACGAATCGGTGTCGAGCAGGTCGTCCTGCCAGGCGAAGCACTCGGCGGACAGCTCACGCAGCCTCTCGACCCCGGGGAGCAGCGCGTCCACTCGCGAGGCGTCCCCGGGGTCGATGTCGGTGTGGAGGTAGCGGAACAGGTAGTCGTGACGCGCGGGGCAGTCGCGGGCGCGGAGCAGCTGGACCACCGGCAGGAGGGCGAAACGGAGGTAGAGCGAGACGGCCTCGGCCAGATGGCTGCGGGCGATGGCCCGGTTGACCAGCCACTCGGCGACCAGGCGACGCTGACGGATCTGGTCGATGGTCTCTGCGGCGCCGCGACGTAGCTCGGTCTCGTCGTCCCGACGCTCCACGATCAACCCGTCGGGGTCGAAGCGGACCAGCGGCGAGCCGTGGCGGCGTACGTCGACGTGCCGATGCTCGTCGGTGGCTTCATGCACGACGACGTCGAGGAGGCGGGTCTGACCGACGAGCGCGCCGGGATCGTCGTCGAAGGTCGCGAACAGCTGGCGACCGTCGGGATACGTCGCGTCCGGCAGCCGCCACACGCTCGTCGGCGCGAACGTGCCCACCAGCGAGGCGAGCAGGTCGTCGAACACCCGGGAGAAGGTCCCGGGTGCGGCGAGCACGTTGAGGTCGAGGTCGGAGTGGTCGTCGTACCCACCCGTCGCCGCCGACCCGCCGACCCAGCAGGCGAGCAGGTCGTCGTCGCGAGCTCCCAGCTCGTCGATCCACGCGAGGATGTCGCCGTAGCGGGAGAGGTCGGGCTCGTCGCTCATGGAGGCAGTCTCTCCGGGCATCGGTCGGACCGATAGCGAGCATCACGACGTGCGAGCGGCTGCCCGAGCCGCTCCGGTCCGGCCGGACCGCCGACATGACCCTGACGACCAGGACGAGTCCTCCCGGAGGCCTCAGGCCCGGAGCCGCTCGATCCACTCCATGACGACCAGGTTCTGCTCGACGGTGGACCGGCTCTCGGCCTTGCCGAGGCAGGCGTCCCGGAACTCGCGGACGGCGGCGGAGTACCCCGCCTTCTCGCCGCCGAACAGCAGCGGGCTGCACGTCTGGCGTGGCTCCTCGGGGGCGCCGGGGCGGTAGACGACGACCTCGTCGAGGGTCCAGCTGACCGACCAACCGTCCGCGCACGTCACCGTGGTCTCGAACGCGAACCGGTTGCGGGTGTTGGACATCCGCAGGGAGCCGCGGGTGGTCCGGGTCGTGAAGTCGGCGGCGACGAAGATGTCGTCCTTGCGCGTCTGGGTGACCTCGGCGCTGGTGAGGCTGTCGGCGGCGGGCCAGCCGAGCAGCTCGGCCATCACGGCCAGCGGCTGGATGCCGGACGACAGCAGGAAGCTGTCGAGCAGGTCGCGGTTCCAGACGGTGGTGCGCGGCTCGTCGGTGTGGCAGTCCATCGCGACGTGCAGGACGCGGCCGTGCGCGGTGACGTGCTCGAGGGCGACGCGCGACATCGCGGCGTACCTCAGGTGGGCGTCGACGAACGACGTGACCGGCTTCGGCCGGGCAGCGTTGTCCTGGGCGAAGCGGCGGATCGCCGCGGCGCCGAACGCGGGCGGGTTCTCGACGAAGAGCGAGACGCCGTACTCGGGGGCGACCGCGAGCGCGGCCTCGTGGGCGTCCGGGGTCGCGCAGAGGACCGCGGCGTCGAACTCGCCGACCTTGAGGAACTCCTCGACCTCGGCCTGGACGCCCTCGACGCCCCACGCGGCGGCGAGCTCGCCGGCCGAGGAGCCGCGCGAGCAGATCGCGGCCAGCTGGATGCCGGGCGTGCTCATCAGGGTGGGGACGATGACCTCGGCGGCGTGTGCGCCGGCGCCGACGAGGCCGATGCGGAGGGGGGTCATGTCATGAGGTTGTCATGTCCCGGTGAGGCACGGCAGGAGAACGTGCCGAACGATCTGCTGCTGGATCGCCGTCTCCGGTGGGCCTCCAGCGCCCCGCGCTTGCTCGCGAGGTCGGGGGTGGCGAGCCCTTCGCGGCCGGCGATCGACGTATGGGGCTGCGCCATCCAGCCGCGTTCACCTTGGAGCGGAGCGGCGGGGCCCGCTTGCACTTCGCCACCGTGCTGCGACCTCCACGTCCGGTTCGCCCGCCAACCCAGTGCCCGGGCCGGAGCGGCAGAAGGGCGGGAAATCGGCGTTCGGTGTCCGAAAACCGGCAGGTCAAGAACCCGTCCACCTGCCTAGCATGGCGGGGTGAAGGAGCAAAACGACCGTTTGCCGATGACACCCGCGGTGGCCGTGCCACCGGCGGCGTGGCTCGTCGCGGTCGCGCTCGGGATCGTCTACGTCGTGTGGGGCTCGACCTACCTGGCCATCCGGGTGGTGGTCGAGGACCTCCCGCCGATGGCGTCGGCCAGCTGGCGGTACCTGGTGGCAGGCCTGCTCCTGGCCGCGATCCTGGCCGCCCGCGGCGGCCTCGGGCGGCTGCGCGCGACGCGGCGCGAGCTGGTGGGCTGCGCGGCGCTCGGGCTGCTGCTGCCAGCACTCGGCAACGGCCTGGTGTCGGTGGGCGAGCACCAGGGCGCACCGTCAGGCATCGCCGCGCTGCTCGTGGCGGCCGTGCCGCTGTGGGTGATCGTCTACCGGCGGCTCTCCGGCGACCGGCCCAGCCGACGGACGCTGTTCGGCGTGCTGCTCGGCTTCGCCGGCCTCGTCCTGCTCATCGCCTCGCAGGGCATCGAGGGCGACGTGGCGGTCGGCGCCTGCCTGATCATCATGTGCGCGACGGTGTTCTGGTCGTTCGGCTCGTGGTCGACGCCACGCTTGACCCTGCCGAAGGACGCCTTCGTCCTGACCGTCTACGAGATGCTCTTCGGCTCCGTCTGGCTGCTGCTCTTCGCCGCCGTCCGGGGCGAGCACGTGCTGCCGACCTCGGCGCCGCTCGACGCGTGGCTCGCGTGGGCGTACCTCGTCACCTTCGGCTCGGTCGTCGCCTTCACGGCGTACGTGTGGGTCCTCAGCGTCGCGCCGATCTCGCTCGTCGCCACCTACGCGTACGTGAACCCCGTCGTGGCCGTGTTCCTGGGCTGGCTGATCCTCTCGGAGTCGGTCACCTGGGCGATCCTGGTCGGCGGTGCGATCGTGGTCGGGGCCGTGGCGGTCGTCGTGTCGGCGGAGCGCCAGACGAGCCGCAACGCGGCCGCGGCCGTCGACGCGGCGAGATCAGGAGACGGCCGACCTCACCAGCGCGACGACCTGCTTCTCGACCTTCGGGCTCCACTTCAGCAACGCGAAGGATGACGCCCACATGTCGCCGTCGTCGAGGTGCGCCGCGTCCTGGAAGCCCAGCGTCGAGTAGCGGTAGTTGAACTTGCCCGAGTCCTGGAAGAACACGACGACCTTGCCATCCGCGTCGGCGTAGGCCGGCATGCCGTACCAGGTCTTCGGCGCCAGGCCGGGGGCGTGCGTGGTGATCGCGACGTGCACGCGCTCGGCGAGGGCCCGGTCGTCGGGCGCCATCTTCTCGATCGCGTCGAGGGCCGCTTGCAGCCCCTCGGCCTTCTTGGCACCCCTCTTGCCCTCCGCACGCAGCTCCTCCGCGCGCTCCTTCATGGCGGCGCGCTCCTCGGCGCTGAACCCGTCGGACTTCTTCTCGGGCATGGTGGTCCCCTTCCGGTCGTGCGGGCGGTCGACCCGATGTCGATCCGCTCTCACACCTAGGACGAACGGTGCGCGGGTGTTGTGACAGGCGGCTGGCGGGATCAGTCGGACGGGGGAGCGGTCGCCGGAGTCAGCAGGCGCCGACGGACGGCATTCTCGATCCGGTCGCCGGGCTTCGCGGTGCCGGGGTACTTCGGCACGGACGTGAGGGCGACCGCGACCAGGTCGGTGTAGGCGTCCTGGCGCATCCGGGTGGCGAGCCGTTCAGCGGTGTCCTTGGCGCGCGTGAGGACGCCGGTGAGGACGGCGCCGCCGACGCCGAGGATGCCGACGAGGGAAGGGATCCACTCGCTGGTGGCCTGACCGCGGAACGCGAAGAACGCGACGATCAGGCAGAACGCGACGAGGCCCAGGATGATCTGCAGCCGGTACAGCCGCATGAAGCGGAAGAAGTTGTGCGGCGAGCTGAGCTTCGCGTACGGCTTGACCAGCGTGGTGGGGTCCTGGTCGAGGACCAGCAGCTGGTACCACCGCCGGGTCTGCTCGTAGAGCTGCTCGCGCAGGTCCGGCGTGTGCGCCCAGGCGACGTCGGACGCCACCCGCCCCCACGCCTCGATGCTCCCCGAGATCGCGGACGCGCTCAGCGGGTGCATCTGGCCGGAGCCGAGCCGACCGAGCATCCGGGTCAGCTCGCGCCGTCGGTCGGCGCCGAACAGGACCTGCAGCGAGACCCCGGTCTGCTCGGTGCCCTCGTTCCAGGTCTCGTCGGGCCCGAGGCCCCAGTAGCACTCCGCCAGGCCGCGGGCGAGCAGGTAGCCGTTGGCCGCCGCCTCGTCGCGGGAGGCCAGCGAGTCCTGGATGCGGGCGTCGAAGTCGAAGAAGTACCTCGCCATGGTCGGCCAGTCGTTCTCCGGAGCCAGGGCGGCGTGGGCGTCGTCGGCCGGGATGCCGAGCTTGCTTGCCAGCGTCGCGAGCGTGTGCACCGCGGACCGCTGGGACGCGGCGTACCCGCGCTGCGACCGCAGCGGCAACGTGTGCTCCGGTCGTGCTGGCAGCGACGACGTGGCGGGCCGCGAGCCCTCGGGCCACGACCGGCCGCGCAGCTCGGCCACGGCCCAGCCCAGCCTGACGGCGGTCCGTACGTCCGGCGCGGCCGGCGCCTCCGCCGACGGGATGCTCACGAGGCGCATTCTGCTCCGTGCGCCGGCGGATCGGACGGAACCGAGCCGCCTGGATACCTCGCATCACCAGCCGCTCGTTCCCGGGCGGGCGTGGGACGGGGAGAGTGGGCGGCATGTTCGAGTGGACCGGGCCTGCCGGCCGATCCGTGACGCAGAGGGCGTCGTACGTGACCGGCGCGAACCTCGTCGTCGACGGCGGCTGGACGGCGGTGCTGCCGTCATGATGTGGACGACCAGGGCCGTGGTGGTCCGAGAGGACTAGGATGATGACCCAAGTAGGCCATTTCGGGCCGAAGCCCGGACCCTGCCGGTGCCCACCTCATAGCGTCGCCTCCACCACCGAGGGAATCCCCCCGGGTGCCCCACGGGCACCATCCCCGGTGGGCCAGACCTCAGCCGGCGCGACCGGCAGGACAGGACCCCTGTGTCCCTTGCGGTGACGAACCCGGCCCCAGCGCTCGACGACGCGCACCATGCGTGCCCGACACTGGGTGCCGTCGTGCGCCGGGTGTCGCTCAGCCTGCTGGTCGCCTGCCTCATCCCGGCGGTGCTCTTCTACACGACGTTCGTGCTGGCCGGCGTGTGGACGGCGATCCTGGTGGCGCTGGGCTGGTCGTACGGCGCGATCACCTGGCGGGCGGTGACCGGGCGGCGTACCTCCGGGCTGCTGATCATCACCGCCACCCTCATCACGTTGCGGACCGTCGTCTCGCTGGCGGCCGGCAGCACGTTCCTGTACTTCCTCCAGCCCATCATCAGCGACATGGTCGTCGGGACGACGTTCCTGCTGTCGCTGGCGACCACCCGACCGTTGGTGGCCCGGTTGGCCGGTGACTTCTACCCGATGACCGAGGAGCTGCGGCTGCGCCCGCGCGTCCAGCGCCTGTTCCGCAACCTCACCGTCATGTGGGCGGTGCTCTGCATCGGCAAGGCGTCGTTCACGCTGTGGCTGCTGCAGTCGCAGTCGCTGGAGGACTTCGTGCTCATCAAGAGCGTGACGGTGCTGGCGGTCAACATGTCCGCCGCGGCCGCCACCATCGCGGTCGCCACGCTGTGCGCGCGGCGCGAGGGCCTGCTGGGGCCGCGCCTGCAGCCCGTTCCCGTCGTCGTCTGATCCTTGTTCGACGGCGCGACCAGCTGTCGAGCTTGACGATGGCATGGTTACGCCGGAGCCCTCGCTGGACGACTGGGCCGGGGGCAGCGACGCCTTCCGGCGGCTGATCGACGCGTGCTTCGACCGGGTCGAGCGCGACGACCTGCTCGCGCCGCTGTTCCCCGGCGGCGTCTCGGAGCAGCACCGCTCGCACGTGACGACGTGGTGGGTCGAGGTGTTCGGCGGCCCGGCGGCGTACCCGTCCCTCGGTGGCTACGGGCATCGCGCGCCGTCATGCCTGGGATCACCGGCGCCGCACACGAGTCGGACAACTCAGCGGCCAGGTCAGAAGCCGATCGGCAGGCCGGCGTAGTTCTCGGCCAGCCCGGTGGCGCCGGCGTCGGAGGAGCAGACCCAGCGGAGCTGGGACAGCTGGAGCTCGGCGTCGAACGGGTCGCCGGAGGTGTGGAGCATGGAGGTCATCCACCAGGAGAAGTGGGTGCAGCGCCAGACGCGGCGCAGGGCGGTGTCGGAGTAGGCGTCCGCGAGCGCGGACGAGCCCCGGACGAGGCCGGCGAGGGCAGGGGCGAGCAGGGCGACGTCGGCGACCGCGAGGTTGAGGCCCTTGGCGCCGGTGGGCGGGACGATGTGCGCGGCGTCGCCGGCCAGGAACAGCCGGCCGTGGCGCATGGGGCTGGCGACGAACGACCGCATGGGCAGCACGGCGCGGCTGGTGACGGGGCCGGTCTCGAGCGACCAGCCGTCCTGGCCGTGGCCGAGGCGGATGGCGAGCGCCTCCCAGACCCGGTCGTCGGACCACTCCCCGATCGGGGTGTCGTTGGGCACCTGCACGTAGAAGCGGGACACGGTGTCGGAGCGCATGGAGTGCAGTGCGAACCCGTCCGGGTGCCAGGCGTAGATGAGCTCGTCGGTCGACGGCGCGACGTTCGCCAGGATGCCGAGCCACGAGTAGGGGTAGAGCCGTTCCCACGACTGGCGCACCGACTCGGGTACCGCGCCCCGTGACGGCCCGAAGGAGCCGTCGCAGCCGGCGATGGCATCGGCGACCACGCGGACCGAGGACCCGGACGGCGAGGTGAACGTGACCGACGGGCGGTCGCTGCTCAGGTCGTGCAGCGCGGTGTCGGCGACCTCGTAGAACACCTGCTGACCGGCGGCGTGGCGCGCGGCGACGAGGTCCTTCTGCACCTCGGTCTGGCCGTAGACCCACACCGACCGTCCGGTCAGGTCGACGAAGTCGAGATGGTGACGCTCGCCGGGCCACTGGAGGTAGATGCCGCGGTGCTGGTGGCCCTCCGCGTCGAGACGGCCGCCCAGGCCGTTGGCGCGCAGCAGGTCGACGGTCGACTGCTCGAGGATGCCGGCCCGGATCCGGGAGGCGACGTACGCCTCCGTGCGCGTCTCCACGACCACCGACTCGATGCCCTCCGCCGCGAGCAGGTGTGACAGCACCATGCCGGCCGGGCCCGCACCGATGATGGCGACCTGGGTGCGCACCTCGTCCATGGTGGTCAGGGTCGCGGTCACGGTGCCCCCGGGCGATCCGGGGCTTCCGCTGGCCGGAACTCCAGCGCGCGACCGATGCCCCGTGCCGCCACCGTCAGCGCCGTGACGAGCTTGGGCCTGTCCCGCTTGAGCGTGGGGACGACCAGCCCGAGGGCGGCGACCACCTCGTCCCGGTGGCGGATCGGGACGGCCACCGAGCACGCGCCGAGGCTCATCTCCTCCTGGGTGGTGGCGTAGTCGTCTCGCAGCACCTGGGCGAGCTGACGGCGGAGGCGACCCGGCTGGCTGACGGTGTACGCCGTCACGCGGTAGAGGTCGGCCAGCACCCGCGCCTGCACGTCACCCGGCGCGTGGGCGAGCAGCACCTTGCCCACGCCCGTCGCGTGCATCGGGAGCCGCGACCCGATGGTGCTGACGACGGGGACCGACGTGTTGCCGCGCAACCGGTCGAGGTACAGCACCTCGTCGCCGTCGCGGACCGCGAGGTGCACGGTGGCGAGGGTCGCGCCGTACAGGTCGTGGAGGAACGGCGACGCCGTCTCGACCAGGCCGGCCTGCACCGGCGCCAGCATCCCGAGGTCCCACAACCGCCGGCCGACGACGTACTCACCCGACGTCGACCGGGAGAGCGCTCCCCACTCGACGAGCTCGCCGACCAGGCGGTGGGCGGTGGGTACCGGCAGCTTCGCTCGTCCCGCCAGTGCCGTCAGCGAGAGCCGACGGTTCTCCTCGTCGAACGCGCCGAGGAGCGCCAGCGCGCGCGAGGTGACGCTTGCCCCAGGGGTGGAGGTGTTGCCGGCCACGTCGGCAGTGTTCCACTCAGCGGAAGTCGCCGCCAGGAGCCACCCCTCTCGGCCCCTAGCGTGTCCCCGTGACCACCCAGGCCGACATCAGCGCGGAGATCGCCGTGCTCGCGGAGGAGTACGCGAGGACCGGTGTCGACGAGACCGGGGTCCGCCTCGACTACCCGCCGTACCGCTCCAGCCTGTTGCGCCACCCGACGAAGAGCCCCGTCCAGGTGGACCCCGAGGGCGTGGAGCCGTGGAGCCCGGTCTTCGGCGAGCGCGACGTCGGGCCGCTCGAGGCCGACCTGACGATCCAGCGCGGCGGCGAGCCGGTCGGTGAGCGGATGAAGGTGGCCGGGCGCGTCCTGGACGGCGACGGCCGCCCGGTACGCCGCCAGCTCGTCGAGGTCTGGCAGGCCAACGCGGCAGGGCGGTACATCCACCAGCGCGACCAGCACCCGGCTCCCCTCGACCCGAACTTCGTCGGCATGGGTCGCTGCCTCACCGACGACGACGGCGGCTACGAGTTCACCACCATCAAGCCGGGTCCGTACCCGTGGCGCAACCACCACAACGCCTGGCGGCCGGCGCACATCCACTTCTCGCTCTTCGGCACCGACTTCACCCAGCGGCTGGTCACCCAGATGTACTTCCCCGGCGATCCGCTGTGCGCGCTCGACCCGATCTCCCAGTCGATCGTCGACCCGCGGGCCCGCCAGCGGCTGGTGGCCACCTATGACCACGACCTCACCGAGGCCGAGTGGTGCACCGGCTACCGCTGGGACATCGTGCTCACCGGCTCGGCCGCCACGCCCGTCGAGGAGGAGGAGTGACGAGCCCGCCGACACCCGGCCAGACCGTCGGGCCGTTCTTCGCGTTCGGTCTCGAGTACGACGGCGACTCGGCCCTGGTGCCCCCCGGCAGCCCTGGCGCGATCCGCCTGCACGGGCGGGTGCTCGACGGGGCGGGCGAGCCGGTCCCCGACGCGCTCCTCGAGCTCTGGCAGGCCGACGCCGACGGGCTGGTCGTCCAGCGGTCGGGCTCGTTGCGCCGCGACGGCTACACCTTCACGGGGTGGGGCCGCGCGGGCACCGACCGCACGGGCACGTACGCGTTCACCACCGTCGCTCCGGGCGTCACCCGCCCGGGGGCGAGCCGGCCCCCGTCGACCTGGGACCCTCCCTTCTTCGCCATCACGGTGTTCGCGCGCGGGCTGCTCGACCGGCTGTTCACCCGGGCCTACCTCCCGGGTCACCCCCACGACCGGCTGCTGGCCTCGCTGCCGGACGACCGGCGGGCGACGATGCTCGCCGAGGCCGACGACCACGGCTTCGTGTTCGACCTGCGACTGCAGGGCGAGGGCGAGACGGTGTTCCTCTCCCACACCGGCACCGCGAGACTGACCGGATGAGCAACCTCCTCTGGCCGGGCGACGAGCGCGCCGGCGACCTGTTCTCCGACGAGGCGTTCCTCGCGGCGATGGTCGCCGTCGAGGAAGCCTGGCTCGACGCGCTGGCCGGCTCCGGCATCGCGCCGGCCGGCGTGGCCAAGCTCGACCTGCAGGGGCTCGTCGGCCATCAGCACCTCCCCGGCGTCGCGTCCGCGTCGGAGCGAGGCGGCAACCCCGCCGCCGCTCTGGTCGACGTGCTGCGCG
>JAICRP010000096.1 GCA_025966445.1 Nocardioides sp.
ACGTACCGTGCTGGCGTCGGCCTCCGCGGCGGGGTAGTCCCGTGCGTTTTACCGGTGTCCCGGCCCGATTGACCGGGCAAATGCACGGGACTACCCCCACGGAGCGGACTCAGCCCAGGGAGCGGATGCCCCAGGAACCTGAGAACTCGTCGCCGTCCGTACCTGCGGGCGCGAGGACCACGAGGTCGGTGCCGGAGCGGAAGGCGTCCGGGGGAGAGGTCATCGGCTCGACGGCGATCGCCCGCCGGGGGGTGGCGTCCTTCTCGGCGGTGTAGACCTGGATCCAGCCGTGCCGGTCGTCCATCCACAGCGCCACGCCGTCGCCGGACGCGGGGTCGCGCACGACCACGGTCGCCACGCCGTCCTCGTCGCGGTCGACGTCCCCGAACGCGTGGTCGATGACGGTGTCGCGCACCGGCCGCGAGATGCGGAAGTCGTACGCCGTCCCGTCCACGGGCTCCGAGCCGACCGGGATCATCTGGTCGTCGACGAGCAGCCGCGTCGAGGCCGGTACGGTCAGCTCCCAGTCGTCGACGCCACCGGAGCCCACGCGCAGGTAGGGATGCGCTCCCGATGCGTACGGCGCGGGCTGCGGCGACAGGTTCGTCGCGGTCTGCGTCACGGTGAGGCCGTCGGCCGACAGGTCGTAGAGGACGTGGAGGTCGACGGTCCACGGGTACCCGCTCTGCGCCATCAGTCGGTAGGTCAGCGACACCGACGCCGGCGACAGCTCCTCCAGCGACCAGGCCGCCCAGCGCACCAGCCCGTGCGAGGCGTTGCCCAGGGAGGCCTCGGTCAGGCCCAGCTGGAGCGACCGGCCCTGGAAGGAGTACGCGCCGTCGCGGATCCGGTTCGGCCAGGGCATCAGCAGCTGACCGCGCCCCACGGAGGGCATCGCGTCCTCGGCGAAGCCGTCCACCACGGGCCGGCCGTCGTGCTCGAGCAGCCGCAACGTCGCGCCGCCCTCGGTCACGATGGCGCGATAGCCGCCCGCACTGATCTCGAACTGCTCACCCGTCGGCCCGACCACCCGACCAACCTAGTGCCGCGTCAGGACCGCAGCTCCGGGAAGTCCTCGTAGCGATACTCGGCGTCGCGACGCACGCCGTCCGCCGCCGCGTCGTCCTCCAGCCCGCGCAGCTCGACCCGGCGGATCTTGCCGGAGATCGTCTTCGGCAGCACCGCGAACTCGAGGCGCCGGATCCGCAGGTACGGCGCCAGGTTGTCGCGGGCGAACGCCAGGATCTGCTGCGCCAGCTCGGGGCTCGGCTCGTGCCCGGCGGCCAGCGAGACGTACGCCTTGGGCACGGCCAGTCGTACCTCGTCGGGCGCCGGCACGATGGCCGCCTCCGCGACGGCCGGGTGCTCGATGAGGACCGACTCCAGCTCGAACGGGCTGATCTTGTAGTCGCTGGCCTTGAACACGTCGTCGGTGCGGCCGACGTAGGTGATGTAGCCCTCCGCGTCCCGCGCCGCGAGGTCGCCGGTGTGGTAGCAACCGCCCGCCATCGCCTCGGCGTCGCGCTCCGGGTCTCCCTGGTACGCCGTCATCAGCGGCAGCGGCCGACCGAGTGGCCCTTCGAGGTCCAGGCAGATCTCGCCCTCGCCCTCACCGTCCATCCGCGAGCCCGACAGGGGGTCGACGAGCACGACCGGGATCCCCGGCAGCGGGCGCCCCATCGAGCCGGGCTTGACCGGTGACCCCGGCGTGTTCCCGATCGCGGCGGTCATCTCGGTCTGGCCGTAACCGTCGCGCAGGGTCATGCCCCAGTGCTGCTGCACCTGGGCGATGACCTCGGGGTTCAGCGGCTCGCCGGCGCCGATCAGCTCGCGCAACGAGCCGGAACCACCGGACAGGTCGGACTTGATGAGCATCCGCCACACGGTGGGCGGCGCGCAGAACGTCGTCACCTCCTGCTCCCGCAGCTGCCGCAGCAGGGTCTGTGGGTCGAAGCGCGCGTAGTTGAGGACCACGATCGTGGCCTCGGCGATCCACGGCGCGAAGAAGCAGGACCAGGCGTGCTTGGCCCACCCGGCCGAGGAGATGTTGAGGTGCACGTCGCCGGGCCTCACGCCCAGCCAGAACATCGTCGACAGGTGGCCCACGGGATAGGACACCTGGGTGTGCTCGACCAGCTTGGGGCGACTGGTGGTGCCGGACGTGAAGTAGAGCAGCAGGCGGTCCTCGGGGGACGTACCCGGGTGACCGACGCCCGAACCGTCCACGTCGTAGCCGTCGGCGAACGTGTGCCACGCATCCGACGGCACCGCTCCCACGCTCACCCGCGTGTAGTCACCCGGGACGTCGTCGAACTTGTCGACGTCCGCGGCGTCGACGATCACGTGCCTGGCGTCGCCCCGCTCGATCCGGTCGACCAGCTCGGCCGGCCCGACGGCCGTCGTCGTCGGCATGACCACGGCACCCAGCCGCATGATCGCCAGCATCGACTCCCACAGCTCGACCCGGTTGCCGAGCATCACGATCACCGAGTCGCCCCTCCGGACGCCCAGGTCGGCGAGCCACGCCGAGACCGCACGCGAGCGCTCCCGCAGCTCCGCGAACGTGTGCGCGGTCGACGACCCGTCCTCCTCGACGACCACGAGCGCCCGGGCGTCGTTCCCGTCGGCGACCGCGTCGAACCAGTCGCACACCCAGTTGAAGGGCGACGGCATCTCCGGGAACCGGAAGCCGTCGACGGCGGACCCGTGGTCGCCGTACCAGTCCAGCAGCTGGTCCCGGCTCGCCCGGAACAGGTCGGTGGCCTCGCTCATCTCGTCCCTCTCGTCAGGTCTGCAGGAGCTGTTCCAACAATGATGCGACGCCGTCGACGGACGCCACCTCGCCGATCCGTGCCGCGCTCTCCCGAGCGAGCCGGTGGGCCTCGTCGGCATCGTCCGCCGGCGCCAGGATCACCAGCTCCTCCAGGGCGCGGGCCGACGGCACCGGGTCGACGTCGTCGGTGCACCGGCAGTCGGAGAGCAGCACCGTCACCCTGCGGGCCGCTCGCGAGCGGGCGAGCTCGCTGCGCGCCTCGACGAGCGCCTCGCTGACCGACGTCATGCCGTGGCCCCGCAGGCCGAGCACGTCGGTCACGACACGTTCGGGGTCGCGAGGTACGCCGAGGGGTGCGAGCACCTCCGCGTGCCGCGCGAACGTGACGACGGCCGTGTCGCCCGGCGCCCGCACCAGGCAGGCGGCAGCGGTGACGGCCGCCGTCGCGAGCCGGGTCCCGTTCATCGAGCCCGACCGGTCGACGACCAGGCACATCGCCAACTCCGGCCGGCCCCACTCACGTGCCCGGAGCTCGTCGAGCGCCGGCGGACGTTCCTCGGCGCGGGCGGCGGCGATCGCCTCCATCGAGGCGTCCAGGTCGAGCTCGCCATCGACGTCGGCGGGCACGAGCCGGGGCCGTCCGATGCCGCGCCGCCGGATCGCCCCGGTCCGCACCCGGTCCAGGATGAGCCGAGGCGCGAGGGCGCGGACCAGCTTCCTCAGCTGCTCGTCGGTGGCGTTCGACATGGTCACCAGCAGGGCCAGGGTGTCGTCGGCGTCCTCGGCCAGGGCCCGCTCCACGGCCTCGAGGTCGAGCTCGCCGACCTCGGGCGACAGCTCGGCGAACTTCGGGTGCCGGGCCAGCTGGCCGCGCCCGGTCGTCGGGTCGCCCCGCGGCCGCGACTTCGGCTCGGGGTCGCCGGAGGGGGAGCCGCCCGCCCCGGGGGGCGGGCTCAGCGTTCCCCCGGCGACCCCTCTCCGTTGGAGAGGTCGGGGTCGGTCCCGAAGACCTTCTCGTACAGCTCGGTCACGACCTCCTCCGGCGTGCGGCTGCTGGACTCGTGCAGGCGGATCCGCCCCGTCAGGGCGGCCTTGGCCGCCACCAACCCGACCTTCCAGTCCGTCACGGGGACGCCGCGCAGGCCGGCGAGCTCGACGGCCAGGCCGATCCCGTCGAGCGCGCCGCGCACCGACGAGCCGACCCGGATGTCGGGGTGCTCGCGCGTGTCCCGTACCAGGCGCACCATCCGGTCGCGCCACTCGGGATCGGGGTCGGGGCTGCGGGTGGCGACGATCTGCTGCTCGGCGTCCTCGGACTGGTAGCCCATCGCGATCCGGCACGTCCGGTCGTAGAGGGCCGAGGAGATGCGCGCGGTGCCCACCGCGTCGTACGGGTTCATCGCCGCGACCAGCGAGAAGCCGGGCGCCGCCGGCACCCGGCCCAGCCGCGGGACCGCGATCTCGCCCTCGGACATCACCGTCAGCAGCACGTTGAGCGTCTCCTCGGGCACCCGGTTGAGCTCCTCGACGTAGAGCAGCCCGCCTGAGCGCATCGCCTCGATGAGGGGTCCGTCGACGAACACGTCGGGCTGGTAGCCCTTCGACAGCACGAGGGCAGGGTCGAAGTGCCCGACCAGTCGGGCCGGCGTGAGCTCGGCGTTGCCCTCGACGAGCACGAACGGGACGTGCCGGGTGCTGGAGACCTGCCGCAGCAAGGTGGACTTGCCCGTGCCGGGAGGCCCCTCGAGGACGACGTGCGCACCGCTGCGCAGCGCCGCCTCGAGGAGCTCGGCCTCCAGCTCCCGGTCGATGACCCGCATCAGTGCTCGTGCACCACCACGCCGCGCACGTTCTTCCCGGCGAGCAGGTCGTCGTACCCCTCGTTCACCTCGTCGAGGGTGTAGGTGCGCGTGATGATCTCGTCGAGCTTGAGGTCGCCCGACTGGTAGAGCCCCAGGATCTTCGGGATGTCGGTCGTCGGGTTGCAGTCGCCGAACAGGCTGCCCTTGATGGACTTGCGGAACAGCGTGAGGATCGTGCCCGGCAGCTGGATGTTGGGCTCCATCAGCTTGTTGAGGCCCGTCAGCACGACGGTGCCGCCCTTGCCGACGGCGTTGAAGCCGTCGCCCACGATCTCGGCCGTCATCAGGTCCGGCGTCAGGATCGCTGAGTCGGCCATCTGGCCCCGGGTCAGGTCGGTGATGGTCGCGATCGCCTCACCGGCCGTGGCGAAGGCGTGCGTGGCGCCGAGCTCCATGGCCTTCTCGCGCTTGTTCTCCAGCGGGTCGACCGCGACGACGTACTTCGCGCCGGCGTACCGCGCGCCCTGGACCGCGTTGATGCCGATGCCGCCGACGCCGCTGACCATGACGGTGTCGCCGGCGCGGACGGCGGCGGTGTTCACCGCCGAGCCCCACCCGGTCGGCACGCCGCAGCCGACCAGGACCGCCTTGTCGAGCGGCAGGTCGTCGTCGACCTTGACCGCGGAGTTCTGGTGGATGGTGCCGTACTGGCTGAACGTGCCGAGCATGCACATCGCGCCGTACTGGCCGCGCGGGCCGGTGAGCGGGAACCGCTCGCCGGGCAGGTACCCCTCGAGGATGGTCGCGCCCATGTCGCAGATCGACTGACGGCCGGTGGCGCAGTAGCGGCACGAGCCGCAGTTCGGGATGAACGAGCAGACGACGTGGTCACCCACCTTCACGCGCGTGACGCCCGGTCCGACCTCCTCGATGACACCGGCGCCCTCGTGCCCGAGCACCATCGGCAGCCGCGCCTCGAGGTCGCCGTGGGCGACGTGGATGTCGGAGTGACAGAGGCCCGCGTGGGTGTAGCGGATGAGGACCTCGCCCTCCTTGGGGCCGTCGAGGTCGAGCTCCTCGATCTCGATCCGCTTGCCGGCCTCGACGACGACCGCTGCCTTGGTCTTCATGCTGCCTCCTGTGCTGGGTCCTGCTGGTTGTTCGGGGCACCCAACGTGACACCGGCCGGGTGTGCGAAGTGTTCAGGAGTTGGACATTTCGCGTCGAGGGAGCCGTGGATAGTGTGGTGACCGCGGTCACAGGACCGCCTGAGTGGGGGAACCCGTGGACACCGAGCTGCGACCGGCGATCGCACAGTCCTGGCAGCGCTCCGACGTCGTCGGGCTGCCACCCGACAGCACGCTCGACCACCTCGTCCCGATCGACGTCGACCCGCAGAGCTCGCTGCTCGCGGCCGCGAGCCCGGTGCTCGAGGAGCTCGACGAGCAGCTGCGGGAGACCAGGTACGGGACCCTCCTCGTGGACCGTGAGTGCCGCGTCGTGCGCCGCGCGTTCGACGACTCCCGCCTCTTGGACGCGCTGGACGAGCTGCGGATCGGCCTCGGCACGAGCCTGGCCGAGGAGGACGCCGGCACCAACGCCCTGGGCACCGCGATGGAGATCCGCGAGGGCATCGTCATCAACGGCGAGGAGCACTACGTCGAGCTCTTCAAGCGGTTCTCCTGCTACGGGCAGCCGATCCGGCACCCGCTGTCGCGGCGTATCGAGGGCGTCCTCGACATCACCGCGATCTGCGACGACGCGAACCCGCTGCTTCCAGCACTGGTCGCGCGAGCCGTGGCCGACATCGAGCGCCGCCTGCTCGATGGCAGCCGCGCCTCGGAGCGGCGGCTGCTGGACGCCTTCCAGGCCGCGTCCTCCGTACGTCAGCGGGCGGTGGTCGCCGCGGGGGAGGACCTCGTGCTCTCCAACCAGGCCGCCCTCGACCTGCTGAGCCCGACCGACGTCGCGATGCTGCGCGGCCTCGCGGCCGACGCACCGCTCGCCCGGGCCGGCGGCTCCAGCACGCTCGACCTGGTGCTCGACTCCGGGCAGCACGTCCGGGTGGCGGTGACGGCCGTGTCGGGTGCCCGGCGCGGAGCGCTGCTGCAGGTCGAGCCGCGCGACGAGCCGTCGGCGACCCGCACGTACCCGCGAGCCTTCGTGCCGGCGCCGGTGCTGGTCTCCGGCCCACCGGGTTCGGGGCGCACGACGCGGGCGCGCCAGCTGGTCGTGCGCGAGCCGCTCACGGTGCTCGAGGCGACCGCGGTGGTGCTGGAGGGCGAGCAGGCGTGGGCGCGACGGTTCGAGCAGGCCGTCAGCCGCCGCAGCGGTACCAGCGTGGTCGACGGACAGTTCGTCGTGAACGGGACCGTGCTCGTCGAGGGCATCGACCTGCTGCCCGACGTGCTGCTCGACATCGTGCTGGCCCGCGCGCGGTCGACCGACCGCTGCCAGCTGGTGCTCACCTCGGCTCCGCTGACCGAGCTGTCCGGCCGCGCCGCCGCCCTGGCGGGCACCGCCACCCGCCGCGAGGAGATGCTGTCGCTGGCCAGCCGCCGCGAGGAGATCCCGGCCGTGGCGGCCACCATGCTGGCCGACATCGAGCCCGACCAGCACGTCCGGCTGATGCCCAGCACCATCGCCGCCCTCGCCGCGCAGGCCTGGCCGGGCAACATGCACGAGCTGCGCGCGGTCCTCGAGCACGCCGTGCAGCGGCGCTGGGGCGACGCGATCGGCGTCAAGGACCTGCCCGACGGCTACCGCTCCGACGTGCCCGAGCGGCCGACGGCGCCGCTCGAGGCCGTGCAGCGCGACGTCATCGTGGCCACGCTGCGCCGGTGCGACGGCAACAAGGTGAAGGCGGCCCGCGAGCTCGGACTCTCGCGGACCACCCTGTACGCCCGGATGCGCGCGCTGCGCATCACGACGTACTGAGCCGAGGTCCTAGGCGGCCGGGCCCTTCGCGCGCACGTCGGCCACCGACTCCATGGCCGTGCGGAGCTCGGCCAGCCAGTCGTCCTCGTGCTGGCCCACCAGGCGGACGCACCACGCCAGCGCGTCGGCGCGCGACCGCGCGACTCCGGCGTCGACGAGGGTGTCGAGCACCTGGCGCTGCGGCTGCCGCAGCCGCGTCATCACCGGCGCGGCCACGTGGGTGAACAGCGCGGTCTGGTCGGGGATGCCGTCCAGCCGTACGCCCCACGAGACCTTGCGCTCGAACCGGTGCTGGGCCTCGTCGGCGATGGCCATCCGCTGCCGGCGGGTGTCCTCGCGGAACGCGCTCGCGCGGCCGACCCGCGCCTCGTCGCGCTCCGCTTCGGACGCGTCGTCAGCCGCGTCCACGTCGGCGATCGTCAGGATCACCGTGATCTCCTCGCGGTCGACGCTCACCTCGGGCGCCGCCACCTTCCACTCCTCCGGCAAGCGGCCGGTGAACCAGCCACGCACCCGCTCCAGGTCCTCGTTGGTCATCATGATTACATGATTACACCGTTGCAGGCCGGACTCAAGGACGCCCGCCCGCTCCCCGGGTGCCGTCGATGACCAGGTCGGCGCGTTCCCGGGTGCCCTCCCGGGCGAAGTGGGTCTCCTCGGCCACCGACCAGGCCGACAGGTACTCGTCGAGGTGCACGCCGTCGCGCGCGAGGCCGCGCTCCAGCCGCAGGTCTGCGGGCGCCTCGACCCATGCCAGCACCGTGATCAGCTCGGCCACTGCTCGGGACCCGGAGCCGACCCCCTCGAGCACCAGCAGGGGCGCGGGCGGGACCACCACGACCTCGGCCCAGCGGTCGGCGTACCAGTCCCAGCGCCGGTAGCTGCCCGGCCGGTTCCGCGACAGCGGGAGCAGGAGGCGCTCGAGCTGCTGGCCCACCCGCGGCAGCCCGCCCCAGCCCTCGTAGAGGTTGTCCATGTGCACCACCGGCGCGCCCGTGACTGCCCTGATCTCGTCGGCCAGGGTGGTCTTGCCCGAGCCGGCCGGACCGTCCACGCACACGAGGCGGCCGCGCCCCAGGGTCGGCGGACGCTGGTCGACCAGCTCGAGCACCCGCTCGGCGTTCGCCCCGGTCAGGAGATGCCGCGCCGCTTGAGGATCTCGGCGATCTCGTCGTCGATGCCGTCGTCGGCGAGCGCCCCGGGCGCCTGCTTCGCCTGGGGGAGGGCGCGGGACTCCGGCTTCTTCGGCGTGTCCGCCGACGTGCGGCGCGGGTTGCCGCCGCCGACCCCGCGGTCACGCAGCTTGCCCGAGACCACGAAGAGGACCACCGACAGCACGGCCAGGATCACCCCGAGCCAGACCTTGGGGCTGAAGACGAGATGGACGGCCCAGTCGGTGACCGCGTCGGCGATCTCGGTGAAGAGCCGGAGAGTCCCCGTCAGCCAGGCGGCCGCGGGCAGGAGCGTGATGGCGAGGCCGCGGATCGCCGGCGTCATCCCGCGGGTCTTGTAGGCCCACCACGTGTAGAAGCCGCCGATCGCGGTCAGCGTCAGGGTGAGGGCACCCCAGGTGACGTCGTCCACGGTTCCAGCGTGGCACATCGACGGGCATCGCCCCAGGGTCCATCGCCCTGGACTGACCCCGGTCGGCCCCTGGGTGCGAGGATCGTCCGATGGACGGCCGCAGCATCCCGGACCCCGGCTTCGCCGGCGACCACGGCGAGCCGGGTGCGGCTCTCGCGTCGGCCCTGGCGGCGTACGTCAAGGGCAGCGGCTCGCACGTCGACGCGCTCGCCGCGGTGCGGGAGTCGCGGCTGCTCGTGCCTGTCGTGGCGGTGCTCGGCGAGGTCGAGGTGGACGAGCAGGGGCTCGCGCACGACAAGACCAGCGACATGGCGACCGTGCTGCTCCAGGGCGCCGACGGCCGGATGGCGCTGCTGGCGTTCAGCGGGATGCCGGCCCTCCAGGCGTGGGACGCCGAGGCCCGACCGGTCCCCGTCACCGCCCGGACCGCCGCCCAGGCGGCCCTGCAGGACGGTGCGGCCGCGATCGTGGTCGACGTCGCCGGCCCGGCGACGTTCGTGGTCGAGGGTCAGGACCTCGAGGGGCTGGCGCAGGGCTGGACGCTGGCGCGGGTCGGCGGCCGCTCCGCATGGGTCGCCCCTGGGGAATAGGCACGCACCCGCAAGCCTTGTTACCCTTGCCAGCGACCGATCCGGGCTGCCCATCCCAGATGAGTGGTTCGGGTCCGACAAGTGGAGGCTCACTCCCACCCGCACGACCGCCGCAGCACCAGGTCGTCGGGTCCGGTCCGCGCCAGGCGTGGCGTCCCAGGTGTTCCCCGGGACGAACTTCCTGGGGTGAGCTATCGAGCCTCCGTGCGTCGCACGGGGGCTCTCGTCATCTCGACGAGTCCCTCGGGTCGGCCAACCGAACGAGGAGGACACATCAGCACCGAGCTGCGCATCAACGACCGGATCCGGGTACCCGAGGTCCGGCTCGTCGGACCCAACGGTGAGACCGTCGGCATCGTCCCCACGGGCGAAGCCCTCAAGCTCGCCCAGGAAGCCGATCTCGACCTGGTCGAGGTCGCCCCGATGGCACGTCCGCCGGTCTGCAAGCTCATGGACTACGGCAAGTTCAAGTACGAGAACGCCCAGAAGGCCCGCGAGTCGCGCCGCAACCAGA